>CAZXSC010000104.1:0-9818 GCA_964643045.1 uncultured Rhodospirillaceae bacterium
CCAATGAGCCTGAGAGATTGGTCTGCTGATTTAGCTAAAATTAGGGCAGCAAAGCCTGACGGGGTTTTTGTCTTTTATCCCGGAGCTTGGGGGCCAGCATTTTTTACTCAGTATGAACAAGCTGGGTTGAACAAAACGATTCCTCTTTATAATGTTTTTTCTATTGATGGAGCTAATTTACCAATTTTCCAAAAACGTAACATGACACATCTTCTTGGAACGTTGGATACTAATTTTTGGGCTCCTGATTTTGATAATCCGGCAACAAAGAAATTTGTTCCAGCATTTAAAAAGCATTATAAAGGACAAATTCCTGCCCATTACGCTGCTCAAGCTTATGATGCATTGAACTTAATAGCTGCTGGAATTAGAGCCGCTAAGGGCGATGTTTCAAATATTGATGCCGTTCGAAAGGGCATGGAAGAAGCGGATTTTGAGTCCGTCCGTGGCAGAATCAAGTTCGGCCACAATCACTTTCCAATTCAGAATTTCTATGCACGTACAGTGGTCAACAAAGGCGGGCAATGGCAACGTTCTCGAGTGGGAGGGCCCGTTCTAAAGGATCATGCTCCAGTAAATTCTGGTAATTGTAAGATGTAGGCTAAGTAATTTTGTTACACTAAAAAAAAATTAATAGTGCTGGCGTGCTAAGATACTCCAGCACTATTTTCTTTTGAAAGTACGATAAAATCGCATGAATTATACTCTACTTGCCGAGCAGTTTTTCAATGGGTTCCAGCTGGGAATTATATTATTTTTAATAGCTGCGGGCTTGACCTTGATTTTTGGAATTATGGATTTGGTCAATCTAGCTCATGGAACGCTATACATGTTTGGCGCATTTTTCGCAGCGACATTGGTGGAATTAACAGACAGCCTTATCTTAGGTATGATTCTAGCTTTACCCGCTATGTTAATTGCAGGTTTGCTGTTAGAGTTATCGGTTTTGCGAACCCTATACGAACGTGACCACTTGGATCAGGTTCTCGCAACTTTTGGCCTTATTGTGTTTTTCAATGAATTGTTCTTATTAGTCTGGGGTCCCGAGGGTACTGGTATTAATCTACCCCCTTATCTCTCTGGGACACTAAAATTACCCGGCGATATAACTGTTCCCGACTATCGTGTAGTCATCATCGTTAGTGGGTTGTTGGTTGCCGTATTGCTATATCTGTTGGTCTCCAAGACGCGAATAGGCATGCTCATTCGTGCGGGTGCCTCGAACCGTGAAATGGTAGGAGCTCTCGGAATTAACATCAAATTACTTTTTACGTTGGTTTTTGGACTTGGTGCCGTGCTAGCCGGTTTTTCAGGCATGATTATTACACCAATTACCCAAGCAGAAAGTGGAATGGGTGAGGGAATGCTGATCCTCGCTTTTGTTGTGATTGTTATTGGGGGGATTGGTTCAATAAAGGGGGCCTTTATTGCCGCAATCCTAACAGGAATCATTGATACTATGGGCCGGTCTTTTATCGACGTGGCTCTTTTATCATTTATGGATTCAGTGGCAGCTGAGACGGCTGGTCCAGCCCTTTCTTCCATGCTGATCTATATTTTGATGGCCATTATCCTCGCTATAAAGCCAAGTGGTCTATTTCCACCCAAAGGTGCATAGGAACGGCGTTATGAATTTAGAAATATTGAAAACGCCCCGTGGCATATATAATACTACATTAATTTTATTATGTATTTTTATGCCTGTTATTGCGCCGGCAATCGGCCAGGAATTTTTTACAGATGTTTTTGCCCGCATCATGATTGTTACAATAGCGGCAATCAGCCTTAATTTGATTATGGGCTATGGTGGATTAATTAGTTTTGGTCATGCGGTATTTGTCGGGATCGGTGGTTATTCGGTTGGTATTTTATCTTCTCATGGGATTGAAAGTGCCTACATTCAATGGCCGCTGGGGCTCATTATGAGTGGTTTTTTTGCCCTTGTTATCGGTGCTATCAGCTTGCGAACACGGGGCGTCTATTTCATTATGATAACCCTCGCCTTTGCGCAGATGATGTATTTTTTGAGCGTTAGTGTTGAGAAGTATGGAAGTGATGACGGCTTAACCATTGACGCTAGAAGTGATTTTGGTCTCACATTTTTTGACGTTAATGATGCCATGACAATGTATTACACATCCTTTGTTCTCATGATTGCTTGTTTATATCTATGTTACCGTCTCGTGAACTCTAGGTTTGGCCGGGTTCTCCGGGCGGCTAAATCGAATAATGAGCGCATGCGCTCAATTGGATATCCAACTTTCGGTTATAAGCTCGTTGCATTTGTTATTGCTGGCATGATGTGCGGTTTGTCTGGTTTGCTAACAGCAAATTTTGAAGACTTTGTCAGCCCTGATTTGTTATTTTGGACGTTCTCCGGCGAACTTATTTTCATGGTTGTATTAGGGGGTATGGGCTCAGTTATGGGCCCGTTGGGCGGTGCGATCATTTTTTTATTTTTGTCGGAAGTTCTCTCAAATATTACCGAGTCTTGGCATCTGATATTTGGACCTTTTCTAATTTTAGTTGTGCTTTTTGCTCGGGGTGGCGTGGATGGTTTCCTGAAAAAATTTGAGGGGCCAAATGGCTGACATTATATTAAAAGTTGAAAATTTGGTGAAACGTTTTGGAGGATTGGTCGCAATCGATTCATTTAGTATGGAGGCCGAGAAGGGAGAAATACACGCAATAATTGGGCCAAATGGCGCCGGAAAAACAACGCTCATCCATCAACTGTCGGGAATGTTAGATTCCGATAGCGGCGCCATATTTTTTGATGGAAACCAAATAAATCACTTATCTGCCCCGAACCGTTGTTTGGCGGGGTTGGTTAGATCCTATCAAATTACTTCGATATTCAAGGATTTTTCCGTTCTTGATAATGTAGCCATGTCAATTCAGGCGCGTGAAGGCCATAGTTTTCGCTTCTGGGAAGATGCAGGCAAGGATATTAATTTGGCTAATAAAGCAATGGCAGTGTTAAAAGATACAGGTCTTCAGGATAAGTCTGACATTCTAGCCGACAACCTTGCCCATGGCGAGCAACGTCAGCTTGAGGTTGCTATGGCACTGGCAACATCACCTAAGATGTTATTGCTGGATGAACCAATGGCGGGAATGGGCCCGGAAGAATCTTCTCGGGTAACAGAGTTTTTGAATTCATTGAAAGGCAAATATACTATGCTTTTGATTGAGCATGATATGGATGCGGTATTTGCCTTGGCGGACAGGATAACAGTTTTGGTCTACGGACGTGCTATCGCTTGTGGTTCGCCAGAGGAGATTAGAAATAATGTTGAAGTTCGCCAAGCATACCTGGGAGATGCTTAATGGCAGAATTGCTGCGTCTCGATAATATCGAAAGCTCCTATGGTGCTTCTCAAGTTCTATTTGGAATTTCATTGGAAGTAGGTGTCGGTGAGGTTGTTACGGTTCTCGGTCGAAATGGAATGGGAAAGACAACAACTATCCGCTCAATCATGGGGTTAATTTATCCTCATTCCGGCGGAATATTTTTCAAAGGAGAGCGGATAAATGGTGAGCACTCTTTTAAGGTTGCCCAGGCAGGGCTTGGCCTTGTGCCGGAAGGGCGGCAGATATTTCCAAATCTAAGTGTTTATGAGAATTTGGTCGCGACGGCAGCAAACCGCGGTGATAAGCCCGATCCGTGGACAGTGGAGAAAATATTGTCCTTGTTTCCTCTCTTAGCCGACCGTCAATGGAATGCGGGCAATCAACTATCTGGAGGCGAGCAACAAATGCTCGCCATTTCACGCGCTTTGATGACTAATCCTGACCTACTTATTCTTGACGAAGCGACAGAGGGTTTGGCTCCGTTGGTGCGTGACGATATATGGCGTGTTCTCGAGCAGCTGAAATCGGCCGGGCAGTCAATTTTAGTGATTGACAAAAATGTTGAAGCTTTAACGAGAATTGCTGATAAGCATTATATCATCGAGAAAGGCGTAGTCGTTTGGTCTGGAGGGTCTAAGGAGCTAAAAAAGGATGAAGAGCTGCAGCGCCGTTATCTGGGCGTTTAGTTGCGATACGTAGTAATTTTCGCATTAGTTTTAGCCCCGTTTTTAATGCTCCGTACTTAATTCTAAATAATCCTTTATGAGTGCATTTACGGCAGCGTTGGCGATTGCAATACCGGCTTCTCTACTGGCCAGTGCAGAATGAGAGCCAACCCGGCCATCGGGAAATTTGGCCCGATGGATCTCTGGTGGTCCGTGACGATCTCCAGAATGTTCTTTTATGTATGAAGCCGATAGTTTCTCTGGCGGATACAGAGCATCGCCGGGAGGCAGGATGCGGTGAGTTATTTGGGTAATCGCTATTTCGGATGGGGTTCCGTGCATTCCTTCCCAGTCGCCAAAATTTTGAAGCCTTAATTTTTCCACAGAGGTAAATTCCCACCAACTTTTAATCCGTATATTGATGTCCGGAAATTTTGTGGCAACTCGCCTTAAAGGTGTTAGGTTAGCGCCATGACCGTTAATAAAATAAAAGGTTTTAAAACCGTGGTGTGTTAAGGCTAGAATTATTTCATTTACTAAAGATTCAAACAATGAAACAGAAATTGAAATAGTGCCGGGAAACGCCATATTGAACGGTGCGGGTGTGTACGCTACGGTTGGCGCTACATAAACATTCATTTTTTCTCCAGCTTCATGAGCTATTTTCTCGGCGCAAAGCGCATCCGTTCCTATCAATCCCATGGGGCCGTGTTGTTCGGTAGATCCTGTTGGTATAATGATGCCGTCGGAATTTATTAAATAATCATCCACTTCCTGCCAAGTAGCTAAATCGAGTCTCATACAGTATCCAGCCAATTTCTCAGCTTTGGTCTGTAGTCAGCGAGTTCTTCAGTGACAGCAGGAAACGTCTCAATTTTTTTGCGCCAGGTTGATACCTTTTTTGGCCAATTCACTTCTAAGGATAGCAGGGGTATCAAGGCTTCGATCCAGGCAAAGCTTATGGGGTAGCCGCAATGAGCTAATAAGAGATGTTTGGCAGAATGATCAATCATTTCTGAAAGCTGAAGGAGGCGTTTATTTATTTCAGCTGCTTGAAGTTCATTTAATCTAGTGTCACGGTCTTTCATAGACAGATTTTTGAAAAGTTTCCGTAATTCTGGTTCAAGACGTGTATCGTGAAAGCGACTTAACTCGCGTGCTTTGGCACGGAGACCCGGTTCAGTTGGCAGCATAGATGGGGAAGGGTGTTTCTCTTCCAAGTATTCGGCAATCGCCTCGGAATCGGCAACCAGCAGACTTCCGTCCTCCAATGCTGGAAGATTTCCTGAAACAACGATCCTTTTATACTCGTCCGAACCATATCCCCCGGTTGGTGGGCGTTCTTCCCATTCCACTTGCTTATGACGCAAAACAATGCGTAATTTCGCACAGTAGAGACTTATGGGGACTGTATAAACAGTCAACATTGAAAAAAGAGGGGCACATTTGTGCCCGTCTTCTCTAGTTTTGCAATTTCCACTTGCGCCCAAGTTTGTCGAAGAATCCTCGCTCGGTTTTTAGACCAATCCACGTATTCACGTAGTTAATCCATATTTGATCAGCTTGAGGCAATAACATAGCTATTGGGGTCCGAGCCTTTGGTGCTTTGACTGGCACAACCATCATTTGGGGATACTTTTCAGCTAATTTATAAGCTTCAACGTTGGATGTAATATGTGCGTCTGCTCTGCCAGCAAGAACTTCTTGGAAATCACGGGCAGGGGCCTCAACAATCTTATACTTTGCTTTTGGGAAAAATAGTTTCACGTATTTTTCTTGCACCGTACCGAGTGTTGCTGCGACGGTTACATTTGGTTTGTTCAAATCACCCCAGTCTTTATATTTATTAGCATTTTTTTTCAATGTAAGCGGCACAGTGGCTAACGAAAAATAACTGGTGGAATAACCGGTAGCTTTAGCACGCTTCGGCGATACGGAAGCAGAGCCCGTCATGTGATATTTACCTGATGTCACACCGCTAACTAATGTTTTCCAGTCAGTTGCAACAAATTCAACCTTTACGCCGAGGTCCTTGGCTAATTCGGTCATAACGTCAATGTCATAACCCTTATATGAATTTGTTTTTGGATCTTTAATCGTCATTGGATTCCAGTCACCCGTTGTTCCAACTTTTAGGACCCCGCCATTTAGAACGTCCTGCAATATTGAACCAGCGAAGGAACTGGTTGTCATGGCGAAAACCAAACCTATAGTTGCAATAAAACTGATCATTATTTTTGTGAATTTCATTTTTTTTCTCCGTGGTTAATTCTAGTTCTGATCATCGCTTGCAAATCATTGAAATGCAACACATTGTATGGATTAGATAATACTTCAATTTATTTTATTATCCCGTAAATTAGTGTATTGGGAAAGCACATGACGTCAAAAAAGAACGATCAAATAATCTATGTTGAAAGCGTTTATAAAAGTTTTGGCGACTTTCAGGCGCTGAAAGATGTTTCGCTAGATGTGTCGAAAAGTGAACGGGTTGTTATATGTGGTCCTTCCGGCTCCGGTAAATCAACTTTAATTCGCTGTATCAACGGACTGGAGGCCCACCAGTCTGGCAAAATAATCGTGGACGATGTTCTGTTAGACCATGGTGCCGATAGTCTCACCAAAATTAAATCCAAAGTTGGAATGGTATTCCAACAGTTTAACCTTTTCCCCCATCTCACCGTTCTAGAAAATCTGACTTTGGGACCCATGCGTGCTCGAAAAATGAGCAAATCAGAGGCGGATGATTTAGGTATGAGGTACCTTGAGCGAGTTCGCATTCCTGAACAGGCCACGAAATATCCCTCTCAACTCTCTGGAGGACAACAGCAACGAGTAGCAATAGCCAGAACCCTTTGCATGGAACCGAAGATTATTTTATTTGATGAACCAACTTCAGCCCTTGATCCAGAGATGATAAAAGAAGTTCTTGAGGTTATGACGGAACTTGCAAATAGCGGTATGACCATGATTTGTGTCACACATGAAACTGGATTTGCACGAAATGTTGCCGATACAATGGTTTTTATGGATGAGGGTGAGATCGTTGAATCTGCCGACCCAGACAAATTTTTTACGAGTCCAGAAAGTCAGCGATGTCAAGATTTCTTAGATAAGATACTTCACCATTAGGAAATATAGATGAACAAAATTGTCCTAATTATTATATTTTCGTTCGTACTCGTGGGCTGTTCGGGAAATTGGGGCTGGTATGTTGTTAATCCTTCGACTGAAGGTGGAATTATAAACCTTCGTTTTTTATTGAGTGGTTTATATTACACAATACTATTGTCGGTGACGGCCATTATAATATCTATATTGGTAGGACTAATTGTTGCCTTACCGGCCTTATCAAAAAACCGTTCCATGCGTGGAATTAATAGATTTTATGTGGAAATGGTTCGAGCCATACCGATCCTAGTCCTTATCCTCTGGGTCTATTATGGATTGCCCCAAATGGCTGGGATTACCATAGATGTTTTTTGGGCAGGGGTTATAGCTTTGGCGATTTCGGATAGCGCTTTCGAAGCTGAAATATTCCGGGCGGGCATTCAATCTGTTGACAAAGGTCAGTACGAAGCTTCCCACTCAATTTCTCTAAATTATATAGATACTATGAGGTTTGTAATTTTACCGCAGGCCATACGTCGAGTATTGCCGGCTCTTGGTAACCAGCTAGTATATATGCTGAAGATGTCTTCGTTAGTTTCGGTTATTGGTATGCAAGAGTTGACGCGAAAAGCTAACGAGTTGGTCGTGACGGAATACCGTCCTCTGGAGGTTTATACTGTCCTGGTCCTCGAATACTTGGTTCTAATTTTGATAGTTTCTGCAGGTATAAGGTGGTTAGAAAAGCGTATGAACGCTGATAAACAAACATGAGGAGTGGAGTAAATGTCAGCTTGGATTAAAATGATAACCGATGAAGAAGCGGATAAGAATTTGCTAGATATACTCGCATTATCAAGGACACCGCATGGAACGGTTGATAATGTTATGCGTGTCCATTCTCTGAGGCCGAATACTATGCGCGGTCACGTAATTTTGTATAAAGCGGCGCTACATGACGAAGCCAATACTTTACCCACCTGGTTTCAAGAAACTATTAGTTCATATGTGTCAATCTTGAATGACTGCGGTTATTCATTGGAAAATCATTGGGCGAATGCCCGACATTTGATTGGTGATGAAGTGCGGGCTAATGAAATTGAGGAAGCTTTATATAAACGCAGGCCGGAAGACGCTTTTTCTGGACAAGAACTGGCTTTATTGGTTTATGCGGAAAAATTAACACTGATGCCATCAAAAATCATAGAATCGGATGTCGATTCTTTAAAATCTGCGGGAATTGATGATGGGCAGATTCTTGAAGCGAATCAGATTATTTGTTACTTCAACTACGTGAACCGTACTCTTAATGGTCTCGGTGTTTCAACAGAGGGTGACACTGTTGGATATTACACAGAAAAAAATTAGGTACCCAAAAACTGGAAAATTTTATACGATGAAGTTCGCCTAATTTAGGGAGTAATCAAAGTGAGTTACGCGGAAGCAAGGTCTATTGATTCTAATTTGATACCGGTAATTGATATTACGCCTCTTCGTAATGGTACTAATCCGGCTGACGTGGCTAAATCATTACATAGAGCGAGCCAGGAAATCGGTTTTATTTATATTAATGGTCATGGTGTTTCTCAAAAAACAATTGAAACGGCTCGCGCCAGTGCATTTAGATTTTTTCGTGCGCCTGAATCGGATAAGGCCGGGGTTTCTGTTTCGACGCACCATCGCGGTTGGCTTGGTCCCGATCGCTCTAAAATGGAGGATGACGCTAAGGCAGACTTAAAAGAGAGCTTTATCTGGGGGTCAGAGAGCAAGATGCATAAGGAAGCTGGTGACCATTACGTGCGTGGAGATAACAAATGGCCGGCATTTGTACCGGAAATGCAAGAACTCGCTAACAACTACTTTAATGAAATTAATAATGTAGCTTGGCATTTGATGCGTGGTTTTGCACTTGGACTTGGCCTTGAGGAAGAGTTTTTCCTCCGTAATCTTTCGCAACCCCTTAGTCGGGCCTCCTATGTTTATTACCCTCAACAATCAGAGGAGTTAGGAGAAGAACAGTTTGGGGTAGGCCCGCACACAGACTTTGGGCTTTTGACAGTCCTTTGCCAAGACTCGGTCGGAGGTCTTCAGGTTAAAAATCTAGATGGTAAATGGGTACATGCTCCACCTATCGAGGGTTCTCTTATCGTGAATGTAGGAGATTTACTATCTAGGTGGACAGATGGTGTTTACCGATCTACTCCACACCGTGTGATAAATCAGTCGGGACAAGAACGGCTTTCTTTGGTTTTAGCCTTTGACCCTGATCCAGATACAATAATTGATGCAAGGGCGATCTTTGGTTCAAATTACGTTAGCAAAGAGGAACCAATTACCTGCGGAGATTACTTAACGTGGCGCTTTAATAAGGCCTTCTCTTAACCAATAATCTGTTCGTGATTAAGATTTGCAATTATCCCGTTTCCGACACTAGCCTTGCGGTTTCCAATATTTCTCGGCATGAAATAAGCTCGGCGATATTTCTACCCCGCCACGCAGGATCATCCATAACACTCAAGTCTTTTGTAATTAGGAATCTCAAACTATACTCAAGCAAAGACTAAATATCGGGAGGATTTTATGAGAATTGGTCGCCCATCTGTCGACTTAGCCGACGACGCTATACAATTTCCAACCATAATTCATGCGTTAGACTTTGCCGCTGACAAGATGCCAAAGCGGATCTCTCTT
>CAZXSC010000105.1:0-9744 GCA_964643045.1 uncultured Rhodospirillaceae bacterium
GCTTGTCGAGGTCCTTCCACAACAATACCGATTGAATTTTTCTGACGTTGAGGAGCATGCAAAATATGTCGCGGTAGCATAAAGACCTCACCTTCTCGGATAGGCAAATCATAAATACCGCCTTCATCCGCTATTTTCAGTATCATGTCTCCCTTTAACTGATAAAACCACTCTTCAGCCGGATCATCATGAAAATCAACGCGCCTGTTTGGGCCTCCAACCACCATTACAATCATATCCGAATCTGTATGTATCAACTTATTGCCAACGGGTGGTTTTAACTGATCGGCATTTTCGTCGACCCATTTTTCAAAATTAAAGGCCTTTAGTTTAGGATGCGACCGCATGCAAATCTCCGTTTCTGTTGTTAGGCCATAGAGTGCAGATAGCTATGAGTATTTCATTGGTTTATTTATTTTCCATTGATTCGGATCAATTTAATAGAAATTGATATATGGTGCAAGAATATGAAATTTTTAAGGGTATTAGACCCCCGGCGATATAAGTAATTGTTTTATTTTCAATAAATCAATGATAACTAAAAGAAAAGCTTAGTTGTGGGGAACCTACAATTGGATATTTGTTTAATTAGACCACCAAGCGTTACCAATACAAATAGTATGGGTGACGATGCAGTATTGCCAATTGGCTTGGCGTATATTGCTGCTGTCTTAGAAGAAGCATCCCACAAGATTTCAATAATAGACGGCCCTGGTGAAGCACTGGGACAATATGCCCCACTTAGAGGCACCAAAAATGGCCTTCGCCACGGTTTGTCAGATGGTAAAATTATTGCCCGCATCCCAGATACGGCACAAATCATTGGCCTCTCTATAATGTTTTCAATGGAATGGCTACCCTCTAGAAATTTGATCAATTTAATCCGCGAAGAATTCCCAACTGCAATTATTGTTGTCGGTGGCGAACATATCACGGCATTACCTGAATATTGCCTCCAAGATTGTGCCGCAATTGATTATTGTATCCGTGGTGAAGGTGACCAAACGCTCCTTGAGCTTGTCGAGGCAATTGACGCTGGCGCGGACATCCATGACGTTGAAGGCCTGTGCCTAAGGCACAATGACGAAATTATACGTACCAAACCACGCGCGCGTCTACGTAGCTTGGATGAATTACCACGTCCTTCGTGGGACTTGTTACCTGTATCAAATTATTTAGATAATGGTGTCATGTCAGGAATTGACTTTGGCCGCTCCATGCCAATTCTAGCTAGTCGTGGATGTCCTTTTAGCTGTACGTTTTGCTCAAACCCTTCAATGTGGGGCACCCTATGGACAGTACGCGAACCGGAAGCAGTAGTAAATGAGATGGTTGATTATGTTGCTAAATACGATGCGTCCAATTTTGATTTCTACGATCTTACTGCGATTGTGAAAAAAAATGGATTGTAGAATTCTGCAACCTCGTCATCGAGCGCGGCCTCAAAATTACATGGCAGTTTCCTTCAGGTACAAGGACAGAGGCATTGGACGATGAGGTGACCAAGCTGCTTTACACATCTGGATGTAAGCATATTACATATGCACCAGAAAGCGGTTCTGATGATATGCTGGTGCGGATCAAAAAGAAAATTACCAAACAGAAAATGCTGCATTCAATGCGTCAAGCCGTTCGCAATGGGTTAAATGTAAAGGCCAGCTTCATTCTTGGTTTTCCTGACGAAACCTTCAAACATGTTGCAGAAACATTCGGTTATATTTTTCGCATGGCCGCAATCGGCATCAAGGATGTTTCAGTATTCCCATTTTCGCCTTATCCGGGAACTGAATTATTTGAGGACTTGCACCAGGAAGGTAAAATAATACTTGATGATTCTTATTTTCTTAAATTATCGCAAGGGACTGCATCAATACCAGGGTCGAAAACATCTGATTTCGAAAGAAGTTATTCACCGCGAACTCTTGGCTATCTATGCATCTTCGGGATGGCGTTATTTTATTCGATCAGCTTTCTGGTTAGACCCAAACGCGTCATTACTCTAATTAGAAATCTAAAGAATAATAACCAAGAAAGCCGATTAGAGCGTTCACTCCTAATATTCTTTGCCCGAAAATCCAAACAACCTGGCAGCACTAATTAAATTGCCTCAAATTACTACGCCTTGTATGAGACTTCCGACCAAGAACTACAACCAAAGTGGATGCAGCCTACCAGCATGTTCGGCATGTCCATTATGAGTCATAAGCAGACTTAAACAGTGTTACTGAAAATTGTCTGCTTTACGCTCGATAGCAGACATTGATGTCACTCTTAATATTGACTTATTTTATAATAAAGCCCGGATAACATAAATGATGTGAGGGATTAGTTTTGAGGCTAAAATAAATTAGCCCGCTTTAAGTAAGCACCTTTGATATGTATATAAGTATAAGGGGGTTTCTTTAATGCATGTAAATATGGTGCAAGAATATGAAATTCCGAAGAATATTAAATCCTAAGTTTTGCCATTTCTAGATTTCTTTAACTTCCGATGTTAACCTCTCAATTTCAGAAGCATTCTTAATTATTTTTGACCCAATAAACATAGAGGCGAATACCACTATAATTGCGGAGAGGCACATTGAAAATTCAAGATTTGTGTACTCTGCCAAGAAGCCTATCGCTAAAGACCCTATAGCCGGAATACCAACTGAAATTGCCAACGCTATGCCTATAACACGAGCCCTATACTCGTCAGCAACAACGTTTTGAATTAACGTCATAATAGCTAAATCAGTCGCCACAACCATACCCCCTAATCCTGCTGAAAGGGCTAAAGTCAGAGGCAAATAACTACTTGTAACAAATACTATTAATACACATCCACCAATTCCAGCGCCAAAGGCGCATACCTTTGTAAGGCCTTGAGTTCTGCCTCTCCTAGCCAAAATTAGCGCCACAAATAATGCGCCTATCCCCTTCGCTGCAAATAACGTCCCTAAACCCTGCTCGTCTAAATTAAATAACTCTCCTGCGATACCTGCCATCAAATTCTGATAGGATCTCAAGAAAAACGCAAAAAAAAGGGAAAGCCCCATTAGCAACAAAAGATAGGGGTTTTTTGATACATACCTGATACCACTTTTAAGGTCTCTTAGAACATCAGGGACTAGGTTTCCTCTATAATTTTTATTTGATGACCGTGGCTTAACATTCACTCTACAAACACCGAAAAGCATAAAACAATTTGCAAATGCAAAAGCCACATAACCTAACGCCGCGCCAACTGTGGGACCAATGGTACTATTTCCAAATGCCAAAATAGCTCCTCCAATCAAAGGACCTGTAAAACTTGATGTATTATATGTTGTTGTATTCATTCCAATTGCAGCTGAGATATCTGATTTTTTTACCATTTGTGGTATAAGTGCTTGGCGAGAGGGAAAGTCAAAAGCAAAAAATATTCCCTGTACGATAGTGAAGATAAGCATAAACATAGGTGTAAGAGAGCCAAGAAAGATCACAACCGCAATAGCAGTAGCGAGGAAAATACCGACGATCAAAGCCACCATGGCTGTTTCCTTTTGTCCAAAACGGTCTGAAATGGCCCCGGCGAGAGGTCCAATAAAAAATAATGGTGCCAAATACCCGAATCCAATAGCACCCAACCAGGCCGGTGATTCGGTCAAGTGAAAAATAAGCCACTGAGAAGAAATTATATAAATCCAAACTCCATTGGATGAAACTAAGTGTCCATACCAATAAACGCGATAATTACGGGACGATAACGCACGCGCAATACCGCCAAAATGTTTCCCAAATGCTTTTTTTGAAACCATAAAATAAGGTTATCCTTTTGAGAGGGAAAGGGACCGGTAAATTAAAGAAATCACTACAATTTTGAAAAAAATTAGTCAAAAAGGTGTTTTATAATTTTTATTCGAACCTAAAACAATAAGATAGGATAAAATTTTAGTATATAGCTCAAGTTCCACAATAAATACCACCCCAAAACTGAAGAACATTTCTACACTTAATAGTTAGATACACTATGGAGGGTTTATGACTCTCATGAGATACTCTTGAATTACTTCTTAGAACAACCCACCAAAGAGAAGGCTTATCCCCTGAATTTGTATAAGCGTTGACAGAAACTGGTTCTCTGAGTGTCTTGATTCCAGCCAAATATGGCGGCTGTAATATGTATATAAGGGGGTTTCTTTAATACATGGAATACACTAATTTATATCAATTAGAAATTCGAATAATTAAAATTATAATCTTAAATCCAAATTAAGGTTCGGGATAATCTCAAGGTCCGTTAATAATGAGCAACATAATAACTGATAGAATACTGGAAGCCGCATCAAAAATTTCCGCTGCAACGATGCATGAAGCGGCCGGTAAAATAGGTTACCTGCCATCCCGTCTGAAACCAATTACTCCCGGCATGAAAATTTGCGGAAGAGCCTATCCAGTTAAAGGACCTTCCGGCTGCAATTTGTGGCTCCACCGAGCAATTGCAAAAGCAGAACCTGGTGACGTATTAATTGCTGATGTTGGTGATAATCGAGAGTTTGGGTATTGGGGTGACATTATGGGCACGGGTTCGATGGCACGCGGTATTACTGGTCTCGTTATTGATGGCTGCGTACGTGACCAAGTTGAATTAGAAGAAATGGGTTTCCCTGTATTCGCTGCCGGGCTCAGCATCCGCGGTACCGAAAAAAAATTCGATGGAAAAGGATCCCTTGCTGAACCAATTTCTATAGGTCATGTCGACATAAATCATGGCGACCTAATTTTAGGAGATAATGATGGCTTGGTCATTATCCCTGCTGGCCAAGCTCAAGATAGTATTGATAAATCGATTGAACGCGAAAATAAGGAAGAGGCTACCAAGAAACGTCTTCGTGGCGGAGAAACAACGATGGAGATATATGGTTGGCCAAAAGAATAACTACCTAATAGGATCAAAAATGCCGAGTATTCCAAATTTTCCACCTATCCATTTTAATTTTGGTGCAATTAAAGAATTAACCCCTGAACTTGAAAAACGTCGAATCGACCGACCGCTGGTCATTACAGACCAAGGCCTCGTGAATAATGGCGTTTATCAAAAACTCCTACAAGCGTTACATGCTAATATAACCGTGTCTGTGTTTGATAAAATACCGGAAAACCCAACCATCGCCGGTGTTGAACAGGCACTTAAAATTTATAAGACGAACGACTGTAATGGTATTATTGGGCTTGGCGGCGGTTCGGTTCTTGACTCAGGAAAAGCTCTCAGAGTAGCAGCCACTCATGAAATGTCAGTTTTAGATATTTTAAATAACCTGGATAAAATTACGGCCAACGTTGCACCTTATATAACCATTCCAACTACCGCAGGAACGGGAGCCGAGATTACATTTGGTGGTGGTATTCATCCCGAACCGAATACGCCTGCTCTGGGCATTCGCAGCAACCATGTGCAACCTGACCTCGCCATCTGCGATCCAGATTTTACTATAACTTTACCACCACGCCTCACAGCAGCAACCGGCATGGATGCTTTGACACATTGCGTCGAGGGATTTCTCTCGAAAAACTCTAATCCTCCTACAGAGGCAATTGCATTAGATGGCACTCGGCGCGTTATTGATTTCATCGAACGTGCCTATAAAGATGGAAGCGACCGTGAGGCTCGATCAGAAATGTCGATGGCTGCACTTCAAGGGGGAATGGCTATCTATATGGGATTGGGTCCTATACACGCTCTTTCGATGGCCTTTGGCGATAGTCCGCTACACCATGGAACGCTTGTGACAGTTTCTATGCCTGCCATTATGCGTTTCTATAATAGTAAACTTGAGAATGGAAAATTGGAAAAATTTGCAGAAGCGATGAAGCTAACTGGAGATAAAAACGCAGGCGATCGAATTGCTGATGCTGTAGCAGAACTGAACTCAAAAATGGGCCTTCCATCCACCGTACGTGAAATGGGCTATGATAAAACAGATATTGACCGTATGGTCAAAGATTGCTGCAACAGTCACTTTAACTTTCCAGCGCCTATATGCCCCTCGCCCGAGGAATATAAGAAAATAGTCATAGAAGTACTAGGATAGATCACACACTCGAAAACGGAATCTAGTTTTTGTAAGATGGATCTCTGCTATCTATAATTCTAACTAGCGCGTCGAACGATTTATCAGTTTCTCTGGGTGTATCGCTAAAAAGACGGACCTCCCGCATATTATATGCTGTGGCGTCACGAGTTACCTCAATATTTGGACCAGCCATAGACTCTGTTAAGATCTGGGTTTCACACGCCATTTGAAGTGTCCAAAGACGAACAAAGGCCTCTTCAATAGTTCTCCCTGTAGCTAGCAAACCGTGGTTACGAAGAATCAGTAATGGGTTTGACCCCATGCTCTCTAGAAGACGTTCTTGTTCATCATTTCGTAGGGTTACGCCTTCAAAATCGTGATAAGATATGCGATCAAAGATCATAGAAGAATAAATATTTGTATTGGTAAGTCCATTTTTCTTACAAGCAACAGCGAGGCCCGCAGGGGTATGGGTATGCATTATACAAAGAGCATCCTCAACACTATTATGTATGGCTGAGTGTATTGTAAAACCGGCTTCATTAATGTCCCACTCTTCATAATTAGGACCTTTAACGTTCTTACCAGCCGAATCAACTTTAACCAAATTTGAAGCTGTTACTTCGTCATAGCGCAGTCCAAATGGATTGATTAGAAAGTTATGTTCGGAGCCAGGAGTGCGAACGGTAATGTGATTAAAGATTAAAGATGTCCATCCTAAATAATCAAAAATACGATAAGTGGCAGCCAATTTTATACGTTGGTTCAATTCCAGATCTTTATTTTCAGCATTTGGATGCACATTCGAACTATCCATCTTCATTTCACTCCAGGGCTTTAGTATGCCATTTGAACTTGCGATTATATATTTCTAACTATTTGCAATCTGATCAATGAAATCAATTATATCTGGTCCAACACCATTATCGCCAGAACCAATGGCATAGACTTGCGACACGTGATTGTGGCCAGACATTTGTTTGTAACGAGGAAGCCAATCAAATTTAGCGCCAATCTCCATTAGCAATGCTACGCTAAATCGTTCCCAATCAATAGGGTCATATTCTGCGGTTGAAATCATAATTGGTGTACCCCCATGATCAACATTATTAAGGACCGACATCTCAGTATATTTTTCTGAGGGCTCGCCAAAATAAGATACTTGATTGGGCGCCGCATTTTCAGGGTTATTTCCATAAACGCCGGACATTAATATTGCTCCTGCGCAGCCCGAACCACCATCATCTAGATGCATTGATTTTCGCAGAACATACGTTGACACATGTGCTGCACCCGCTGATTGACCAAGCAAAAAAATCTTTTTTGGATCGCCTCCGTAAGAACCAACATTCTCCCTTGCCCAGTCAACCGCCCTTCCAACATCAATAGCTCCATCTGGCCATTTGGCTTCAGGCGCCAATCGATAAGTTGCGTTAATTCCAATCATACCATTCCGAACGAAGAAATTAGCTACATTGCCATGCAATAAATCGCCTTCAACATTCTTGTGCCCTTGCACATAACCTCCCCCATGAAAGAAAATAACCGCCGGCAAATCTTTTGCACCAGCTTCTCCAAAATGAATATCCAGAACATTCCGATCATCCGGCCCATATGAGACATCCCGCACTAAATCGATGCCACTGCGATCAATTTTCCCCAAAGTTGGTAAGTAAAGTTCCAGCGTCCTTTGCAATACATCTACATTAAAAACTTTGCCAATATCTTTGATTTCTTCTGCGATTTTTTTAGGTATGTTATGAACTCGCTTTGCTGAATATTTATTTTCCCTAGTCATTTATAAAAACCCCTATCAGAGTGTTTCACAAGATATTATAATAATAGCAATTATCAAATTAAGCCTTTATTCATATAATATCATGACTGTAGTAAAGTGAAACAACAATTGATATACCTCAAATATACTCAGGCGGAACTCGATGCCCAATATAATCAGGCAACACTGGTACCGGACATTTCATCTTATTTGGATTATTGGAACAAAGCAGGATTAGAAGCGCGCCAGACTTTGAGTTGCCAGTTGGATATTCCTTACGGCAATTCTCAGGTTGAACGCCTCGATATTTTCCCGGCTGAAAATACCTTAGCGCCAATACATGTCCATATTCACGGTGGTGCATGGAAACAACTAGGTAAGGAACACGCCTCTTATCCAGCCCCTTATTTCGTATCTGCCGGTGCAACCTTCATCGCACTAAATTTTGGTTTAGCTCCGGAATTCTCTCTTACCGAGATCGTTGATCAAATTCGCAAAGCATTAAAATGGATTTGGGAAAATTCAGACACATTCAACGGCAGTAAAGACCGTATCTTTATATCCGGAATCTCTTCGGGAGCACATTTGTCGGCATGCGCTTTATCGGACGGCTGGAGAGAACAGTATGCTCTTCCAGGAAATATTATTAAAGGAGCTGTTTTGGCGAGTGGCCCCTATGACCTTGATCCTGTGCGTTTAAGTGCTAGAAACACTTATCTAAACCTCGATCAAATTGAGGCCGATCGAAATAATCCGATAAAGCATATCCCAAAGCATGGACCTGAAATTATGGTTTTTTGGGGTGACCATGAGCTAGATGAATTCCAACGGCAAGGCCAGGCGTATGCTCAGGCCTGGAAAGACGCAGGCAATTCTTGCCATACTATAATTCTAAAAAATTTAAATCATTTCGACGTAGCAAATGAATTTAGCCTTGAGAACAGCCAGTTATTCCAAGGCGCCTTAAAACAAATGTCCTTACTGCGTTAGTCGCGAAGACCACCCGCATCAATCACAAAATCAATGATTTCAGGCAGACCATTATTCTCTTTAAGGTTAGAAAAATAGAAAGGTTTTACACCCCTCATATTTTTAGCATCTCTCTCCATTACGGAAAGATCAGCACCGACCAGCGGTGCAAGATCAACCTTATTAATTACCAGTAAATCTGACCGCGTTATACCCGGCCCTCCTTTTCTGGGGATTTTATCACCTGCGGATACATCAATCACATAGATTGTAAGATCCGCTAACTCTGGTGAGAAAGTTGCAGCTAGGTTATCACCCCCACTTTCAATGAATATAATGTCAAGTCCTAAAAATTTTTGATTAAGCTGGGATACAGCAGATAAATTCATCGATGCATCCTCTCGAATAGCGGTATGCGGACATCCGCCTGTTTCAACTCCTAAAATCCGTTCGGCATCTAGTGCTCCCGATCTGGTCAAGAATTCTGCGTCTTCCCGCGTGTATATATCATTAGTAATAGCGGCGATATTGAATTCATCCCGCATCGCTTTACAAAGGCAGTCTAATAGGGCTGTCTTTCCCGTTCCTACGGGACCTCCAATGCCAACTCTGAGCGGATTTAAATTCATGATCTAAATAATCGACTGTACTGCGTTTCATGCTTCATCGAAGCGAGTTCTATAATCGGAGCAGCAGTCCCTACATTCTCGAAATCGTCGCATAGAGCCGCCCTAATTGAAGTATTGATGGTCGGTTTTATTGATTCAATGCAACGTTGACCTGCCGATTGACCGAGCGGTATTAAGCGCACCCCTGCCGAAACCAAATTGGAAGAAAATGAATGAAAGTAAGCCAATAACGCTGCCCGAAGGGGTACCCCTGAAATCGCCAAAACGACCGCAACCGCGATGGCATAGGTTGGCTTTCGCTCAGTTTCCTTGATTATACTCATAACAACTTCAA
>CAZXSC010000106.1:0-9694 GCA_964643045.1 uncultured Rhodospirillaceae bacterium
GTTTAATGCAAATGGGTGGTTCCGATCAGTGGGGCAATATTATCAATGGTGTAGTGCTCGGTAGGAGGGTCGATGGCACGCAACTTTTCGGACTTACGACACATCTGTTGACATCTTCATCAGGCGCTAAAATGGGGAAAACAACAACAGGGGCAATTTGGCTTGACCCAAAACAATTATCGGAATACGAATTCTGGCAATACTGGCGTAACACTGAGGATGCCGATGTAGGTCGTTTTATGCGCCTTTTTACGGAACTACCGATAGTTGAGATTGAAAAATATGAAGCGCTCGAAAATGCCGAAATAAATGAAGCAAAAAAAATACTGGCCAATGAAATTACACAACTTTGTCACAGTAAAAAAGCCGCTAAAGCGGCATTGGCAATAGCCGAAGAGACATTCGAAGGCGACGGTCTCAGTTCCAACCTTCCTATGGTTGAAGTGCCAAGAAGTAAACTTGAAGATGGCATGACGGCCTTTGAATTATTTCGGCTAGCAGGCTTAGTAAAATCAAATGGCGAGGCGAGGCGCCTCATTAAGGGAAAAGGCGCCCGACTAAATGACCACATGATCAATAATGAAACTCAAATTATGACCCTAAAAGACACAAACGACGAGAACATAATAAAGCTCTCTGCTGGAAAAAAACGCCATATGATTGTTAAAATTATCAACTAATTCTCTAGAGTTTTTCCATTTGGAAGATCAAAAATTTTAAATATTTTTCTCAAAAAACCGGGGGCTAGCACAGAAAGAGGGTTAGTTGAAATATCAGGCTCTTTGATGTTGCCAGACATGGTATAATTAGCTGCAAAAACTCCACCACCTTTCTCACCCCCCGAAAATAAATTTCCGATGATGGGAAGGCGTGTCAACGCCGTGTTAAACATGTACGCCGGTACTAAAGTTCCCTCTAATTGCACTGTTTCTAAAGACTCATCGATGGAACCTGCCGCTGTGATTCCCAATGAAAGTCCGGAGACAGATGCGTCCTTCACAGTGATAATATTGTTATTACTTTCAAACGGTGCATTAAGTTTAGCAAAACCTATACCGACACCACCTAAAAGTTCATCTACAATACCCGTTACCGAAGCCAGATTGAGCAACTCAGCTAAAATTGGCGCCTTTATGACCCGAAAGTTCCTAATTTGCGCACGACCTGAAAATTTGCTTTCTGGCATCATTCCTTCATACACACCGCGAAGCGATAGCTTTCCACCAATCACATTATCGTAATAATCAAAGGTTTTTAAGGTCAGGCCAGCATCATTAGAAGCAACATCCAAGTATCTTTTACCACCCTCTGGGCGAAGCGAGATGATTAGAGTTTTATCAAGACCGAGACTTCCTCTCAGATTCATTTGATGCCATACCCAGCCATCAAAGGACATTACACCATTAACCTTGCGAAGCCATTTATCAGGATAAAGTTGAATAGAATCAACATTTAAAGACAATATAAAGGGATCACCCTTGATCCGTGCCGCTTCCAACTCTTCACTAATCAGCCAGTTAACTAGATCCAGTTGTTTACCTGAGACGTGAACATTCCAGCCATTTGTGTTGGAAACTGTCTGTGGGGCTATTATAGCTTTCACGTCAGTTTGATCAAATTTCAAACGATTGATTGTTAATTTCTTAAGTTCTCCAGCACTTAAGAACGAGGCTTTAGCGTCAACATCTATTCCCTGACCTTTAATAGATAGTTTAGGAATAGACGTAATTTTTTTGTTATCAAAGCTCGCCAAGAAGGATGCCTTAGCACCTACTTTGGCCGGTTTAAGCCATCCCATCCGCGGAAAATTAATTAAAGTATTTTCAAGGTCTATGTCCGCGTCAAGCTTCCCCGTTCCGTCTTTCTTGATCTGCACTTGTGCGTCAACACCCAAAGAGCCGCTTAAATAATTTTTGTTAAACGGCGGGAAATTCAAACCGAGCTTTTCCCGCCAAATTTTATCATTGATATTAGCCTTAAATGAGTATTCACTCCGAATTTCTCCTTTTTGGCTAAAATTCTCTCTCCAAAATATTTTGGTGTCTACACCAGAAATCATGCCCGATCCGGTAATTTTTACTCCTTTATTATTGCCAACCAGAACTAAATCTGCCTGAGTTAGATCAAAATCGAAGGCTACTTTTGAAATCCCAACATTTTTCAAATTTGCTTCAATAGAAGCCTTTATTTGTTCCACACCCATTTCTCTTTTCAGTAAAAAATTTAAATTTACCCTTAAAGCTATTCTTCCAGACATAACGGTCCGGGCTGCTTGTTTGGCCCCAACAAAATCAAAAGGCTTGTTTTTTATGACTTTAAATACGGAAGCCAATGGACCGTCAATTTGCAAATTTACGTTTGCAAACTGATCAACCCGGTCCAGCCCTGTTAAAATTACATTTCCGCCGCGTAGAAATAAATCACCTGATTTACCATGTTTTATTTCTAAATCGATTTGCTTACCATCAAATTTGATTTTTCCTCTGCCTTCAGTCACCTTCGGCATCAAAGAATTAGAAGCAACTGTCATATCACGGTAATCCAAAACACTTAAAATTGAAGCAATTTTAAAGCCTGTTTTATTACTATAATTTCCAGAAAAGTTGGCCTTGGCTGAAGTAATTACACCATTGGACAAATTATTGATCATCCACCCCTTAATATTTTCCTTCCAGTCTTTGGGCCAAAGCTTTTGAAGATTATTAATAGGGATGTCGGAAGTTTCACTGCTTACCTCAAATACAACCTCGTTACCTATTCTCTGAATCTTTCCAGAGGTTTCTACTGTTAGGTTTTTTGACAAGAAACTTGTTTTCTGAAATATCAGCCTTTCAAAGTCAGAATCATAATTACCGGCAAGTGTTAGCTTCCGAACCAATAGGCCACTATTAAATGGTTTCGTTATTTCTAAATTTTTCTCTCTGCCAAAATCTAGTGAAAACTTTTCTATACGAAGGCGACCCACTCTCTTATTGTACTCTCCAACGAATTTTAATTCAGCTACTTCAGTAGACATATCTATCGGACCTAACAGGGTGATCCGACCCTTGCCTCCAGACAAATTAAATTCAAACTTATCTATTTCTCCATCATTTAATACCACTGCGTCTAATGTTCCACTCACCGGCAAATCAAAGCTCTTCACTAATTTGATTTTTTGTGAAAGGGGTGCAAACATGACTGGGTTTAAATCAGAAAAACCTATAGTTATTTTAATCTCTTTCTTTTCGAGGCTGTAATCGCCAATTAAATTAATAGAAGCTGATTTTTCGATAGGGTTGCCGTTAGATTCTAGAGATAGTTTGGCAGAAACAAACACGTTCTTATCTCGTCGAACAATGGAAAGATCCGTTTCAGGAGCGGACCACTGCACTGCAAGCTGACGATCATCAATTCTAACATGCGCGTTAATAATGTTTATTTGACGCAAATAACCAAGTGGACGTTCCCCACCCCTAGGGGCCAGTAACTCATCAATAAATTTCCCAACAAAATCTTGTTTTGTAGAAGCAAAACTGTCAATAAAATCATTGGATTCAAATATTCCCAACTCTAGCTTACCCAGTTGGGTCCTAAAAACATTTACACTAGGACCAAAAATACTGATAGTGCTTGGAGCTAATTTTCCTTGCAACAACGCCGCGCCACTGAGAGAAACTGCAAGCTCGGGGATCTTCGCAATGATTTTGCCATCTGAAGCTATCGCCTTAGCTCCCCTTAACTTAATCCCAAAATCTTTATCCTGCCCAAACCAGGTAAGAATTGTATCTTCCAACTTGATTTCAAAACTATTGTCGGAAACTTTTAACGCCGACTCAAAATAAGGTGTAAGAAAAGAAAGAGATATTGGCCCAGTAGCAAGCTTCCACATTAAAATACCAAACAAGACGCCCAACCCAATGATTGTGGAACCGATTAAATAAACAAGACTACGCAGTGTCCGCCTGAGCAATTATTTATCTCCATAGATATACTAAGCGCTGTTTCTATAAATTTCTTCCAGCAAGTTCAATTATATTTTTTTATACAAAACTCCGCCGATCACTCAAAAATCGAAACAAATAAACCACCCGCTGTAAAGTTATCTAGGATGGGGCTAAAACCATACTACACATTACATTAGCGTAATATTAACTAGCATCATAAGCCTGCTGAAAAGATAGCAATCACTATTTTGTTTCAACACGAGCTGCAAGCGCTGCCATCATAAAGACATCGAGATCGCCATCCAGCACCCCTTGCGTATTTGATGTCTCCACATCCGTCCTTAAATCTTTTATCATTTGATAAGGTTGTAATACATAAGAGCGAATTTGGTGCCCCCAACCAATTTCTGTTTTAGCATCATGCTCCGCTTGTGCCGCATCTTCACGTTTTTGTAATTCCACCTCATACAGCCTAGCACGCAACATTTCATAAGCTGCGGCGCGGTTTCGATGTTGTGAGCGATCATTTTGACACTGCACAACAATACCTGTAGGCAAATGAGTGATTCTTATTGCAGAATCAGTTTTATTTATATGCTGTCCACCAGCTCCTGAAGCTCGATATGTATCAACACGTAAGTCTTTTTCTTCAATCCCTACTGTGATATTTTCGTCAATCACAGGATAGACCCAAACAGAAGCAAAGCTTGTATGACGGCGAGAATTCGAGTCAAAAGGTGAAATCCGGACTAGCCGATGCACCCCGCTTTCAGTTTTGAGCCAACCATAAGAATCGGTGCCATTAACTCGCAAAGTTACGGATTTAATTCCTGCCTCATCACCGACACTCTCTTCAAGCCATTCTAGCTTATAGCCGTGTTTATCAATCCATCGACTATACATCCGCAACAACATTCCAGCCCAATCCTGCGCCTCGGTGCCACCTGCGCCTGAGTGTATTTCAATGTAACAATCGTTACTATCAACTTCACCAGAAAGCAACGTTTGGATACGAGCGGCCTCAACTTTATCACTTAAAGCGTAAATAGCACGCTCAGCCTCTCCAATCACATCTTCGTCATTTTCAGCTTCACCGAGTTGAATGAGCTCCAAATTATCACTCAAATCATTAGCAATTTCATTTACGGCTTTCACACTATTCTCTAGTTTCGTTCGTTCGCGCATGAAACTCTGTGCTTTAGTTGGGATTTCCCAGAATTTTGGATCTTCAATAAACGAGTTTAATTCTTCAATTCGGCGGACAGCGCTGTCGTAGTCAAAGTCGCCTCCTCAGCAGCATTATGGACTGCTCAATCTCATGAATTTTATTTTCTAGTTCCATGCGCATTGATAAAGATTTCCAATAAATTTAACGAACAAATATCGCCTATGCTAATAAAGGCCACCTACACCACCTGTCGGAACTGAAACGGGCGCGTCTTCAGATCCATCAAGAACCTGCATTTGACCTTTAGGTACCGTTCCCGGCTTAAATGCTTCGAGTATAATGCGCTTATCTCCAGGTTGCGCAAGTCTTCCTGTTGCTGCATCGACCCGAACAAGACGTATGCCAGACGGTACACGGAATGGAACCGAAGGCTTGTTTAACAGAGCTTCTCTCATAAATTCCTTAAAAATTGGAGCTGAAACACTTGCACCTTGCTCTCGTTTCCCTAGTGAGCGCGGAGTATCAAAACCGACAAAAACTCCGACAGTTAAATCGGGTGAGAATCCTATAAACCAAGTATCTAGGGCCTTATTAGTAGTACCGGTTTTACCAGCTAACGGCCTTCCTAAATCTCGAATCCGTCGCCCTGTACCACGCTGAATGACCCCCTCTAACATTGATACCATTTGATAAGCGCTTGTTGGGTCAGCTATTTGCGTACGATTGTCAGGCACAAGAGGTACCGACTGATTTTTCCATGACATTGAGAGGCAATTCCCGCATATCCTAGGATCATGTTTAAAAACTGTTTTCCCATGGCGGTCTTGAATACGGTCAATAAGCGTTGGGGAGATATGCTTTCCGCCATTGACTAACATTGCATAAGCGGCTGTTAACTTAAGTAGAGTTGTTTCGCCAGCTCCCAGCGACATGGACAGTTGTTTGGGTAATTTATTAACTATACCAAATCTTTGAGCAAAATCCGAGATCACTTCTAAACCTATCTTTTGTGCCAAACGGACTGTCATCAAATTCCGAGACTTTTCTAAACCAAGGCGCATAGTGCTGGGGCCATAAAACTTTTTAGTATAATTAGCTGGCCGCCATTTCGGCTGGCCAGGACCTTGATCAATAACAAATGGTGCGTCTAAAATACGAGATGAAGGCGTGAAATCATTCTCCAATGCAGCAAGGTAAACAAAAGGCTTAAATGCTGAACCTGGTTGACGTTGAGCTTGGTTTACTCGATTAAATTGACTACGCTTATAAGAAAATCCTCCGGACATCGCCAAAACACGCCCTGTATGTGGATCAAGTGCTACGATCGCTCCGTCAATTTCTGGTATTTGGCGCAAAAAATAGAAATTTTCCGGATATGTCTTGCCATTCTTTTGCATAGTTGCACGCTCAACTGGAATGACATCACCTCTTCTTACAACATCACCAGCGACTTTCACAACCGGCCCAAGAATCTCACCTTCTAACCAGTTTCGGGCCCATTTCATTTCAGCTAAGGGGATTTTACCTAACGTCCCATCGTCTATACCGATGTCCACAACTTGCGGTGACACTTTTCTGACGACTGCCAATCGCCAATCACCTAACCCCTTGGGTGGTATAACATCCGATAAAGCACCAAGCCAATCTTCAGATACATTGATTGAGGCGATAGGACCACGCCAGCCATGGCGCTGATCATAGGCTAACAGCCCATTATGTAACGACTTATCAGCAATACGTTGATATTTAGGATCGAGCGTTGTCCGGACAACCAATCCACCACGGTAAAGTTTGCTCTCACCGTATCGTTGTTCTAGCTCTCGGCGAACCTCTTCAGCAAAGTACTCAGCGATAGCATATTCTGTTTCTTGGCGTTTACGCGTAACCAATGGTGCTGCTACAGCGTTCTCGGCTTCATCTTTTGTTATTAACCCATCAGTGAACATACGATTGATCACCCAGTCCCTGCGATCACGGGCTGCCTCAGGGTAGTTAAAAGGATTATAGTTATTGGGTGCTTTTGGCAATGCTGCTAAGAATGCAGCCTCAGCTATGGTTAATGTATCAAGAGATTTATTAAAATAATTGAGTGCTGCAGCAGCTACTCCATACGAACCAAAACCTAAATAAATCTCATTAAGATAGAGTTCGAGGATTCGATTTTTTTTGAGGGCGCGCTCTATCCTAAATGCTAGTATTGCTTCCTTTATTTTGCGTTCAACAGTTACATCGGCCGTTAATAAAAAATTTTTAGCGACTTGTTGTGTTATAGTCGATGCCCCAACTAATCTTCGACCCAAAAGAATATTTCTAACATTGGAAACTATTGCACGCATAATACTCATAGGATCAACACCAGGATGATAAAAAAAGTTTTTATCTTCAGCTGATAAAAAAGCCTGGATAAGTCGACGCGGCATCGCTGCCTGCGGCACAAACACTCTTTTTTGTTCAGCATACTCCGCTAGCAGACGCCCATCACTAGCGTGAACTCTTGTCATCACAGGTGGCTCATAATCAGCTAACTGCTTATAATCTGGCAATCCACGGCCAAATTTGTAAAAAATATAAATACCCCCACCCAAGCCAACGAGAATGATAAAAATTAAAAGACTGACGATTATGCCTAATTTCCGAAACATTTGTTTCCAAGCCTATAGTAAAAAAATTAATTGTCGGAATTAAACCAATAATATGGCCGGATAATGGCAATCCGCAAGATCCAAATCACCGTCCAACTCCCTAAAAGCTTTTATTAAAAAAATAGGCGTCGACAGCTCGACCGATAGATTGTGCTAGTAGTGCACGATATCTCGGATTGAGAAGTGCTTTTTCATCAGCGCGATTAGATAAAAAACCCATTTCAATCAAAATTGATGGTACGTCAGGCGACTTAAGAACTGCAAAACCTGCAAATCGATGGGCATTAGACAGTGTTTTCGCTACTTTCCTAATTTTTTTAACCAAAACCGCCGCAAATATAGATGAGGCGTTCATTGTATCACGCTGGGCTAAAGAAATAAGTATGTCACTCACAACCGGCGAATTGTCGGATAAATCTGCTCCCGCGATAATATCTGCTTTATTCTCCTTGCGGGCCAAATCAGCAGCCTCTTTGTCTGACGCTTTTTCAGAAAGAGTATAAACTGACACTCCTCTAATACGTCTATTTTTTATTGCATCAGCATGGAGTGATATAAATAAATTTGCTCTCCGATCTTTTGCAATGGCAATACGTTTTCGGAGTCTAATAAATTTATCATTTCTGCGGGTAAGAAAAACTCTGTAACGGCCAAGCTTCCTTAAGTGTTTTTGGATAGCTTTTGCCGCTGCAAGCGTAATATGTTTTTCAAAAACCCGTCCACTCGTTGATCCCGGATCAATTCCACCATGACCTGGATCAATTACTATTACTGGCCTTATTGTATCACTTTTCTGACTATTCGCCTTACTATGGGAAGTTTTAGTTTTTTTTGATATCGGTGCAGTGGCCAACGGCTTGTTGTTTAATTTCACAACTGGCCCTGGTATGCTTTTCTCAATTATTTTTTTTGAATTTTTTAGTGTAAATAAAAATTGCTTGCGTGAGGTTCTAGCTAAATCAACGACTAACCTATAAGTTTTACCTCCAGAGGGTGGCATCAAAAATGCCGACATAATTCTTACTGGTCTATCTGTATCGAGCACTACCCTAGAAAGCCCAGATCGAAAATAGCCATAACGAAAATTACTTATCAAACTATTTTTTCGTTTTAGAGTTTGTTGAACAACATCGACAGGTAAACGCCAACCAATCTCGGGTAAATCAATTACTACACGATAAGGGTCAGAGAGAGTAAAAATCCTAAACTCTATATTATGTGAAATATCAATTACGAATCGGGTTTTATTAGCGTGTGTACCAATCCTGAAATTTTTCACAATAGGGTCAGTTGCGTTTGCCATTTCGACTGCCGACAATAACACAATACTGGCAAGAGATAATTTAATAAGAAGAAGCCAACCTTTTTCTTTATAAAACAAAATAAAACCTCAAATTCACAAAATTTAAAAACTGTTAGAAATATTACCCTGACAGCCCTCATAGCAAATTTAATTCAAAATATTGTTAATGTTCTATGATAGCGCAATTTGTTTTATCTAAATTAAATCTACATTTAAAATGCAAAATTATTTTAAATGTGATTGTCGAACTAGCTTCATACCGTTATGTTAACGTTATTACATGAGAAAGCTAACACACTAGCATGAGGTCCTTGCGAAGTGTCATAAATTTTGATGCTTATTTTGAGACTTTAACTGTTGGTGTAGTTAAATCATTAGTAAAATATTATTGGATTTTCCATGCTTGTGAGTGCAGCCCGTATAAACAAAATAGATTTTTTGCAGAGTTTTACTTTATCAAGAACAACGACTGCTATTTTTGTTTTATTTGATGGCCCCTCAAGCTTCATCAACAAAATAATGCAAAACACTCAAGGTATTTTTGGTCGAGTCGTTTTGCTCGTTCGGAGTTTAGAAATTAATGACTACCAAAAGAATGTTAATCGATGCCGCTCACCCGGAGGAAATTCGGGTCGCGGTAATGGATGGGAATACA
>CAZXSC010000107.1:0-9550 GCA_964643045.1 uncultured Rhodospirillaceae bacterium
TAATCCGTGGCGGGAATCTATCAATAAACAAACACGTCTTAATTGAACCCGCCCTCTAAGGTAATCTTTAACAAGTTGAGTCCATTTATCAACAACTGATTTTGTTGCCCGTGCATAACCGTATCCTGGCAAATCGACAAGCATTATTCTTTGGTCTAACTCAAAAAAGTTTACATGTTGAGTTCTTCCCGGCGTGTTTGATGTGCGAGCCAGGCTTTTGCGGTTGGTGAGAGCATTCAATAAACTAGATTTTCCAACGTTAGAACGGCCGGCAAAAGCGATTTCTGATAACTGGCTTTGTGGAAATTGATCAATCGAAGTAGCACTAATTAAAAAATCACAACTCTTTAGAAACAGTAATCGCCCCGCCTCCATATCGTCGTTTGATCCAGATGCCTGCTCAATTTTAACCATAAATTTGGACCTAATTGGTTTGCCATTAAACTTTAACTTGTTTTAGATCCGCCAATCTGTGCACCTGCTTTGCGCATTATAACATATTGTTGTAGGACTGAGAGCGCGTTGTTCCAAGCCCAATAGATAACCAACCCAGCGGGAAAACGAGCTAGCATAATTGTAAACATAATAGGAAGAAACATAAAGATTTTGGCTTGCATTGGGTCAGGTGGAGGGGGGTTTAACTTTTGTTGAATGTACATAGTAACACCCATGATAATTGGCCAAATCCCTATTGTAATCATTTCAGGTGGGGTCCAATTAATCAGTCCAAAGAGATTAAGCGGGGTTACCGGGTCAGCGGCGGACAAATCTTTAATCCAGCCATAGAAAGGAGCATGCCGTAATTCTATGGTTACAAATACCACTTTATACAAGGCAAAAAATACCGGAATTTGAGGTAAAATGGGTAAACAGCCGGCTGCCGGATTAGCCTTTTCTCGTTTATACAATTGCATCACCTCTTGGTTCATTTTTGTTTTATCATCCTTAAAGCGATCTCGAATTTTCATCATTTCCGGTTGGAGTAATTTCATTTTGCTCATAGCGCGATATGATTTGTTTGCTAGTGGAAAGAAGGCTAGTTTAATCAGGACGGTTAGTAATAAGATCGACAGTCCCATATTTCCGAGGTAGTCAGTAAAATATACTAGCGCAAAGAAAATTGGTTTGGTTAAAAATTCAAACCAACCCCAATCAATTGCTAAATCAAAACGTGCAATATTCAATTGGTCCCGGTAATCAAGAATCAACTGTGCTTCTTTTGCGCCTGAAAAGAATTTACTACTGGTTTGTGCCGATGTCCCCGGGGCTACAACCTGAGCATCACCTCTGAAATCTACCTGATAGTTTTCAACGCCTTTTGTAACTTTACCAGAGAAGTGTGTGTCTACCGCTGAATTTTGGTCTGGAATTAAAGCAGTAAGCCAATACTTATCCGTAATACCAATCCACCCGCCTTTTGACCTCTTTTTTAACTGCTTTTTCTCCACAATTTCATCATAGTCAACTTCCTGCAGTACGTCGTCAAAGACACCCAACATACCTTCATGCAGTATATAAAAATCAGTTATTTCCGGTGTGCCGTGCCTTTTAACAAGGCCATAAGGATATACTGTTGCTGATCTTGTTCCGGTGTTCTCAACCCGCTGATTGACAGTAAACATAAAATTCTGATCGAGAAATATTTCGTGAATGAATTTAATACCATCGCCATTTTGCCAGGTAAGTTGGATAGGTTCCTCTGGTATTAATGTTCGGCTATCAGATTTCCAGACGGTAGTTGCATCTGGCACTTTTGTGTCGCGCGATAACCACCCAAATTCGGCATAGTACGGCTTGAAACTTCCAAATGGTAAAAGGAGGGAAATATTTTTGCTTTCGGGTTCAATTGTTTCCCTATAATTTTTTAATATCATGTCATCTATTCTTGCCCCAACCAAACTTATTGAACCTGATATTCGATCAGAATTAATTATTATTCGTGGGGTTGTTGTTAGAGCTTTTTTTATTGCTTCCGACGCCTCATTGACACTATTTTCACCCGGTATTGGCACGGGCATATTCGAGGCGTTTGATGTAATAGGAGTATCTGGTCTAATTTGGTTACCAGTGTTTTTGGAAGACGCTGGTAGTTCTGGTAGGTTATTATCTGATTTTAGGTTTGAATCCAGACCGGGTTCAGGGACCTTTTGGCTGGAGTTATACCATTGAAATCCTACCATGATGAGTGCAGATAGAATTATAGCTAAAAGCAGGTTCTTTTGTTCCATATTATATTTTCCTGGCCTTGTTATTTACGTCACGTTTGACATATTTGACTAAAGTTGCCGCTTTTAATTTGCTTTTGATAAATGATTTTTGCGGGAGGTATATCCGTCAGTTTGCATTTCTGCAACCGCCTTTTCAGATATTTCTGCGCCTTTATGGGTTATTATTTCTTCTGGCACGGGGTCGTATCCTCTAGTTCCCCATGGTTGACAACGCATAATTCGATTTATTGAAAGCCAAACCCCTTTGTATGGTCCGTAAATCTCAAGTGCCTCTATTGCATATCGTGAACATGTGGGAAAATGTCTGCAAGTCATTGGTATAATGGGTGAAATTAGGTATTGATACGCTTTTATGGAAACCCTAAACATCAACAAAAGTAGCTTTGAAAGGTTAATCATTTTTCATCCTCAAAAGATTTAATGTGCATCAGGGCATTCTCAAAATCCTTAAGAAGTTTTGCGAACGGCCTTTTCAGAGTATGTTGGCGGCCAATAATAACTAAATCGATGTGCGAGGCTTTTTTGGCGGACAATATGGTTTGGGCTACTGCCCTTAAACGTCGTTTTGCTCTGTTTCGTTTTACGGCATTGCCTACTTTCTTGCTTACAGTGAAGCCTAGACGAAGGGACTCGATGCTATTGGATTCTCGTTCTATTAACGTATGTTTGCGACTTTGCAATATCAATCCTGGAGTGACGTTATGTTGGCCAACTGACGCCACTTTGAGAAACTCAGAACGTTTTTTTAAACGTATTATTGGTTTTTTATTTAATTGAAGGGTCACTAGAGGACACCTGAAAAAGAACGTTAGGCTGAGAGGTTTTTGCGACCCTTTGCCCGGCGTCTGGCAAGTATACGGCGACCATTCGAAGTTGCCATGCGCGATCGGAAGCCATGACGACGTTTCCGTACAAGGTTGCTTGGTTGAAAAGTGCGCTTCAAAAACCTTCTCCAACAAGATTAGTGTTTTTTCGAAAACAGGGCTAAATACTTATACAAGGCACGCTGTATACGTTTTTGGAGCATAGAAGTCAACGATACTTCACTGGATTTATTTGGTTAATGGTTAAATATGCTTGTTATATTTTTTGAGAATTTTACGTGATTATTCTAGCCGCTATATAAAGCAGGAGATTGTGATGATCCATTTGGATAAAATTTTAATCCCCGCTGGCGATGCCCTCCCTTCTTGGATCAGCACCCCCATATAATTTTCCGTCTCGACCTACAAGAATACCGTGAAGCCCACTTGTTAGTTTGCGTACCTGAACTTTATGCCCAAGTTTTTCGAGCGCTGGTTTCAGAGAAACAATATTTGTATTTTGTTCGAGATCGGTTGTGCCATTTCGATTAACGAAATGGGGCAGGCTTATAGCCCTTTGAATATCCATGTTCCAGTCGAGCGCAGCAACAATAGTTTTAGCAACATACCCGATAATGCGTGAACCACCGGGTGAACCAATGGCCATTATTAATTTAGCGCCACTGTCAACGACTAGCATTGGGCTCATCGATGAACGTGGTCGCTTATTTGGTTCGACCCGGTTAGCAATTGGTTTTCCATTTGATTTTGGGGCAAATGAAAAGTCGGTTAGTTGATTGTTAAGCAAGAAACCTCCCACCATTAGACGCGAGCCAAAGGCGTTCTCTATACTTGATGTCATAGACACAGCATTCTTATCTTTATCAACTATACTTACATGAGATGTTGATTCACCCTCAAATGCTTCATAGGGAGCTAGGTTATTCACGCTTTCTAACATTATTATTCCGGGTTTAGCCCGGCCCATTGATTTTGTTTTTGAAATTAGTTTTGCCCGTTTAGCTAAATATCCAGGGTCAATTAGATTACTTTTGGGCACTTGGACAAAATCTTCATCAGCAAGATATTTGTTTCTATCGGCAAAGGCGAGCCTACTGGCTTCAGCAATGAGGTGAGTGGTTTCAATTGACCCAGGGGTTAATTTTGATAATTCAGTGTTCTGTATTAAGCCAAGTATTTGCAGAGTTGTAATTCCGCCAGACGTTGGTGGGGGCATTCCACAAACTAACCATTTGCGATAGAATGAACATACAGGTTTGCGCTCTATAGCACGGTAAGAGGCTAAATCTGAAATTGTCATTCTTCCGGGATTTATGCTTGCGTTGTTTATTGCTTTCACAATTCTTTTTGCGATAGGTCCTGTATAAAAAGCTGTAGCCCCGTCAGCCGCAACCTGCCGGAGTGTTTGTGCTAATTGTTTGTTGATCAACAGAGTGCCAACTCGTTTGGCAAATCCTTTTTCGTTATAGAAAAAATTCTCGGTATTTTTGGATAACTTTAAGAATCGGTCGATTTTAACGAGTGAATAAAGCCGGGGTGAAATCTTAAAGCCATTCTCCGCAAGTTTAATAGCAGGTTCGAATAATTTTTTCCAAGGAAGCTTTCCGTGTTTTTTATGAACAAGTTCCAACATTCGAAGCGTACCCGGAACCCCAACAGATAGACCGCCAGGGACAACATCGTAGAAGTTTGGCCGCGAACCATCTGATTTGAGAAACATATTGGGAGTTGCCGCGGCCGGTGCTTTTTCACGTCCATCATAGGCCTGAATCGCGCGTGAGCTTGATTGGTAGTGCATCAAGAATGCTCCACCACCAATTCCTGACGATTGAGGTTCAACAACATTTAGTGCTAATTGAGTAGCAATTGCTGCATCTACCGCACTTCCACCAAGCCGCAAGATTGAAAGACCGGCTTGTACTGCCAGAGGGTTGGCTGCAGCGACCATATATTTGCGGGCTGTAGCAGACTTATTTTTTCTTATAGCATTTTTAGATTTATCCTTTATCAGTTTACTGGATATTTTATTGGCTGATTTCTGATTCTCAGTTTTCGAATTAGATAGGATTTTTATTTCTTTTTTTTTGCCGTGCAATTTGATTGTTTTATCAACTGTCTTGACCAATAATGGTTCTTTGTTCTGCTCACAAGCTGTTAGTATGCAAAAACTAGCCACGAGGTAAATTAACGATAAAAAGAATGAATTCTTGGCATTTTTTTCCATTAGATAGTTTGATCCCGGATATGAAACAAAATGATCTTTGTTGACTTATTAAATTCTAACATAATGCCTGATTTTAAGGGTCAATCTCAAGGGATAACACGATAATTTTTGTAAATTAGGAATCTATGTTAAAAAAACGGTGAATTAAAAGTGACTGGCTAGCGGCTTAAGCTTTGGTGTGATATTCCAAAGGTCATTGCATAGTAGTAATTTTGAGGGGGTCCTGTCGATGAGCACCAAAATAAATGATGGTAGAATAATTTCCCGAGTATCTATACCTGACCTTGCCGGCCGCAAGGGCGGTGAACCTATTGTGAGTTTAACAGCATATACGGCACCGATGGCAAAAATTCTGGACCCACATTGTGATTTTTTGTTGGTAGGCGATTCATTAGGTATGATCTTATATGGTATGGATTCTACATTGGGAGTGACGCTTGATATGATGATTAACCATGGTGGCGCAGTGGTTAGAGGATCTAAGCGAGCTTGTGTAGTTGTTGACATGCCTTTTGGTACTTATCAGGAAAGTCCGGAACAGGCTTACCGAAATTGTGCCCGTGTTATGGCCGAAACCGGTTGTGGGGCCATAAAACTGGAGGGTGGAAGCGAAATGGCCAAGACAGTGACTTTTTTGGTAGAAAGAGGCATTCCAGTTATGGGGCACGTTGGATTAAAACCTCAATCCGTCAATGTTGCGGGTGGTTATCGCGCACAAGGCCGTGATGAAGGTGAATCAGAAAAAATAAGAAGAGATGCTCAGGCAATATCACGTGCGGGTGCTTTTGTTATCGTAATAGAGGGGGTTCTCGAGAATCTAGCAGCGGAAATTACACAGGAAGTACCTGCGGTGACTATTGGAATTGGTGCGTCAGCTCAATGTGATGGCCAGATACTTGTAACAGAAGATGCGATTGGCATGTTTACTGACTTTACGCCAAAATTTGTAAAACGATATTCTGAAACTGCTGATGACATTGACAAAGCTGTTGCTAAATACGCTCAAGAAGTAAAGGCTCGGACCTTTCCAGCGGACGAGCATTGCTACGGCGCTAAGTAATATGTCGCCAAAGTTAGAGATTGTGCGGACCGTAATTTCTTTACGAAAGAGAATAGCCCTTTGGCGTGAAACAGGCCAAAGAATAGGACTTGTTCCAACGATGGGGGCTTTACATGGTGGGCACTTTTCACTTGTGAAATTTTCTTTAGAATTTGCAGATAAAACCATAGTAACGTTATTCGTTAATCCAAAACAATTTGGTCCCAACGAGGACCTAAATATTTATCCTAAAGATGAAACTAAAGATTTTGAAGCTTTAGAAAAGTTGGGTGCAGATCTTGTGTTTGTGCCAGAAATTGAGGAAATGTATCCCGATGGTTCTATAACCACTATTTCATTACCGGGAATAGGTGATTTATTGGAGGGTGAGTTTCGTCCGGGATTTTTTGATGGAGTAGCCACAGTTGTGTGCAAATTACTTGTTCAAACCTTTCCCGATTACGCTTTTTTTGGTGAAAAAGATTTCCAGCAACTTGCGATAATAAAGCAAATGGCGAAGGATTTAGATCTACCCGTCGAAATCATAGGTTGTCCAACTATTCGTGAAAGTGACGGTCTGGCTCTTTCCTCTCGAAACGCATATTTAAGTTCTGATGAACGGAAAATCGCACCGGCTTTTTATGATGTATTAAACCAGATGTTAGAGAAAATTTTAGCGGGTGAACCGATAAAAGAAACTATCGAGGGGGCAAAACTGAGACTTTTTGAAGAGGGTTTCTCAAAAATCGACTATATTGTAGTATGCGAATCTTCTAGTCTTGAAGACATTAATTATTTAGGTAACGGTGGACATATTTTAGGTGCGGTCTGGCTAGGTAAAACACGTCTTATTGATAATATTAAAATCAAATCCAGTTAATTCCTTGATTTGGGGTGGGTCCCCCTTTTGGATTTAGGTAGTAAAGCGAGAGCTAGCGCTCCACAAACAAACATTAGTGCTAAAGCTTCTTTCATACCAATAATTTCTTCCAAGATAATATGGCTACTAAATACACCAATTACCGGAACAAGCATTATTGAGACGGTAGAAACTGAAACCGGCACTTCATCAACTATATGAAACCACGCGAACCAACAAAAAATAATAGGGTAAGCGAGAATTAGTAATGTCGATAAAATAGCCATCAGCGAAATGTTCTGGATTGTCGAAGGCCAAAGTTCAGCTTCAAGAAATACGGCTATAATTGTTATTGGGAGGCCGCCGATTAGCAATTGCCAACCCACCAATGCGATAGTAGACATTCCCCACTTAACGGTTTTATGGATCGCAGTGCCAATTCCCCAGAAAATAGCAGCGGCTAGCATCATCATTGTACCCATTGGTGCTGAAAAAAATATTCCGAATTCACCAAGTGCTAATGTTGAAAGTCCAACTATACCTAAGCAAAGTCCAATTAGACGCTGTAAACCCGGTTTTTCCTGATTTATTAATACGCTAAAAAGAACTGCCCATAAGGGCATGGTGTACGCGATTATAGATGCCTGGCCAGACCCTAGTAATTTTATACCCCAGGCACTAAAAATGTGCCAAAGAAAAATGTTGAAAAATGACACAATTAAAAGCTGCCGCCAACGTCCTTTAGGGACCCGCATATTCTGTTGTAAGAGGAATCCAGCTGAAAATACTAAAATCACTGCAGCTGGTGCTATTAAACCTCTAAAGGTCCAAGGCGGTATTTCACTTAATGCTATTTTAAGAAATGGCCACGAGGTGCCCCAACCAATTATGATGCTAATTAGGAAAAAATGTCCGGATTTTGTTAAACTTTGTTTATCCATTCTTTAGTCTGGTAAAAAAAACCGGCGCTAAGAACGCCGGTTTTTTTTAAATCAGTAAATTTGCTAGTTTAAATAAAGATGAACTTCATTCGACTGGGCTGATTTGCTTGTTTGAGCAGATACAGCAACCCGTTGCGGAGGTAGGCCCATTCGTTGAAGCGAACGCATTACCTTCTCAGCATTGCGGCGTGCTTTGTTTGAATTTAATGCAATACGGGCTGCTCCACCGGAGGCAGGTGCTATGGCAACTAATTCGAAAGTTGAGTTTGGGCGACGCTCAAGGGTCTGGCTAACAGCATTATACAATGCTTGCTCATATGCTACATTTTTTCGGTCAAAGCGAATAACCACCAACGGCCGACGTCCAGCGAGAGACCGCGGTGTTGTTTGACGGTAGGCGGTTCCTGCAGTTGCTGCAGCTAAAGCTCGATTGGTGAGGCTTGAGCCCAGGAGTTCGCCACTTTTTACAGCTGTAGACAATGTGTTAAGATTGCTACGTTCGGTTGCTACATAGTTAGTTTGCCGTTGAATATCTTCAGTAAGCTCTTTCAAAAGCCGGTCTATCAAGACAACGGTGCGGTTAACTTCATCCTCGAGTATTGCTAATTGCTCGTGGTCGGCGTCAACCGCGCCCGACAATCTAAAAGCTGCTCTTGTATTTTCAGCTAAAAAGGCAGCCAACGTTGAATCAGCGGTCACATTTGTCGTTAGTACATTCATATCACTAATGTCTTCACCAATTTTTTTCAAATCTGCGAGCGCCTGATTAAATTGCCCCACTAAGACCGGATTTCCTGGAGTGGTGCCTACCTGTAAACGTGCATTAATTGCCGATATTGCTCCGTGGTATCTTTGGGAATCTTTAATTGTTTTAATGCGCACGGCTTGGAGCTTGCCATTATTCTTGGAAACACTAGCCTGAAGATTGCGGAGCTCGCCTTGAAGTGCAATAGCTTTTTGCCCAACAAAGGTCCCGGTGTTTGTCCCTTTTGCGATATTTCTAGGTTCATATGTTGATGTTCCCATCTTGGGTGGTGGTACCGGTGCAGAGGGCTTTTTAATTTTAACAGCTACGGACTGTGGTTTTGCAGGTTTGGGCGATACTTGAACGGCAGAAATATTTCCCGAAGGATCTTCGCCGGTCAAAGAAGGTAACAGGGATTCATATGAAAAAGAACAACCCGAAATTAGGCTTGTTCCTAATAAGGCAATTAAGACCGATGCTCTATTAACAATCGACCGTCTTTCTATAAAGGTCATCCCGCTTTTTTCCCATTTAAATTAACCATGCCTGCAAAAAATTAACCTTGTTTTTTTAGACCTATTGGTGAGCCAAGGCTATACAAATGAACGTTTTATGTGAACGAACTAGCACGTAGCCCCCAAACATATCAAGTATTACTTAAAATGCATGTATTTGACAAGCAAGGGATAA
>CAZXSC010000108.1:0-9538 GCA_964643045.1 uncultured Rhodospirillaceae bacterium
CCCTTGTCATTGTAGCCGGACTGGCCTTCGAAGAATATCTGATCGAAGTCGACTGCACCGCCGCTATCTAAAGCTCGATTGAGTGAGACACAAATATAGCCTGCAGTGACGTGTTCGTTACTGCATTCGGCGGGATCGAATTGATCGAGGAGTAAGCCTTCTTTCTTGACGTAAAGATAGCCATTGGCGGGTAAAATTACTTGCGCCGCTTCTAACTTTGGATAAGCATGATAAAGAGGTGTAAAAATCTAAGCAGGGTAGCATGGTAGAAAATGACAATTTAGAGAACTATTGGATGCCGTTTACGGCGAATGCCAGGTTTAAGTCCAATCCTCGTATGATCAAACAGGCGGAGGGCATGTACTATTATGATGCTAATGGCCGGAAAATTTTAGATAGTTGCGCGGGACTCTACACCCACGCAGCGGGCCATTGTCATCCTGCTATTGTGAACGCTGTTGAAGCGCAACTCCGCAGCCTCGATTATGCGATGGCCTTCCAATTTGGCCACTCTGGAGCTTTTGAACTTGCCGCGCGTATTGCTGAGTTGACACCTGGCAACCTCGACAAAGTATTCTTTACCAATTCAGGATCAGAAGCGGTTGAAACGTCGCTTAAGATTGCTCTTAACTATCATGCTGCTAAGGGCGAGCCCCAACGAGTCCGTTTTGTCGGCCGCGAGAAAGGGTATCATGGTGTAAATTTCGGTGGCCTATCGGTTGGCGGTATCGCCCGCAATAAAAACGGTTTTGCCACCGGCTTGCCGCATGTCCACCACATACGAAACGCCTATTCACCTGAAAATTTTTTCTCCGAGGGGCAACCCGAAACAGGGTATGAGTTTGCAGATGATCTCGAGCAAATTGTGCGTACCTACGGTGCTGACACAATCGCCGCCTGTATTGTCGAGCCCATCGCAGGCTCGGCTGGGATATTTGTTCCGCCGAAAGGTTATCTCCAACGCTTACGAAAAATTTGCGACACCCATGGCATCTTATTAATCTTTGATGAGGTGATCTGTGGTTTCGGGCGGACGGGCGAAGCCTTCGGCGCGCAAGCCTTTGATGTCATACCGGATATCATCACCATGGCAAAAGCCCTGACGAACGGCACCATTCCGATGGGAGCCGTTGCGATCAACACGACAATTTATGACCAGATTGTAGCAGGCAAAGAAGAAAACACCGTCGAGTTATTTCACGGCTACACTTATTCCGGCCACCCGGTTGCCTGCGCGGCCGGTCTTGCGGCCTTGAATGTGTACCGTGACGAAGGTTTGTTTGAGCGCAGCAAGGCGCTTTCAAGCAAACTAAGCGCATTGGTTTTTGGTTTAAGGGATCTTAACATTGTCCGAGATATTCGCAGTTATGGCATGTTAGCCGGCATCGATCTGGAGCCCGACGTCGCAACAGGTGACCGAGGCTATGACCTGATGCGCTATTGTTTTGAGGACGGTCTAGTTCTCAGGACCAGTGGTGACAGCTTTGTATTAGCTCCCGCACTCATTGCCAGTAATGACCAACTTGAAGAGATGATCGCTATCATTCGTAAGTCGCTAGTACGTTATATGGCGTAATTTTGTAGGTATGTTTGTAGGTAAATTATTTAGGACTAAGATTAATTGTTGAACCCAAGTGTCCTGATCGGTTAAACCGTCAGGTGTTTGCCAAATTTCTTCTTTCTGCATTAGGGAACCCCCCGGTTACCCCTCAATAGGTCCCAAGGGCGTTGACGCCACACAGGAACATATGGGCAGCATCGGCCGCGCTGAAGCTAACGTTGACCACCGCAATTAATTCAGGCTGAATAGGGCCTGGATCAAACGGTTGCAAAAACTAATTCTGACAGGGAGGGGATGCCATGCATACGCCAGTTCGTGGAAGACCGAACTTTCCGCCAGCGCCGGGGCCGGTGGAAGGACAGAATATTGGGCTCGATAAGGATTTGAGGGGGTATCTAGACACCAACAAGGATGTGCTGACCGTCATCACCAAACCAGTCGAGATCAAAAACCTTGGTGCCATCGCGGCGCAGAGCGAGAATCCGATTATCTTCGAGAACATCGTCGAGAAGCCGGGCTTTCGCATCGTTGATATCTTGGTCAAACACCGCAACTTGCAGGCCCGCGCTCTCGGCGTTAGCGAAGCCGATTACATGAAGACCTTGGCCTTCCGGCTGCGTCAGCCGCCCCGCGGCGTGGTAAATGTCAAGACCGGACCATGCAAGGAGGTAATTATTACGGGGAAGAGTCTGGACGTCCGCGAGCTGCCCATCTGCTATCACTCGGACGGCGATCCGGAACCGATGATGACCGCCATGAACTGGGTGAAAGATCCGATTACCGGCAACTATAACGTCACCAACGCAATGACCACCATTACTGGTCGAGATACCGGGTTCAGCTTGTTTGTGTCGCGCGATTCAACGAACATATTCAAGACCTATAAGGAAATGGGTGTCACCGAAGTGCCCATCGTCTTTGTCGCTGGCCTGCCGCCAGCCTTTGAAATCATGGGCAACTATGCCGGGCTGCATCTGGATAGCTGGGGCGAGACCGATATGTTTGGAACCATCATGGACCAGGACGTTGAATTCGTGCCCTGCGAGACCATTGACCTCACCGTGCCTGCGGTGGCCGAGATCGTCGTCGAGGGCTTGCTGCAAATTGGCGAGACCGACGTCCGCAACATGGGTCCCAATCCGCAAATGTACAACATTCCTGCCAAAGTGCCGCAGCCGGCGGTTAAATTCACCGCCATCACTATGCGCAAGGATAAACCGATCTACCGCGCTGTCCAGACCGTGCCGGAAACCGACCACCAAGTGCTGCCGCGCCTCTGCCACGAGGCGGTGCTCTACAACAAATTGATGGAAATGGGGGTCGATGTGATCGATGTGCGCTTTCCCACTTGGGGGGGCGCGCTCAGCTGCGTCATCCAGGTGGCCGGCATTCCCCGGACCGGCGTTATCGGCGATGCGCTCTTGACCCTGATGGGCACGCCTTACAACAACGCCAAGTTGGCCGTCGCCGTTTCCGAAGACACCGACATGGACGATCCGGGATCGGTCTATCACGCCATCGCGACCCGCGCCGATCCGGCCATCGACGTCAGCATTATCAAGCGCACCCGGGGTCATCCGGGCGACCCTTCCGGAGCGCCCATCAAGGAAGATCCATTCAACCGCCTCGCTGGCAAGATGGGCATCGACGCCACCATTAAGGGCCGCCTCAACCCCGACGAATTCAAGCGCGTCTGGCCCAAGGACTGGGGCAACGTGGATATTGAGGATTATTTGGACTAAAGCTCAAGAGGATGCTATCGGCGAGCTAAAAATTATTTAGTCGCCGCTTGCAATACCTTGGCGTTTAAACTTTCCAAATTGAACACGCAGGGTTGGCAAAAATATCAAAATAATCGCCAAAAGAATAAGTGCTGATGTCATGGGGCGTTCCCACATAAAATTGATACCGTCGGCAAGATTCATCGCCCTGGCGAAATTATCTTCCAGCATTTGCCCCAGAATAAAACCAATCAGCATCGGCGCAAGGGGGAAGCCGGTAAAGCGCACAATCGTCGCGGCAATACCCATACCTGTCAGCATTAATAATTCAGTCGAATTGTTCTGGCCAATATAACTGCCCATCATGGTAAAAAACAAAATAAACGGGATGAGGTAATTTCGCGGCACCATGAGTAGCTTAGCGATATAGGGAATCAGCGGCAAATTAAGTATCAATAGCACTACGTTACCGATATACATCGAAACGATCACGGCCCAAAAAACCGTCGGATTTTCGATCATTAGTCGAGGACCAGGTGTAACATTAAGTGCTATAAGTGCGCCAAGTAATATCGCTGTGGTGCCTGAGCCGGGAATTCCTAACGTCAATAGGGGCACAAAGGAGCCCGTGCAAGCAGCGTTATTAGCAGTCTCGGGAGCAGCTAGACCTTTGACCGAGCCCTTGCCGAAATCAGTCCGTTCCTTGCCTTTAGCAATATTTCGCTCAACCGCATAGCCGAGGAAAGAGGCAATGGTAGCCCCAGCCCCCGGCATCACGCCAATCAAAAAACCTTGGATTGATTGGCGACCGATCACCGGCGCGATGAGCTTAGCCTCGTTTTTGGTTATGCGGAGATGTCTAATTTTACCGCCAGCATGGCCGGTATTTGAGCGTTTTGGGTCAAGCACCAAGTAAAGCGCTTCCGGCAAAGCAAAGAGTGCCATCGCCAAAGTGATAAAACTAATACCACTTTGCAAATCCCGAATGCCCATGGTGAAGCGCGGCGCATTAAACTGCGCACTCTCGCCCACAGTGGCCAAGATCAAGCCGAGTACCGTCATCATCAGGGCTTTCGCGACATTGCCAGTGCCGGTAAAAGCGGCAATCGCCGACAGGCCAACAATCATCAAGGCAAAATACTCTGCCGAATGAAAAAGCAGCGCGACTGTAGCCAAAGCGGGGGCAAAACCCATCAGCAAAATCGCTCCGACAGTGCCACCCGTGAAAGATGCAATAGCGGCGATTGTCAGGGCTTTTCCTGCCTGCCCTCGCCGCGCCATCGGGTAGCCATCAAAGGCCGTCGCGACAGTACCAGCAATGCCCGGCGCATTTATCAGGATCGACGAAGTGGAGCCGCCGAAAATCGCCCCGTAATAAACACCGGCGAGTAAAATGAGAGCAGCGGATGGATCGCCAATCTTAATTGCGACCGGAATCATGATGGCTATAATCGACATCGGCCCTAATCCCGGTAACATGCCAATAAAAGTTCCAAGCAAGCAGCCAGCAACCACCATGAACAGATTCTGTATGGATAAGACTGCCTCCAAACCTAGAAGAATTCCCTCAAGCATCCTTCATTCTCCTTAGAAAAACCACGGCCAAGGTTTAAGGAAAATACCGAGCAGTTCCTGCACCAAATACCAAATAAGAAAGGCAGAAAAAACTGCTATCGACAGGAGTAGTTTAAATTTTCGCTCGCCAAGGATTATACCTCCGCCGGCCAAAAACATCGTTGTTGCGCCAATAAAACCGATTGGACGGAGTAGCAATGCATAAGAAACCATCAGGACTAATAGAAAAATTGCCTGAATCAAGTATCGTCGGCGCATGGTACGGTAGTTAAATTCGCCATCATCTATTTCAGCTTGAGCTTTGGGGCCAGTTTGAACAAAGACGATCGTACCGACAATGACACCGAGCACGCTCAGCCATTTCGGCATGGTGTTTGGTAGGAATGTCATGTTCAACTCAAATGGCAGAAGCCCGGCTTCCATAGTAACAAAGGCCGTATACCCATAGATCAAACATCCTAGGAGGAAAATACCGGCAATAGCTCGGTCAAGCGTCAGGGAGCTTCTCCTTTTCAAGCGAAAAAATTTTAGGCTTTGGATAGCTGGAGCTCTACAAAGAGCCCCAGCATGGTCATTACTTTACTTTAAGAAACCTAGTTTTGTCATCAAATTCTTGATAACTTTTTCCTGATTTTCGAGAAAGGAAATAAATTTTTTACCTGGGTTGTGGATGTTAACCCAGCCGTTGCGTGCACGAACAGCTTCCCATTCCGGGGTTTTGTACATCTTTGCAATAGCGGCACGATAAGCATTAGCCTTAGTACTCGGTAAACCAGGAGCAGCAAAGAAACCCCGCCAATTTACGAAGGTAGCATTATAGCCCTGTTCTTTGAGAGTAGGGGCTGCTTTAAATGCAGGAACTCTCCGATCAGATGTGACCGCAAGAATACGCATTTCGCCTGATTTGGCGAGAGCAACCGCCTCGGAAAAGCCAGTTGAGCCGGCTGCAACTTCACCAGCCAAAATGGCAGCATTCAATTTACCGCCGGCATCGTAAGGGATGTATTTAACTTTAGTTGGATCGGCGCCAGCAGCTTGGAACGCCATAGCTGCAACGAGATGGTCCATCCCTCCAGGCACAGAGCCACCACCAACAGAGACTTTTTTTGGATTTTTCTTATACGCCCTCACGAGATCCTTAAAGTTCTTAAAAGGACTATTTTTACCTGTGATGATAGCTGCATAATCACCAATCGTGCCAGCGATCATGGTCAAATCACGGAAATTGTGCGGAAATCTTTTCACCAAAGACCGGATCACAATAGGGGTGGAATTAACCATTAAAGTGCCGTGATTTGATTTAGCATTTTCAATCAAATATCCGATAGCTTTACCTCCGCCCCCACCGGACATATTTTCATAGGATGCCGAACCGACAATGCCAGATTTGGTTAAGGCTTCGCCAGTACCGCGCGCTGTTCCATCCCAACCACCACCAGCACCGCCTGGAATTAGAAAGTGAATTTTATCAATATCGGCAGCCTGTGCGGGCGCACTGAACGACATAAGTGCAACGCCTACAGCTATAATAATTCCAAGTATGGAGCGGTGACCCAATTTTTGTGTAAATGTAAACATTTTATTCTCCCGTTAGTGTTTAATTTAACCTCTTTCTATTTATGTTCCAAATCCAAAGACGTCCAGTATGTTCAAATATACGGCTTTATAATTGACATGTTTTCTACTATCGTCTTTCAAATCCCATTCGAGTATATTACAATCCACAGAATATTTATAGGTAAAATAAACCAGAAATAAAACTGTTCTAAACCACAGTTAAAATGGAGGAAATTATGATTTCCAAGAAAATTATTGCTCTCGGTTCTGCCATGGCTGCAGCTATACCCACGGCATTTAGTAGCAATATAGCTATTGCTGCTTATCCAGAAAAACCCATTAAGTTGGTTATTCCCTACCGTGCTGGCGGAGGTAGTGATGCCCTTGCCCGGACCATTCAAGCGGCAATTGAAAAACATAAAATAATGGCCGTTAAATTAGTCGTCACCAATATTACCGGCGCTGGTGGAGCCGTTGGCATTCGTTCCGTTAAAGACGCAAAACCAGATGGGTATACTTTCCTTCAAGTTCATAATGGATTTCTAGCATATGCTGCGACCGGGCGGGTCAACTTCACCCCCTCAGCTTTCACACCAGTTGCGCAAACGACGCAATCTTGTTTGTATCTTGCGGTTGGAGGTTCTACCCCATTCAAGTCATTTGAAGATGTCGTAAAGGCCGCTAAAGCAGCTCCTGGAAAATTAAAGGCATCCGATAGCATCGGCGGTGTTTCCCATTTCCCTTGGGTTATGCTGATGAATGCCACGGGCATGAAAATTGGAATCGTTCAAGCTGGCGGCACGTCAAAGCGTTTTGCAGCCATGAAAGGCAAGCATACCCAGATGGCCTTTATGTCCCCAGGTTGGATCAAGCGAGGCGGCGATGCTCTACGGGGTATCTTATGGTTGGGTCCAACCCGCCACCCTGCTGCGCCAAATATGCCTACTGCCATTGAAAAGGGTTACAATATCAATGCCTGTTTAAATCGGCGTTTTTGGGCGCCTAAAGGCACTGATGCAAAGCGTGTCGCGTATTTCGCAGGCATCCTTGGTAAGGTAATGGCGACGGATGAGTTGAAAGCCTATCACAAGAAGCGTATGGGCTCTATTCGCTTTCTGACAGGTGCAAAGCTTAAAGCTGATATTGATGCGGAGTTTAAAAATTTTCAGAAAGTCGCTCCAACAGTTAAAGCATCCATGAAGAAAAAATAGTTCGCTTTAACACGGCAGTTCTTCTGACAACGGGGGAGCAATATTTTATATGCCGCTCCTCGCTGCCTTGGCTTAATTTCATGATAGAGCTCGATAAAAAATTACCCATTGGCGATCTGGTTTTCGCAGTATTTATGATTGTGCTCGGCATCTCATATGTAAATGCAAGTTTAAGTTTACCGCCGCCTGCACTGGAACCGGTCGGGCCAGCCGCCTTCCCTCAGTGGGTCTCGGTCATCCAAATAGTATTCGCGCTTATCATAATTTGGCGGGCGCTGACAGTTGGGCAACCGGCAGCCAAGCCGGAGAAATACCGCAAACGATACGTCCTGGCGCTTTCAGCTGTTTTACTAATCATCGCCTATTTCGGTGTTCTTCAATTTGAATGGTTGAACTTTCAATGGGCAACAGCAGGGTTTGTTTTTTTCCTAACTGCCCTGTTGTTTGATTGGAAACCCAGCAAGCTACCGATAGCATTTGTCCTTGCTTTGATTTTAGGGATTGGTCTCAAATTTACTTTCACCGAGATTTTATATCTTGATTTACCATAAGGAAATTTGATGGAACACCTTATCAGCTCCTTTGGTAACTTATTTACACCACTACCCTTTATATTTCTTCTGACCGGGGTGGTCGTTGGCGTTGTTGTCGGTGCCATTCCAGGATTGAGTGGTGGCATGGTTATTGCGCTTACATTGCCACTCACTTTTTTAATGGACAGTACCAACGCGCTGATCCTTTTAGTGTCGATGTATGTCGGCTCAACAAGCGGCGGCTTGATTTCAGCAACCTTGATGCGCATGCCAGGCACTCCCGCAGCCATGATGACCATTTTAGACGGCTTTCCCATGGCCAAAGCAGGTAACCCGGGGCGCGCCCTTGGTTTTGGAATTTTTGCCAGTTTTATTGGCGGCCTCGTCTCTTGGGTATTTTTAGCAGCACTTTCCCCGCCACTCGCTGAAATAGCCGTCAGATTTGGTCCCTACGAGATATTCTCAATGACTTTAGTTGCCTTAATGTTGATATCTGCCGTCAGTGCTGGATCGATGATCAAAGGTCTGCTTTCTGGCATGCTCGGGATTTCAGTTTCTATGGTCGGTGTTGATCCAGCATCGGGAGGGCTCCGCCTGACCTTCGATTTTATAGAATTAGAAGCTGGCTTCAGACTTTTACCTGTCATCCTAGGTATGTTAGTCATGAGCCAAGTCATTGCCGACATCGTGAACATTGCGCAGCCGATTGAACGCCTCCAAACTAGCTTCCGCAGTATGTTCATGTCTTTTGATGATCTTAAAAAACTCTGGTTTAATTTGTTACGCTCTTCGCTCATTGGCACATGGATTGGCGTTCTTCCAGGTATCGGCGGTACAACGGCAGCAATCGCTTCCTATACAACAGCCAAAAACTTTTCAAAAAATCCTGAAAAATTTGGAACTGGCACGGAAGACGGTATCGTCGCTGCTGAAACCGCCAATAATGCGGCCGTAAACGGAGCATTGGTTCCGCTTATTACGTTAGGCATTCCTGGCAGTGTAATAGACGTTCTATTGCTTGGGGCACTTATCATCCACAACCTAACGCCAGGGCCACTATTGTTTCAACAATCGCCCGAAATCGTCTATGGCATCATCGCGGCAGCTCTTATTGCAAACATTGTCATGTTTGTATTTATGCTCACGACAACACCGTTAATTTCAAAATTGATGTACGTTAACCGCGCCTACCTTATGCCAGCAATCATCGTCTTTTGTGTGATCGGCGCGTTTTCCCAAGGCAATCGTTTGTTCGATGTGTGGGTTATGCTTGGCTTTGGCATCGTTGGTTATCTCATGCAAACAGCAAAGGTCTCAACGGGACCATTTGTCATTGGATATATTTTAGCGCCAATTGCTGAAGTTCAATTGCGATCTGGG
>CAZXSC010000109.1:0-9448 GCA_964643045.1 uncultured Rhodospirillaceae bacterium
CAATTATCATGGGTATTACCATGTACATTCAACAAAAGTTGAATCCTCCACCACCTGACCCGATGCAGGCCAAGATTTTTATGTTTCTTCCTATTATGTTTACAATTATGCTAGCTCGTTTTCCAGCTGGATTGGTTATCTATTGGGCCTGGAATAATGCACTGTCAGTCCTACAGCAGTATGTCATTATGCGAAAGGCTGGAGCATCTATTGGTGGATCAAAAAAAAGCTGAGGTTCGATACCAAACCAATTAAGTTTAAATTTATGATCAAAATTGAGCAAGCATTCAAACAAGAAGTTGAAATAGAGACCGGACGGTTATTATTTCTAAAGAACTGTGATTTTCTAATCAGCGCTTCTTCCATTGATCAATTTCCAGAAAGCCAATTATCAGAAATCGCATTTGCTGGGCGTTCTAACGTTGGAAAATCTAGTTTACTAAATGCTCTCACCAATCGCAAAAACTTAGCTCGCACATCAAATACACCAGGAAGAACCCAACAGATAAATTTTTTTGAACTAGACAAAAAAATAATGCTAGTCGATTTGCCAGGATATGGTTATGCACGAACAGCAAAATCAGTTGTTGATAAATGGTCACAACTTGTTAAAGACTACCTAAAAGGGCGTGTTCAATTAAGACGCGTTTGTTTATTGATAGATTCCCGCCACGGATTAAAAGTCACAGACTTCAATACCATGGCCTTGATGGATAACGCGGCGGTCAGCTATCAAATCATTTTTACTAAATGTGACAAGGTAAAAGAAGTCCCTTTAGAAAGATTATTACAAAAGACGCACGAGGAAATAGAAAAGCGGACTGCGGCTCACCCAGAGATGTTGGTAACGAGTTCAGCAAAATCACAAGGTATTGAGCATGTAAGAAGCTCACTGGCCTTACTTGCAACTACAACAAAATTATAGCAAGGCCATTTAAATCATTGGTTATTTCTATGTTGTTGGGCTAAGGTTAACCGCCAAACTATTAAGCAAAAAAAAAGAAAAAAAGATGAATGAACAAAAAAATGATCATAAGAAGAGATCGCTAGCTCAAACGGCCGTGCTCAGCGAAGCTTTACCCTACATGAGACGTCATGCTGGTGAAACATTCGTCGTAAAGTATGGTGGGCATACCATGGGTGACCCCACTTTAGCTGAGCTTTTTGCCAACGATGTTGTTCTGTTAAGTCACGTTGGAATCAGCGCAATTATAGTCCATGGAGGCGGCCCACAGATAGCTGAAATGCTTGACCGACTTAAGATTCAATCCACATTTGTGGATGGTTTACGGGTGACAGACGCTGACACCGTAGAGGTTGTTGAAATGGTTCTGGCGGGTAAAATCAACAAACAGATTGCGGCAGCCATAAACCAGGCGGGAGGTTTGGCTGTTGGCCTTTCAGGTAAAGACGGCAATCTTATCCGTGCCACAAAAGTTCGAAGATCAAAATCTGACCCAAATTCAAACATTGAAAACATTCTCGACTTAGGCTTCGTAGGTGAGCCTGAAGAAATTTCTTGTCAGTTATTAGAATTTTTTAAAAAGACGGACATAATTCCCGTAATTGCTCCTATCGGTGCTGGTAAGAATGGAGAAACCTTTAATATTAATGCTGACACGGCTGCCGGTTCGATTGCATCAGCAATGACCGCAAGCCGGCTCTTGTTGCTAACTGACGTAACCGGCGTTCTTGATGCTAAAGGTAAATTGATAACAAAAATGAATGTAAAAGAAGCGAGGGCTTTAATTAAAGATGGAACGGTTAACGGCGGTATGATCCCAAAAGTTGAGACATGCGTAAAGGCCGTTGAAAATGGCGTAGACGCAGCTGTCATCATCGATGGCCGTGTCCCCCACGCTTTATTGTTAGAACTATTTACCGAACACGGCGCCGGAACACTTATAGAAGAAAATTAACCTCCTACTAGCTACTCAATAAAGGTCCTGTTGATGAATTCTTTGCCCGCGGATCTCCAGGAGATTAACACTTGGGTTTTTGATCTTGACAATACACTCTATCATTCGTCAGTTAACCTGTTTGATCAAATTGATAAACGCATGTGTGATTATGTTTCGAATTTTCTAAATATTCCTAGCGCTGACGCGTACAAAATCCAAAAACGTTTTTTTAGAGAATATGGCACAACCCTTCGTGGCTTGATGGAATGTTACAATATGGACCCTGGCCCTTATCTTGATTATGTACATTCCATAGACTTCTCCAAGATCAAGGCCGATACTATAATGCTAAAGGCACTTAATTTGTTACCAGGGGCAAAAATTATTTTCACTAATGCTACATCCAATTACGCAAAACATGTCGTCAAGCGCCTAACAATTGAAGACCAAATTGAAAGTATTTTTGATATCGTCGATGCTGCCTATATTCCTAAACCTGATCCCGACGTCTACTTAAAGTTCATAGAAAAATTCAATATTGATCCCGCACGCTCAATTATGTTCGAAGACATGGCTCGTAATTTAGAGCCTGCTGCAAACCTAGGTATGAAAACTGTGTGGATCCAAACGGGCCATCCATGGGCACAGACCGGAGTAGATACTATTGAACCAGACTATACCACGAAAAATCTATCTCATTGGCTTGGTCAGATTTTGGGACTTTAAAAACTACTTTAATATCGCCATTGACATAACTGTCGTTAAACCTCACATTTCCGACTCTATTCAACAAAGAAAGCGATGTAAATAGTGAAGACACAAGAGCTAAAAAGCGTGATCGATGCCGCTTGGAACAAGCGTGATAAACTAAATACGAAAACCTCGGGTGAAATTCGCGATGCCGTTGAAACAGTGCTCAACCTTTTGGATAGCGGGAAAGAGCGTGTTGCAGAACCAAACAAGGAAACCACATCCAATTGGCAAGTGAACCAATGGCTGAAGAAAGCTGTTTTGCTATCATTCCGATTAAATGATATGGAAATTATAAATAATAGTGCTGGGGATGGTAATTGGTGGGATAAGGTGCCTTCGAAATTTTCCGGCTGGGACAAAGAAAAGTTCTCTAGAGCAGGATTTCGGGCAGTACCAAACTGTGTTGTTCGACATTCTGCCTACATTGCTCCCGGAGCTGTTTTGATGCCATCTTTTGTAAACCTTGGAGCTTACGTAGGTGAAGGCTCGATGGTCGATACTTGGGCAACTATCGGATCATGCGCCCAAATTGGAAAAAACTGCCATATTTCTGGAGGAGTCGGTATTGGTGGTGTGTTGGAACCCCTGCAGGCTGACCCGGTCATTATTGAAGATAATTGTTTTATTGGGGCTCGCTCAGAAGTAGCAGAGGGCGCCATTGTGGAAACTGGTTCTGTACTTTCAATGGGGGTATTCATTGGTGCATCAACCAAAATAGTTGATCGCTCAACAGGAAAAATTCATCGGGGACGTGTTCCGTCATACTCAGTAGTGGTACCAGGATCACTTCCAGGGAAAGATTCGGCGGGTGGCACTCCAGTACCAAGCCTTTATTGCGCTGTAATTGTAAAAACTGTTGACGAGAAAACGCGGGCCAAAACCTCTGTTAATGATTTGTTGCGAGATTAAATAGGTATCGTGTCCAAACACGTAAATGCACTAGATCTTTCTCAATCCCTCATCAGGTGTTCCAGTGTTACACCCGAGGATGGTGGCACTCAACGAACGCTGCAAAAGGTATTAGAAAAGCTAGGCTTTACCTGCCACAGCAAAACATTTACCGATAAGGATACGCCGGATATTCGGAATCTTTACGCTCGGTTCGGCACCTCAGCTCCTAACTTTTGTTTTGCTGGACATACAGATGTAGTCCCTGTCGGCGACCCAAAGGGTTGGACAAGAGATCCTTTTGGTGGCGAAGTTATTGACGGAATGCTTTATGGTCGAGGCGCATCGGATATGAAAACTGCCATTGCGTGCTTTACGGAAGCCGCTTCGCGCTTTATTGAAAAGCATGACTCTAATTTTAAGGGTTCTATCTCTTTACTGATCACCGGCGACGAAGAAGGTCCGGCCATTAATGGCACACGTAAATTGCTGAAGTGGGCGCAGAAAAAAGGAGAAGTATTTGACGCTTGTATTGTTGGTGAACCAACAAATCCTACAAGCCTGGGAGAAATGATTAAGATTGGTCGTAGAGGGAGTCTAAACGGGACATTAGTCGTCCAAGGTATTCAAGGACATACCGCATATCCGCATTTAGCGGAGAACCCCATTCATACACTAGTAAAAATGCTGGACGTACTAACTAATATTCATCTCGATGATGGTTCAGAACACTTTCAAGCGTCAACACTCCAAATCTCCACAGTTGATGTAGGCAATCCAGCAACAAATGTAATACCAGCGAAAGCAAAAGCTGTCTTCAATATCCGTTATAACGATCTACAAACTTCGTCAACTCTGGAGAAAATGCTGCGTGAGAAACTTAACTCTATTGACCGCAGCTATGAACTGCAAATATATGTCTCAGGTGAGAGCTTTCTTACACCGCCAGGGAAATTGAGCGACATTATCTCTCAAGCCGTAAAATCGGTTGTAGGTAAAACGCCAGAACTCGGTACGACGGGCGGCACATCTGATGCTCGTTTTATTAAAGATTACTGTCCAGTTGCAGAGTTTGGCTTGATAGGTCAAACAATGCATAAATCCAACGAATGTGTCGCTATTAAAGACTTGGAAGCGCTAACCGATATTTACACCGCAATCCTTGAACAATATTTCAAAAATACATTGAACTCATGACAAGTATAAGGTCACCTATACAAGAGACTACGACTTCGCTCTATGGTGCGCTTCGGCTTGCCTTCGGCGATCCGAACGGTCTTATTTTCTTTAATGTATCCCACCTTGGCTTCTGGAGATCATTTACCGCAGCGATAATAGTCGCACCAATTTTCATAATATTTCTCAACGTTCGATATTTAATGGGTGAAAATGATGTCAATATCGTGCGCTTCATCCTTGTTCACGCTATTGCCTACGTCATTGGGTGGGTTGCTTTTCCTTTACTGGTTAGTTACGTCGTCGCGTTGCTCAACAAAAGTCAAAACTTTATACGGTTTATCATCGCAATCAACTGGGCTTCAGTGCCACAAAACTTTATCTACTTACCTTTTGCTATATTAGTAGAGGCCCGCCTTATCCAAGGTGATTCTTCTTTTGCGATAGGACTATTACTTCTGGTCCTCGTATTTTGTTATACATGGTTTATAACCAAATCTGCCCTTGAAATCTCAAGTCTGATCGCCGCCGGAATTGTAATTCTTGATTTAATACTTAGTATTTTAATTAGTTCAATCGCTCAAGGTGGCCTTCATTAGGGAATAAGCTGTTATGAAAAATAAATTTGAAGGTTGGTTTGTTACCTACCGTGGTATTGTGCTCCCTCGTCACTGTGATCACTATGGGCATTTAAACGTGCGGTACTATGCCCAATTCTTCGATGATGGGGGCTTCCAGATGTGGCATCATATTGGCATCAAACAAAGTGACCTAACCAAGAATGGCATGGGTTGCGTAGTTGCCAATATCTCTATCAATTTTATCCACGAAATTACAGCGGGTCAGTTGATAGAAATAAAAGGGGCTTGGACAAAAATGGGCAATAAGAGTATGTCCCACGAACAACGAATGTATAATGTGGACAGTGGCACACTCTGCGCGACTCAAACAACATCTGAAGTTTATTTTGATATGCAAGAAAGACGGTCAGCAAGAATGCCCGAAAGCTTGCGTGCGATCGTCAAATCACATGTTGTCAACCTAGAATAGTTGAGAAAAGTGAAACTGCACAGCATGGCATTTGTCAAATAGATAATATATTAGTTGAGCACAATAAACTTTCCCACATATTGGCCCCATAGAAAATGAAGCGGGAGCATTAATAAAATACCAAAAATCATATACACAACGAGCATTTTCGTCACATCAATAATTCTCAGGTTGCCAAGGGCTACAGCCACAACGACTGGTGGTGCTTGATAAAAAAACGGAAAAATTCCCCAAGCGGTCATGGCTGTCATAATCACACTTATTTGTGACCAACCCGTCGAGTCAGTGATCACAGAAGCCATCGCCACCATTATTGACGGCTGCGCGGGCATTGTTGTAAATAAACCAACAATAATACTAATTAACGAAATTGACATATAATTCTGAAAATCTGCGCCTTTTTGAAATTCAATGATACTTGAAAGATTCTCTGCTATTAACGTTCCAAGACCTGCATGATTAGCCACTGCCCCAAGTCCTATAACTCCTACCAGAAACAAAACCGGGTTGTAATTAATATCACCTCCTATAACACTCGGCGGAAGCATACCTACTCTTGGCAACAGGCACAAAATGGCCACTCCAAGAGAAACCCAGGCAGGAGAAATACCGTGCAGGTGATCGGTTATCCAGAGAACTAGCGCAATTATTAATAATATTAGAAGACGTTTCTCCTCGCCACCCCACGGTTTTTTTTGTTCTTTTTTCTCTTTATAACTTGGGACATCCCTAAACAGGGTAGCTATGATAGCTGGGTAAACTAACAGTGGAAAAAATCCCATTACTGGAAAATTTAACCACAAATATTCTGTGTAAGCCAATTGAATATCGAGCACACTATCAGCAGCACCATAAAGGGCCATGTTGGGAACATTAGCCGGTAAAATAGTAAAAGCAGGAACCATTGTGCCCATAGAAGCCGCCAAAATGAGGCCTGTGCGACCTTTCCCTGAACTTGGGGAATCTTCACTAAACCCAAGTTCTTTAGCAAGTGCTACCATAATGGGAACCAAAACAGCAACCCGACCCGATGCGGATGGAACAATAAAGGCTAACGCCATGCCAACCCAGAAAACACCATAGATCATCCCAAAATAGCGCTTTGGAAAATTCGCTATAAAAGAACGAACAAGTCTCATATCAAGACCGGTTTTTTTCACCCCTAATCCAATAATCAAACCGCCAAAAACTAACCAAGTTGCACTCGAATGGAACCCTGAAAAAACCACCTTAGCCGGGGCTATCGACAAAACAACAGTTACAAATAAAAAAATCAAAGAACCAAAGGAAGAAGGTAAAACGGCCGTGGACCAGAGACCAATAGCCAGGAAAATTACAGCAGCACTCTTTATAACCTGAGGGTCAATCCCGGCCGGTGCAGGAAACAAGAATATAATTATACATAAAATCAATATAATTATAAAAAAGAATTTTGAGGGTTTAATTATTGGTTCTTTCCTAACAATTTAATTTGAATGATTATCTATCTTCATTATCAATATAATCAACACTTCAGCACCCAACAACTAATAGACAACTTCAACAAAGTAGAGGCCTTCTGGCGGGGCTGTTGGGCCACCCTCTCTTCGATCCGCAGCCCTAAAAGCACTTTTAAAATCGGAAATCGACCAACGCCCCTCGCCAACTAATTTCAACGAACCTGCAATATTACGCACCTGGTGATACAAAAATGATTTTGCCCGAACATGTATTCGGATTTCATTTCCTCCCGAGTAAGGTATTTTTTCAACATTGATTTCATCCAAGGTTTTAATTGAACTATCTGCCTGACATTCGGCGGCTCTAAAGGTTGAAAAATCGTGTTTCCCGACGAGAAATTTAGAAGCTTTCTGCATTTCATCAGCATCTAAAGTTACTGGCACCCACCACACCCGACCGGTATCAAGTGTGATTGGTGCGCGCCGGCTTACAATACGATAGAGGTACACGCGTTGTTCCGCTGAAAAACGTGAGTTAAAATTCTCGTCCACCGCCTCTGCGGCTAGAATCGAAATAGTCCCCTTCGTTAAATAGTAGTTAAGTGCATCTCGAACGGTATCACCGTTAGTTATTTTTTTGATGTCAAAATGAGCGACCTGGGCTAATGCATGAACGCCGGCGTCCGTTCGACCAGAACCATGAACTGTAACCGTTTCACCACAAAATCCTTTGATTGCCTGTTCTATTGCCTCTTGAACCGCAAGCCCATTTTTTTGTCTCTGCCATCCGACAAAATTTGCACCATTGTATTCAAGCGTCAACTTGTATCTTTGCTTCAATATAAAATTGTTCCCACTGGTAAATTAAAACCACGCAAAAATTCTGAAGCCTGCACAACACTTTTACCGGCTCGCTGAACCGTTCCTATCTGGAGCCCACCCGAACTGCAAGAGACGGTCAATTTATCATCCACCACCGTACCTGGGGCTCCTTTAACGTTAACGACTTGCGCCGATAAAATTTTAACGCGCTCACCGGCTATCTCGAACCAGGTACCTGGCCAAGGCGTAAAGGCTCGGATTAAACGTTCAATATCAATGGCAGACTGGGTCCAATCAATACGGCCTTCAATCCGTTCTAATTTTTTTGCATACGTGACACCGTTTTCTGCTTGAGGTGTGGGCTTAATCGCCCTTTCCGAAAGATCAGCTAGAGTCTTAACGATAAGATCACATCCTATTCTAGAAAGGTCATCGTGGAGACTTTTGCCAGTTGTTTCGGAAGTAATATCAACTTGACCTGTCATTAATATCGCACCTGTATCTAACCCCTCATCCATTTGCATTATAGTTATTCCACTCTCTGTATCACCGGCCAAGATAGCGCGCTGGATCGGCGCTGCCCCGCGCCATCTCGGTAGTAAAGACGCATGTATATTAATACAGCCAAATTTAGGTGAGTTTAAGATAGGATCTGGTAAAATCAGTCCATAGGCGACGACGACTGCACAGTCGAGCTTAAGGCTAGCAAATGCATCTTGTTCTTTTATTGAGAAAAAATTTTCTGGTGTTCTAACTGTAATTCCAAAATCGTCAGCTTTGATATGAATTGGAGTTTTTTGTTTCTTTTGTCCTCGTCCTATTTGCCGTGGCGGCTGCGTATAAACACAAGCAATCTCATGGCCAGAAGACACCAAGGTCGAGATTACTGGAACTGAAAAATCTGGTGTACCCATAAACGCTAAGCGCAATCTTTTCCTAGATCTAAGTGCCATAAAGTTTACCCTAAAGCGCCGTCTTGTATTTTTTAAGTTTGCGAATAATCAAGTCCCGTCGCAATTTTGAAATATGATCAACAAACAACTTGCCGTCTAAGTGGTCTATTTCATGTTGAATACATGTTGCTAATAAATCATTAGCCTTTACGTCTTTTGAATTTCCTTCAGTATCAATATACCTGAGATGAATTGCATTGGGCCGTCTAACCTCTGCATATTGCTCTGGCAAAGACAAACACCCTTCTTCATAATCAACTAATTCGTCGGAATGCCATATTATTTCCGGGTTAATCATTTTGTACGGATGATTAGCTTCGTCATGCTTCGATACATCAACGACTATAATTCTTTTTGTCACACCAATTTGAGGTGCTGCTAAACCAATACCAGGGGCGTCATACATTGTCTCCAGCATGTTATCTATCAACTTTCTAATATCATCCGTTACCTCATCAACATCTTC
>CAZXSC010000110.1:0-9386 GCA_964643045.1 uncultured Rhodospirillaceae bacterium
AAAAGCCGCGGCAGCATATCCTTGGCCTCCGCAGATGCCAAGGATGCGCCCGTCATTGATCACCGCTTCTATAGTGAGAAAGAGGATTTGGACGTGATATTGAAAGGTCTCAAGGAAGCACGCCGGATTGTTCATGCCGATGCGTTTAAGAAATATCAACCAACTGAAACCGTCCCCGGCAACAAAATTCAAGAAGATGACGAATTGAAGAATTATATTAGGCAATTCGGCGGCACCATTTTTCATCCTGTAGGGACTTGCAAAATGGGGAATGACAATCAGGCAGTAGTGGATAAACGTCTTCGGGTGCGTGGTATTGATGGATTGCGTGTTGCAGATGCCTCAATCATGCCAACTATTGTCGGCGGCAACACCAATGCACCATCGATCATGATCGGCGAAAAAGCGTCTGATATGATCAAAGAAGATAATGGTCAGTGACTTGAGCGCACGGTTCACATATATCAAATCATTCGCCAAGAAGAGGAAGTTTTGGCCGTAAAATTTCTCGGTTACAGCGTGTTGAAAATGGGAGAAATAAATTAGCTGGTGGAATTTGGTGACAATTGTCGAACTAATTGAGACCAGTAGTTTTAATCTCAAAAATTTTTGAGTGGGAAAAATTATGACCAAAGCCCCTCCCCATAAACATTGGGAATTACCCCTGACAGATATTCATAGTGGGCTAAGGTCAAAGTGCATCTCAGCTCGCAACCTGGCGGAACTCGCAATTGCCCGGTACCAAAATAGCGAAGAACGCCTCAACTCTTATCGTAGCTTTGACGAAAGTTTGGTGCGCAAGCAAGCTGACGCGGCAGATCGCTCCTTCGCTGCTGGAATAGATCGCGGTTTTTTGCAAGGAATACCCATCTCGATCAAAGATCTTTTTGGAGTTAAAGGATTTCCGATCTTTGCCGGATCTAACCGCGAATTGCCGATTAAATGGCATACGGAAGGACCTATTATTGAAGAAGTGCGGCGACACGAATCGGTGATCGTGGGCAAAACTCATAGTGTCGAATTTGCCATTGGTGTACTGGGAACCAACCCCTATTGGGGGACCCCTCGTAATCCTTGGGACAACAAAGTCCATCGGATTCCGGGGGGGTCATCTAGCGGCGCCGGGGTCAGTTTGGCCCAAGGCTCAGCGTTGGTGGCCTTCGGTTCCGATACTGCAGGTTCTATTCGTGTACCAGCATCTATGACCGGCGTTGTTGGATTCAAGCCGACTTTCGGAAGATGGCCGACAGAAGGACTCATACCTTTGTCGAGCTACCTCGATTGTCCTGGTCCGCTAACTCGATCGGTTGTCGATTTGGTTTTTTTATTAAAGGCGTTAGCTCCAGCGATTCAAAGTCAAAAACCTGATCTCAGTACCCCCGAACTGGGAGAGATAACACAATTGCGTATTGGTGTCTGCGATCAATATTTTTGGGACGGTTGCTCTCCCGGTGTAGCCGAAGGCGTACAAAAGGCACTCACCGAACTTGAAAAAGCGGGTGCGCAATTAGCTGATGTAGATATCACACTTGCTGCCGACGCGATGGAATTCCAGTTGCTAGGAAGTCTCGTCGGACCAGAATTTGCGACCTTTATAGAAGCTGAACTTCCAGCATGGGTATCTTTGCTGGACTCTCCTGTCAGGGCACGCTTGGAACAAGCTCGTAAGATGCCCAACTCCGTGTTCAAAAGCCGGATCAATCAAGTGAAAGCTTTTTCAGAACAGGCCGCAAGGTATTTCAGACAATTTGACCTACTCGCGCTACCGACAACTTCTCTGACGCCACCCAGCTTGGATGAGATAGCAACACCGGAGGACTATAGCAGAAACACCAAGATGGCGTTACGCAACACTTGTATCGCCAACTTATGTGGTTTAGCAGCAATCACATTACCTGTTGCACTCGATCGGGATAATATGCCTGTTGGACTGCAATTTATGGCAGCAAATGGTGAAGACAACAACCTTATTAGAACCGCAGCAATTGCTGAGAAAATATTAGGAACTGGGGCCGAGCGCATTGGGCAACCGCCCCTGGGATATTAATTATTCAGTGCGATAAGGATACATTGTTGTACTTTTCCATCCTGAGATTACCCGAAAGAATGCCGGCATGGCCTTTTCTAATTGAGTGTCCCCAATATCCATTAAAAAGGGTCGCCCGCCGAGAGAAGCTATTTTACTGGGCGTAGCAATAACGGTTAAGTTTTCTATGCCGACTTGCTTTAATACCCTGGAGCTAATTTGCTGATTGCCGCGCCCAAGCAACACTCCCTGCCCGCCAATTGGCGTAATAACTATACCTGCTGAGGAATTTTGTTTCAGCAACGTTAAAAGGCACTGTTCAGTCGCATCTTTGGCAATCAACTTTCGATTCAAAAGAACATCTACGCCAATCAACGACCCATTAACCTTTAACAAATCTGTTATGGCATTTGTTGTTGTGCCAGGACCAAGAATGTAAAGAACATCCGCTCTAAAATTTTCAATCACTTGATTGGCTATCAACCTCGCATACTCCCTCTCCCCTTTTGTCGGAATTTTTGGCGATTGAATCAAATTTTGAGCTACTGGCACCATCATATGACCAAAGAGTTGGGTCATAATATACCCCTGCCGATACGATTCCTCATTAAGATCAATAATATCGGCTAGAGCTAGCGAATCTATTTGATCAGAAACCAGCATTGAAGCTAAATGACCGGCTGCTCTTGGTGTTATCGCAAATGCGGAGGAATGCATTTTTACCCCGGTCGGAATACCAATGACTGGAATGGACGTCCCTATCACAGATTGAATAATACGGGCTGTGCCGTCGCCTCCAGCAAACATGATCAAGTCAGGCGCATAACTTACAATAGCACCTAAGGCTTGGCGGGTGTCTTCCTCGCTGGTCGTCATAGAGGTTGGTTGACCAACGGACGTGAATGAGAACCCCCCTTGGAGAATAACATCTCCGCCCATTAATCCCCCAAAACCAACGAATTCTAGCGATGACGCAAAATTCTTCAGGGGACCAAGGGCAGCTATCGCTCGGTCAACAGCCACCGGCTTTGCACCAAGCGCTATAGCTTGATCAAGAATTATTGAGCCATCGGTGCCTTTCAGCCCTACACTTCCGCCCATCCCGGAAACTGGGTTCAAAATGAACCCGACCATTTTACGCATTGATGATGGTCAACATTAATCAAACTCCATTGCATGCAATCGTTTAGACCAATCTCATTGCAGCTAACCCAAATCTTTTATATCGAGTGCTTTAGCAATCTCTAGACCGACTGCTACCAACATCCCTTCTATGGTCGCCGAGATCAACACTGCACGACAATTAAGCGTCAGTAGGTTAAACATCAGGACAGATTGACTCAACGAGATTGACTCGAATTTGGCATTGACGCAAGGTATTGTCATAGTTGACCTTCTATTAAGTAAATTAGGATTTTTCAATTTTGGCAGATAAAGAATTTGTTCATCCCTATATCCCAAATACCAATCCAACGTCCACTGCTGCAATGTTGGAAGAAATCGGCGCCTCCTCGATCGAAGAACTATTCCAGTCAATACCGGAACATCTGCGTTATCAAGGAAGCTTAGGATTACCCAAGCCCTACCCGTCGGAAATTGAGCTCCGTCGCAACATTGCCAAAACACTGGAAAATAATATTTCGTTTGAGCCCCATCGAAATTTTCGTGGTGGCGGATGTTGGCAACATTATGTCCCTTCAATTTGTGATGAAATTCTTTCAAGAGGTGAGTTTCTGACAGCTTACACTGGTAGCCGGCATGCGAACGTAGGGAGTTTCCAGGCCCAGTTTGAATTTCAAAGCATGATATCCGAACTTACCAACATGGATATTGTGAGTTATGTTACCTATGACTGGGGATCTGCAGCAAAAACGGCATTAGGAATGGCACAGCGCATTACCCAACGTCGCAAAATTCTTGCCCCAAAAAATATTGGTCCCTGGCGATCCAGTCAAATTGAAACCATGTTGGTTAACTCAGACATCGTTTGGATTGATATAGACCCGACCAGCAGTCAAATCGATATGGATAACCTACTGGATGCTATGGGTCCTGATGTGGCAGCTATCTATATCGAAAACCCCTGTTACCTCGGCAATCTGGAGACCCAAGCTGAAGCTATCGGCACTCTCGCCCATGAACAAGGAGCTATATTTGTAGTTGGCGTTGATCCCTTGAGCTTGGGTGTTGTGGAAGCTCCCGGCACATATGGGGCTGATATTGTTTGTGGCACAGTTCAAACTTTGGGTATTCATATGTTTGCTGGTGGCGGGCTCGCTGGCCTACTGGCAATGCGTGATGAGGAGCGTATCAAGACCGAATGTCCGTGGCCGATTCTAGGGTTACTAGAGACCCAACAAAAAAATGAATTTACCTTCGGTTGGGCAAATTTTAATCGGACACCATATGAATTAAGAGATGAATCCCAAGACTTTATTGGTACCGGCCAGACAATTTGGGCTATTATAGCAGGTGTCTATCTGGCTTTAATGGGACCAAAGGGCATGCAGGAAATTGGGGAGACTATTCTACAGCGTTCTCACTACGCCGCAAAAAGAATTGGGGAAATTCCTGGGATCACTTTACCGATGGAAAATGCTTCCATTTTCAAAGAATTTGTCGTCAATATTGATGACACAAGTAAGAAAATATCTGCCGTAAATGGTGAACTGAACGATCTGGGATTTAGCAGTGGTATCGATTTATCTGAAAGCTATCCTAGATTTGGGCAAGCAATGTTGGTTGCAGTTACTGAATGTCATAACAAAGAAGATATAGATGCCTTTGCTCTTACTTTAGAAAAGGTTGTGTCATGAGCAAAGCCAAATATTTAAAAGAAAATTTTCAGCAGACACGTTGGGGAGAAAATATTATTTATGAGCACAGCATAGATGGAGATCGCGGAATTCTACCTCCCAAGACAGAGCCAGAAATCTTGTCAGAGATTGGCAAAAGCTGGCAAATCCCGTCGCCCCTCAAACGCAAATCAAGACCCAATCTACCAGAAGTCGCTCAACTATACGTACTGCGCCATTACACCCGTCTTTCTCAAATGGTATTTGGTAATAACGTCGCCAACAATATTGGACTAGCTACAGCTACGATGAAGTATAGCCCTTTGGTCAATGAAAATCTTGTTCGCATGAAACAAGTTGCTGACATTCATCCGGAACAAGATGTGGGTACCCTCCAAGGCATTCTGGAAATTATTTACAATCTAGAACAAGCGCTCAAAGGGATATCAGGATTAGATCATTTTTGCATGCAGCCCGGCGGCGGGGCAGCGGCAATTTTTACCAATGCTAAGATTGTAAAACAATATCATGAAGATCATGGCGAGGGTGATCAACGAACGCAAATTATCACAACCCTCAACTCTCATCCAGCAAATGCAGCGGCAGCAGCCTCAGCAGGATTTGAAGTTATACATCTGCCCCCTGGCCCAGCCGGCTACCCGGACATCGAAGCCCTCAAGACAGCTGTCTCAGATGAGACGGCAGGCTTGATGACAACTAATCCTGAAGATACAGGTCTGTTTATTCCTGAAATCAAAGAATGGACAAATCTTGTCCATAAAGCTGGCGGCCTTTGTGTTCACGACCAAGCCAATGCCAATGGTGTTGTCGGAATAGCGCGCTCTCGAGAAGCAGGTTTTGATCTTTGTCATTTCAATTTGCACAAAACCTTCTCCATTCCTCATGGATCCTATGGCGGCGGCACGGGTGCTGTTGGCGTACGCGACGATTTAGAGCGCTATTTACCTAAACCACGGGTTACATACGATGGTGAACGATTTGATCTAGATTTTGATCTTCCAGATAGCATTGGCACAGTGCGATCCTATCTCGGAAATACCCAGGCCCAAGTCAAAGCATTCGCTTGGATTATGGCGCTTGGAGAAAAGGGCATTCGCCAGGTTGCTGAGATTGCAGTCCTCAATAATAACTATATGACCAAGAAAATAGCTGAAATCAAAGGTGCTTCGATATCATTTTATCCCGACAATACCGATTGGCGGATCGAGCAAACCCGCTTTTCCTGGAAAGATCTAAACCGTGATACCGGCGTTGACACTGAAGATATACGCAATCGTGTTGTCGATTATGGCATTCAAACCTATTGGCCGAGCCACCATCCATATACAGTTGCCCAACCGTTTTCTTTGGAACCGACGGAAAGTGTATCCAAGGCAGATATTGACGAATTAATCGAAGTATTTACCCGAGTTTCCGAAGAATCCTATGAAAACCCAGAAATTGTTCAAAATGCTCCGCACAAAAGTTCAACAGCGGCAGTAAATCCAAATTCATTTGCTGATCCCCCAATGTCGTGGCGTGTTTATCAACGTCGTCGGGTTACTTAATATAAGAAACCTTCTCGTTATTAAATAAAATTAGCTCCTAAGACATTTTTGCTGACCCAGAAATAGGCAGGTCACTCGGAAGACGAATGTGATCTCTGGTAATAGATGCAATATCAGCCAAACCCATGACAGCCATAGTCCTGCGAATTTCAGCATCGAAGATCTCAATAGCGCGGTAAGCGCCCGCTTCGCCAGCAGACCCTACGCCGTATAATGCCGCACGCCCAATCGCCACCGCATCAGCTCCTAATGCAAGGCCTTTCAGCACATCACTGCCACGACGAACTCCTGTATCCGCTATAATTGTCAGACGATCCTTTATGGCTTCAGCTATAGCCGGCAAAGCATCCCACGCAGTAATGGCCGTATCATTGACGTTACCGGCATGATTAGACACGAAAACTCCATCAACTCCGCAGGCCGCGGCTGATAAGGCATCTTCAGGATGCAGAATACCCTTAATCAATAATTTGCGTGGCCAAATATCTCGCAGACGCCGAACAAAATCCCAGTCAAGAGTTTCATTTCGGTTTAAGAATCCTTTCGAAGCAGCAGAAACATAGCTTGAAGCGTCGGCTTTGTGTTCATCAGGTACATGAATATTGGTAAATGCGGGCAAACGACCTTCAGCCATAAAGTAGCGCCCGATCGTGCCAAAAAGCCAACGAGGATGCAGCGCACTATCAATAGCACTCCGCAAGGTAGGCCGGGGAGGAAATACCAGGCCATTACGTATATCAATCTCACGATTATTGTAGACAGGAGAGTCAACTGTTAGAACAAGAGCTTCAAACCCAGCATCATAAACACGTTTTACAGTCACCAAGGCTGCCTCTAAATCTTGCCACACGTAAAGCTGAAACCACTGGGTTCCTCCACCATTGGTGATAATTTTTTCCATAGCCGTGTTTGAAGTGCTGGCTACTGTGAATGGAATATTTGCCCTAGCTGCAGCTCTCGCCAGCGCTGTTTCGCCCCGATACCAAACAAAACCAGCTGGCCCTGTAGGCCCAATCAAAAGTGGTAGGTTATGGTACTTGCCGAATAATATTGTACCTGGATCTCTATCGGAAACATCCCGCAAAACGCGGGGCATCAACTTGATGCGGTCAAGCGCAATGCGGTTATCACGCATAGCAACCTGATCTTCACTGCCCTTGTCACAAAAGTCAAATAACGACCTGGGTAATCGACGGCGGGCCATTTCCCGAAGATCGTTAATATTGAGTATCTTGTCCTTGAGATTAGTCACCGTCACGCCCTCCAATTAGCAAAAAGGATTTAATCTCCTAATCCGTTGATTGTAAACAACAATAAATCTAACAAACAAAAGGGACATAAACTGGTTGAATTTGACACACATGATCGATTAATAGATTATATTCCTACGGGAGATGGGAGGCATCCCCAAATCACCTGAACTATTTTTTTTAGCTTATAAAGGGAAAGATTATGAAAAAATATCTAAGTCAAATTTTTGCGCTTTTTGTCGTGGCCAGCTTTACGGGACACGTCCAGGCGCAAGTAAACATGTCAGCGGAGACGGCAGGGCCAACTGGAGTGCCCGGTAATGTGATGGGACACATGGCCGATGTTCTAGCTGAAAAGAAAGTCGCCAATCTCCAGGTCCAACAAGGTCAAACCCTTACCAACTCGGTGCGTAACGTTGCTCAAGGCAAAACCGATCTTGCTTCTGCTCCCATTATCCTGCCTTTTCTCCTTTCTCGCGGCGTCGGCCCTTATGGTAAGATAGGAAAGAAAAAAGGTGCTGAATTGGCGGCAAACCTTCGTGCCTTATGGACTTATAACGCTGGTGGTTTTTATGGCTTTGCTTATGCCAATAAGGGTTGGAAAAGCTGGGCGGATTTTAAAGGCAAGACTATTTGGAACGGCCCCCCGCGCGGCGCGGCACTAAATAACGCACGTGCTGTCGGTATATTGGCGGCTGGCTTAAAAGACGGTAAAGATTATAAAGGCGTTCAGCAAAACTGGGGTCAATTAATGACCACATTGGTTGACGGGTCGGTCGATGGCTTCATTTTGCCTTCAACCTGGCCACATCCCTATCCAACTACTATGACAGCAGCCGGTAAAGTTAACGTATATTCTTTACCTAAGGCAGCAATGGAAAGCGCCCTGGCAAAAAAAATGTTCGGCGTACCCGGCAATATTCCAATAATCGTCGATCGCAAAGACATGGGTTACGAAAAGTCAATAACACTTATATCCGAAGATAATAAACTTCGCGGTCTAGGCACTGCCTTTACGGACGTCGTTCATAAAAAAATGTCTTTTGACTTGGTAAAGAAAATAGTCGCAGCTCATATCTCGACATTGGATAGACTGAAAAAACGGACAGCTTTCATGAAGGCTGTGGGTTTAGCCGAAATGGATCCAAAAAAATCCAGCTTCTGCGGAAAGTCTAAGCTCAAATATCACGCAGGCGCAGTCTCAGCCTGGAAAGAAGCAGGTTACAAGTTGCCTGCCTGCGCTCAATAATACGTAAATTTCTAAACAATAAGAATGCCCCCATTTCATGGGGGCATTCTTTTATACCTGCGTATTAGGGCTAGGTTTGACGCTATTCTTTGTCCGGAATAGGCTCATCGGGCTTTATATTCTTTGACTTCATAAAATGCCAGAAAAGAACGATTACACCTAAGACTATCCCTGCCCAATAAACCTCAGGTAGTTTCCAGATCACCAGTAAAGCAATCAAACCCCTTATAAGCTGCTCAGGAACTGAAATTCTCATGCGGTCAAAGCTCGCCAACAAACTCCCGATAAAATACAGCGCCAGTGCAATACGCACACATAGCCAACCCAATGGACCCCAATGGACCTCACCATCGTAACCTGGCAAAAATGCACCTGTCTTGGAATTAGGATCAAGTTGGGCTTCTGGGATAAGCAATAACTCCGGATAAAAGGCAAAGATGTAGGGAATAATAAACATCACAACACCCGCCTTCACAGCCGCAACTCCTGTGACCATGG
>CAZXSC010000111.1:0-9358 GCA_964643045.1 uncultured Rhodospirillaceae bacterium
GCTAGGAAAATTTGCTTTTCTCTGCAAAAATACCGTATATGTTAATAATGTTGTAATCTGCTTTGGTGTTTAATCTCTCAAGCAAGTGTAAGTATAACAATTTGGGGACTGCATAATGGCCGACGAAAATAAATTCAAATTCGACAACAAACGTGAAATGGATGCTGCAGCGTTTTCTCAAGCCGCATACGTGATGGACCAAGCTCGGCAAAACCTCGAAGATAAAGAACTTCGGGAACGTGCTCTCAAGTATAACCAGATGCTTTGGTCAATTGTACAGGCCGATGTTTCTAAAGCAGACAATTCACTGCCTGAGGAACTCAAGGCAAACCTCATGAGTCTCAGTATTTACGTTGACAAACAAACCACAAAAGGCCTCAAGAACGCTAGCGATGAGTTATTTGATGGGCTCATCAATATTAATTTGAATATAGCTGAAGGTCTGATGGAGAAAGCCGAAACATCTTAGAAAACTGTTAGTGGCCATTAGCGTCGGAATACCCTAAAATGACCTGCCCGTTGGCAGGTTTTTTTATTTTATCAACTCGTGGGAATTTGACTAATTCTCGTAGAATTTGACGCAGAGATTAATGCCTTTTCATCCTGCTCACGATGAAAATTTTTGGCAATGAAGGTTTTATTATAATATTGCGATAGACTTCTTCAGGAATTTAATATTTAAGGCTACATTCACAATGAACACATCAAAAGTCCGCATATACCCGGTGATATTATCTGGTGGGTCTGGCAAGCGACTGTGGCCGCTATCACGATCTCTTTACCCTAAACAATTTCATTCTATCAACAATAGTAGAAGTCTTTTACAAGAAACTGTCGTTCGCTTATCAAATGAAGACTTCTCAAATCCACTTATAATTTGTAATCAAGAACACCGCTTTATCGTCGCTGAACAACTAGAAGAGATTAATGTCAAGGCGGAAGCTATCGTACTCGAACCGATTGGCAAGAATACTGCGCCAGCAGCAGCGATTGCATCGATTTTATTGTCTAAACGTGATCTAAACGCAATCGCCCTAATAATGCCATCCGATCATGTTATTACTGACCTTGAAGCATTCCAAGAAGCTATTAAAATTGGTTTACCTGCTGCACAAGAAGAATTCCTTGTGACATTTGGCGTCCAACCGGTCCGTGCGGAGACAGGCTATGGTTATATAAAAAAAGCAAAAACCATTGCCGGTCAAGAGGGTTGTTTTCACGTTGAAAGATTTGTCGAAAAACCAACAGCATCTGCTGCTAAAGATTTTATCAATGAAGGTGACTATTTATGGAACGCAGGTATCTTTCTGTTCTCGATCGATAAGTACTTATCTGAATTAGAGGAATCATGTCCCGACGTGGCAAAAACCTGTCGCTTAGCTGTATCTGATTCAATACGCGACCTGGATTTTCTCCGATTAGATACAAAAGCCTTTAACTGTTGCCCCTCAATATCTATTGACAATGCGGTAATGGAAAAATCGACCGAAGTCGTCACCGTTCCAGTAAATATAGGATGGAGTGATGTTGGTTCTTGGGATGCACTGTGGCAGATACTGGAAAAAGATAATGATGGAAACGTTACATCCGGTGATATTATCACAAAAAACACAACAAATTCCCTTATCCACTCGCAAAATAAACTGGTTACAGCGGTTGGCATAAAGGATGCTATTATTATAGCAACGGATGATGCTATTTTGGTATCCAACAAAGAGTCGGCACAAGGTGTTAATCTTATTGTTGAGGAGCTAGAATCCGCTGGTCGTTCTGAACACATAATCCATGCAAAAGTTTATCGCCCCTGGGGTTGGTTTCAAATATTAGAAACAAGTGACAAATTTCAATTAAAGGTCATTCACCTAAAACCCAATTCTAAGATATCTCTTCAACGTCACAAACATAGGGCCGAACATTGGGTTGTGGTCAAAGGAACAGCTACAATTACCCGCGACAATAAAATCGTCGAACTGCAAGAAAGCCAATCTACATATATTCCCACTGGCATGCTACATCGCCTAGAAAATAAGACCGATTACAATCTTGAGATAATTGAGGTGCAATCAGGCAATTATTTTGGTGAAGATGATATTGAACGTTTTGACGATGAATATGGACGCAACTAGTGACCCAAGCTCCCACTTCATTAGCCCGACGTGACATACAAAATGTTCTGCATCCATACACAAATTTAGCTACCCATAGCGAAATGGGGCCCATGATTATTTCCAAGGGCGAGGGCATTTATGTCTTTGATGAGATGGGTAAAAAATACATAGAAGGACTTGCTGGTCTTTGGTGTACATCCCTCGGTTTTAGCAACAAACAGCTAATAGCTGCGGCTGACAGAGCTATGAAACGGCTCCCGTTCTATCACAGCTTTGGCAGCAAGTCTCACCCAGCTGCTATAAAACTTGCAGAAAAACTAATAAATATCTCACCCGTACCCATGTCAAAAGTATTTTTCGCTAATTCGGGCTCCGAAGCTAATGATACAGCAATTAAAATTATTTGGTACATCAATAATGCTCGAGGGTTCAAAAAAAAGAAGAAAATTATAGCACGCGAGAAAAGCTACCATGGTGTTACAATGATGACGGCTGGTCTTACCGGACTCCCCAACAACCACCGAGGCTTTGATCTTCCTTTAGACCGAATATTGCATACTGACTGCCCTCATTATTATCGCTATGGTTGTGAAAACGAAAGCGAAGAACAATTTGCGACACGCTGTGCCGAAAATCTGAAAAAACTGATAGAACGAGAAGGACCAGAAACCATCGCGGCTTTCTTTGCAGAGCCGGTAATCGGAGCAGGAGGTGTAATACCTCCACCAAAAACTTACTTTAAAAAAATTCAAGACGTACTCCGCTCGTACCAAATTATTTTCGTTGCCGACGAGGTAATTTGCGGCTTTGGACGTACGGGTAATATGTTTGGTACCGAAACATATAATCTGGAACCCGATATGATTACCATAGCTAAAGCGCTTTCATCAGGGTATATGCCCATTTCAGCTTTACTGGTGTCTGAAGAAATTTTTCGATCGGTTAAATTAGAAAGTAAAAAAATTGGAATTTTCGGGCATGGTTATACATATGGGGGCCATCCAGTCCCATGCTCAGTAGCATTAGAAACGCTGAAAATTTATGAACAAATTGACCTAATAGCACACGTAAAAAAAACGTCCCCTATTTTGCAACGTGGTCTCACAAAATTAGCTAATCATCCTTTGGTCGGTGAAGCACGTTGCGTGGGTCTGCTAGGGGCAATAGAGCTTGTAGAAAACAAGCAGACTAAATCGCCATTTCAATTGAGTGATGGAGTTGGTGCCCTCTTAGCCGCACGTGCCCAGGCCAATGGTTTAATCACTAGGGCAATGGGCGATAGCCTCGCTTTCGCCCCACCGTTAATAATTGAAAAAAAGCAAATCATTGAATTATTAGAATTGGTAGAAATTTCTTTGGATGAAACGCTTGATGTATTGACTGAAAGAAAAATATAATAAAAAAATACTTGGCAAACCATTAATTTTAAACGACTTATAGGCTGTATTAATTTTGCCCGAAAGATAATCATTCTAATTTAAGATAATTTAGGAGAATCATGAGTTATGAGCACCAATTACGACCAATTCTTTTCAGATAAGGTCGCCGCTTTAAAAACTGAGGGACGTTATCGAGTTTTTGCAGATTTAGAGCGGGATGCTGGTAATTTTCCGACTGCAAAAAGCTACCAAAAAGACAACATCAGTAATGTTACTGTATGGTGTTCAAACGACTATTTAGGGATGGGACAAAGTGTTGTCGTCATGGAAGCTATGCACAACGCTATCGATAGGTGTGGAGCTGGAGCTGGCGGAACACGTAACATCTCTGGCACTAATCATTACCATGTACTGCTCGAAAAAGAGTTGGCAGAACTCCATAAAAAAGAAGCAGGCTTAATATTCACTTCTGGCTATGTTGCTAATCTTACAACACTAAGCACGATTGGCCAATTATTAGATAATTGTATCATTATTTCAGATGAATTAAATCATAATTCAATGATTGCTGGTATCCGCCATTCGCGCTGCGAAAAATTGATTTTTAAACATAATAACCTAGGCGATCTTGAAAAAAAATTAAAAAAGGCTCAGCCTAACCAGCCCAAAGTTATAGCTTTTGAATCAGTGTATTCAATGGATGGAGATATTGCCCCTATTAAAGAAATTTGTGAACTTGCTGAAGAATATAAGGCCCTTACATTTATCGATGAAGTTCATGCGGTCGGCTTATATGGCGAACGGGGGGCAGGTGTCGCGGAACGTGAAAGTGTGATGGATCGGATAGATATTATCCAGGGCACGTTGGCTAAGGGGTTCGGAGTTGTTGGAGGATATATAGCCGGCTCCGCATCAATGTGTGATTTCATTCGCTCATATGGTGATGGCTTCATTTTCTCTTCCTCAATGCCACCGACTGTAGCAGCAGGTTGTCTCGCTAGTGTTAAATACGTTAAAGCTCATAACGAATTGAGGGAACATCTCCAGGAACGAGCGACTGCGCTTAAAGAACGACTGCGAGATGCCGGAATACCAATAATGCCATCTGAGACGCATATCGTACCGGTCATGGTCGGTAATCCAGTTTTATGCAAACAAGCAAGCGATGAATTGATGTTTAATCACGGTATATATGTTCAGCCAATCAATTATCCTACAGTGCCTCGTGGTACTGAACGCCTGCGATTTACTCCTACACCTTTGCATACTGATGAGCAAATGGCTTATCTCGTTAAAGCTTTGCAAAACGTATGGAGCCAGCTAGGCCTGAAACAAGCAGCCTGACATAGGACGTTAATTGATGGGAAAAATCCATATAAAAGGGATCTTCATCAGCAAATCCTATAAATAATGGTCAATTCGCGGAACTCCATATCAATATTCTGCCGAAGAGGCCTAATTAAACATTCCATCTGTAGAAATAAGGACTGGTAGGCTCTATTATGTATGCAGATAATACTTTAACGCCGAGGGAAGCTATACGACTATGTGGGCTAGGTACACTAGCAGAGAGTTCTACGGAAATCGAAACTGGAATAGCATATGACGATTTAACACGTGCTGTGCGGCATTTTGTCAGCCGCATCACAGGTCCTTCAATTGATTTAATGGGGGAATCAATTGAACTTCTAAGGTTTGAAGGCTTGGCAGAAACCAAAGACGATTCTGATCCATCAAATCCAAGGCTGGCTATTACCGAAGCCGGAGCCAATCTTTTACAAACCCTACTTTGTTCAAATATTCGCCCTGGCAGCGGCGATCTAAATGAACTGATAATTGCGCTTAAGTTCCGGTTTTTGCACCATTTAGACCCATCCAAACAGCTAATCCAAGTGGACCTGATACTAGAGGCTTGTGAGGCAGAGCTCGCCCGTAACGAGGATTTATACAACCACCACAAAAATGATCAAGGATATGTAACAGGGTGGCTTGAGAATAACATCATAAGGCTTGAAACAAGGGTGAAATGGCTGAAAGACTTCAAAGAAAAAATCAAGGTACATAATAATCTATAAAACTAGATTGTCGCGTTGAAAAAGTGGTGTCAGGACATGTGTTGGCCTCCCGTAACCCAGATTTCGGTCCCTGTGACATATGCAGCGTCTTCCGAGCACAAATAATAAATAGTGCGTGCGACATCCTCAGTAGTTCCCATCCGATTAAGAGGTATTCGGGGTATAAGCATCTCATACTCTGGCTGGATCATCTCTGTTAATATTTCTCCCGGCGCCACCGCATTGACGCGAATATTTAGAGCGGCAAACTCATTAGCCATTTCACGCGTAAGGGCTGATAATGCAGATTTAGAACTCGAATAGGCTGAACCCGCAAAAGGATGGGTTTTGTGTCCTGCTATTGACGTAACATTAACTATGCTTCCGCCCCCCTTGTGGAGTGCCGAGGCAAAACCACGCCCTAATAATAATGGCGCATAAAAATTTAATTCAAAAACATCTCGCCAAGCACTAATATCTCCATTCAAACAGCCCAATCGCTCCTGATTTTCAGCCTTTGGCGAAACTCCCGCATTATTAATTAATGCGCTCAATGCCCTACCATTTAATTCTATAATTGTTTTCTGCACAAACTTTTCGGTGTTATCTGAATTTGCTAAGTCAGTGACAATATGCTTGATCCAATTCTTGTTGTTTTTAATCTCAATGCTTATGTCCTCTCGTGAGCAAGTGATCACTTCCCAGCCTCGATCCAAAAATAATTCAGCAGTAGCACGACCAATTCCCCGACTTCCCCCCGTCACAACGGCTATTTTTTTATTCTCTTTCATACTTCAGCTTTAGGACAAAATAGGCTAAATTTCCAGTACTTTGATCTCTAAGCTCAAATTAAATAAGTGAATATATGTGCGCACGCTACGAATTGAACGGAACCTACAAGGATATTGCTGACAGATTTAATCTCACCAGCAACGCTAAAATGAATCACAACTTCACTGGGGTGGAAGAAGTAAGACCAACTGATTATGTTCCTGTAATAATTGATGACAAATTAATAATGCTGAGTTGGGGCCTCAGCAATGATTGGCGTAAGCAACCAATCATAAATGCACGATCCGAAACAATCAGCATAAAACCAACCTTTAAACCTTTGACAGAAAATCGCTGTCTGGTGCCTGCAACCGCATATTTTGAATGGGAAAATAATGGAGGCGTTAAAATAAAGACGCACATCCAGCCTAGTCATGGAAAAATGATAGCATTCGCTGGCGTGTTCAGGAAAGATCAATTTACCATTTTAACCTGTGAACCACTTGAAACGATTTCGCACATTCATAATCGTATGCCCGTAATAATACCAAAAGAGGATGAAGACAAATGGCTTTCCCGAGATAAATCATTTAATAATGTCGCCGATATATTAAAACCTGGGAGGGAAATTCAATTTGAGATCAACACTATGGAGAATAAACCAATGAAAACGACAACACAGTTGAATTTATTTTAGGCAACACTCCAGCTATATTCAAATCATTGTATAAAAATACTAGTAAAATAATGAGGCTTACTAATATTATTACACCCAAACGGTAGACCCCTGTAATTGCATCACATAAACCGCCCATTCTTCTAATCTCCATTGGTTTAGTGAATTTATAAGTTCGCAACGATTCCAATTTACTTACCACCCCACTCTTGAATTTCCGCCACATTAGACTCAAACGTTTCAGGCAAGCTAGGTCGCCATGGTTCTTTCGAATCATCGACTGGCACAACTTTACAAAGGAGAGCTCTCAGCTGGTAAGTTCCCATTGCTGAACAATAAGGTGGCTGCATGCTGGTAAGGGTATTCGCATTTGACCGCCAATTACCATGATCAGGGCCATCTTCCTCGGGAAACCACCAACCATGTTGCGCATGGACAACTTTCGGATCTATTCCTTCAAAAATCTTAACTTTCTGACGGCAACGACCACGTTCCGTTTCAATTGACACCCAGTCGCCAGATTTCACGCCCAGTGATTCAGCGGTTTCAGGATGCAACTCGCATTCCGGTTCTGGTCGCCCCTTGCGCATAGTAGGCATTTGGCGAAATTCAGATTGGAAAAACATGGGTATCCTTGCACCGGTGATCAAAATAAGTGGGTATTCCTGAGCAAGTTCGGGCTTGCTATAAGGGCTTTCGGGTGGCTCCTCAAAATATGGCAACGGATCGATGCCTTGACCTTCTAGCAATGTTGAATAGAGTTCTATTTTCCCTGTTGGAGTTTTAAACCCATTTTCTTTATATTTCTGATACTTAAACTCTGGTTTGACCCAGCCTCTCTTCTTTAATTCATTAAAAGTTAAACCAAGTTGATCGCCTAACAAATAATCGAAAACCTCCTCAGGGTCTTCGATACAGTGTTCAACGCCGAGACGGCGGCAAATCTCGGTCATGATCACCTCGTCTTGAATACATTCGCCGTATTGTAAACTCTTCTGTTGAACACTAATAACATTTTGCCCATAAAAAGGCACCGCAACAACTGTATCCACTTCCGCCCAAGTTGAAACTGGAAGAATCAAATCAGCAAGCTCCGCTGTCGGGGTCATATAAAGCTCGGCAACAACCAAATAATCAAGTGATTGCAACGTCTCATAAACGAGTTCGACTTCGCCGTAGGTTGAAAGTGCATTATTTCCGAAAATCAACCCCGTGCGCACAGGATAAGGTTTACTCGTCCGTATTGCCTCAAACAAAGTGGGAATATGCGCCGAGGGCAATTGCGCGAGTTCTCCACTCAGCACCTTAAAATCGTCGTAGCCCAGGCGTTTTTTCTGCTTTTCTAACGGTATTTTGTCAAAGAGTTGGGGAAAAGGGGGGATAGGGAGCATACCAAAGGCCCAGCCACCCGGCTGATCAATATTACCCGTAATGGAAGGTAAACACAGAAGAGCTCGAACAGTTTGAAAACACGCTGGCGTATGCTCAATTGCACAACCCCACTCTAACATCGAAGGTTTCACGGCGGCATAAAGGCGGGCAGCTTCGCGTATCTGGTCGGCTTTACACCAAGTTATCGGCTCCGCCCAATCAGGAGAATATTGTCTGACCCGCTCGGCTAACTGATCAAAGCCATGTGTCCATTCGTTTACAAAGTCGTGATCAAACAAATCTTCTTCTATGATGACATGAAGCATAGCCAAGGCCAATGCATCGTCGGTACCCGGTCGTAATTGCAGCCATATATCGGCTCTACGCGCGAGCATAGTTTCTCTTGGATCAACAACAATTGTTTTTGGTTTACGCGCTAAGGCATCTCTAACACCAAAACCCATCTCACCATCGGGACTCGAATATAACGGATTGTGTCCCCAAAATAAGATAAGCTCTGGCAACTCTTCATTGGTATAAACACAAATAGGTAATTGCCCCATAGTCAATACACTTCCATGCACACGAGGCCGAAAACATTGCGCCGTACCGGGCTCACACCAGTTAGGTGTACCTATAGCATTGGCAAATCGAGAAACATAAGCAAAATGATGACGTCCAGTTCCTGTTCCAACCCATATACTCTCGTCACCATACCTTGCCTGCGTTTCTCTTATTTTTGCTGCCATCTCATCATAGGCTTCGTCCCAAGAAATACGCTCCCACTTTCCTTCACCACGTTTTCCAACCCTGCGCATAGGATATTTTAATCTCTTGGGGTTATAAATCTGCTCGAGACTTGAGGCGCCCATAGGACACAGAGCACCCTTATTCATCGGATGGTCGGGATCACCCTCCACTTTAATGATTTCGTCACGTTGGATATGGAAAATGACGCCACAACCTCCATGACACATACGGCAGGTGCTTTTTTTTGTT
>CAZXSC010000112.1:0-9310 GCA_964643045.1 uncultured Rhodospirillaceae bacterium
TGAAACAAATAACTTGGAGATAGCAAAACTCTTTCCAGGTGCCTGAGCAAGGAAAATTAAGCCTTAAATTGTAGCTACTGGTTACGATTTTGAATTAGGGGGCCGGAGGTTCGAATCCTCGTTCACTGACCAATGATACCGCATAACTCTAGGAAAATAGCCTCTTTTAGTGGCGGTGGGTTACACATCGATTGCAAGTATTATTTGCTAAGGTCTCATTATTTTCTTTAAATTGGAGAAGCTAATAGTAGGATATAATCTCACAGTATTAATTATTGAAGAAATGAAAATTGTCTAATCAACTTAAGCTAGGTATGTTTCAATCGTCCCCAAAAGAGTTTGGTGGTGCCGAATTTTTTGAGAAATCAGAAAGCCCTATTTCGAAAATAGTCTCAGAGTTTGAACCTTTTGGAGAGGCGTACATTAGAAACCCTTATGATTTTTATAAAAGGGCTCGTAAGGAAGAACCTATATTTTACGACCCAAAATCTGATTATTGGGTGGTTTTAAATTATTCTAACATTGTTGAAATTTTTCGTAATCCCGAGATATTTTCTGCAGCCTTGGTGCGTCATCCGGTTACTGAATTATGTCCTGCCGCGGCCGACGTTCGAGATAAATTGAATATTTCAATTGAGCCGTCTTTGGTTGATGAGGATCCGGTTACTCATAAGCCACATAAAAAGATATTTGGCGATGCTTTTACCCCAAAACGTGTAAACGAGATTGAGCCACGTATTCGAGGTATAGTTAATAATTTCATTGATCGTTTTATTGAAAACGGTAAAGCGGACTTAGTTACAGAATTACTTTATGAAGTGCCCGCTCTTACGATTTTTATTTTTCTTGGTGCCGATGATGATAAAGCACTAATGGTTAAACAATTAGGTGCAGTTCGCGCTGTTGTTAGTTGGGGAAAACCAACGAAAGAGGAACAAATTGAGATGATGCATGATATCAGTAAGCATTGGGAATTTACTAAACAACTGGTTGACAAGGCGCTTAAATCGCCTGGAGACAATTATCTAGGGGATATGGCTCGACTGCACCTAGCCGACCCAAGTAAATTCACGGTGAATTATTTGTGTAATGTAATGTTTCTAATGCAATTTGCTGGTCATGAAACGACTACCCAGGCTTCAGCCAACGGGATGCGCGCTCTTTTGGAGAATAGAGATCAGTGGGAAGCACTGTGCAAAAAACCGGAACTTATTCCAAATGCAGTTGAAGAAATTCTTCGTTATGACTCTTCGATCTTTGCTTGGCGACGAATTGCAACGTGTGATACAAAAATCGGAGAATTTAAAATCGCGAAAGGTGCTAAAATTTTAATGGCACTTGGCTCGGGCAGTCGAGATAGTAGCATATTTGAAGATGGTGATGAGTTTAATATTTTTAAGAAACATAAGAAGAAACATCTTGCCTTTGGAAATGGTGTTCACTTCTGTATGGGGGCGCCACTTGCAAGGCTAGAAATGAAGATAATATTAGAAGAACTGGCTAGACGGTTACCGCACATGCAAATGGTGAAAGGACAGAAGTGGGATTATATTCCGACCTTGGCTTTCAGAGGTATAAAAAATCTTTTGGTTGATTGGGATGTGAATAAAAATCCTCCAATATAAATAATATTGCTATTCAAACGTTTTTATATTCTCAACCCAAGATTTAATTGAAGCTCAAAATAATTAGTCAAATTTTATTAATCTCAAATAAACTATTGTTTTAAGACAAAAGGATTTGAAATGTCGGATGAGATCTGGAGATTAGGTGTCTGTGAGACAGCGGCATCCATTCGAGAGGGAAATTATACATGCTCTGAAGTGGTTCGAGCTGCGATTGAACGTCTCCATAATGTAAATCCAAGACTAAATGCAATCACCGTTGATTTTTCGGAAGAGGCTTTGGAGCAGGCTAGTGATGCTGACAGAGAGTTGCGAAATAATGATGATGTAGGTCCATTATTTGGAGTGCCCATTACTCTGAAAGAAAACATAGATTTAAAGGGTAAAGCGACAACTTTAGCTGTTGAGAAATTTGCAAACAATATTGCACCCGACGATGCTCCAGTTGTTGATTCTCTGAAAAAAGCTGGGGCAATTATAATAGGGCAAACAAATATGCCTGAATTTGGATTGCGCTGGTTTACAGATAACCCAATGCGAGGTCGAACGAATAATCCATGGGATATAAATCGAACCCCTGGTGGTTCTAGTGGAGGAGCAGCAGCAGCCGTAGCAATGGGAATAGGATCAATGGCTCATGGCAATGATATTGGTGGATCACTTCGTTATCCCAGCTATTGTTGTGGTCTAGTAACGATTAAACCGGGATTTGGAGCGGTGCCAAACTATAATCCATCAATGGGTGCCAAAAGACCTATGGGCTTTCAAATTATGGCAGTTCAGGGTCCGATTACAAGAAGTGTCGCAGATACTAGATTGGCTTTTGAAATAATGTCTAAAGCATCTGTGCTTGACCCCTGGTCTGTGCCAACTATCAAACCTGAAGGAATCAATCCTGATAAAATAAAGATTGGTGTTCCTATTATTCTTGGCAACAGTGTTGCTCCTACCGTTGCTAGTTCCATAGATAAGACAGCAAATATGCTATCAAATAAAGGCTACATGGTAGAACCTGTAGAGCTACCGTCTCTGGATGAATTAGTCGAGTTATGGGGTACAATTTTGTTCAATGATATTCGTATCTTTCAATTAGAAATGATCAAAGAGAGCGGTTCTGACGACATAATCTCAATTATTAATAGCAAACTAAGTTACTTTACGAATTCCTCTTTGGAAGATTACGTTATGGCTTTGGCGCGACGCATTGAGGCGATGCAAGAATGGGCAATTATAATGGAAGAATTTCCAATTATACTAGCACCCGTATCATTGCAGCCGCCCCTAGGGCATGCCGAGGATATTGGAGGTAAAGACCAGTATAAGAAAATGGAAGAATTTCAGTGTTGGCTAATCGCGACAAACTTTCTTGGATTGCCATCTGTAGCTTTGCCAACTGGAATTATAGATGGCCTTCCGACCGGGGTGCAGTTAATAGGGCGACGCTTTCACGATAATCAGTGTCTCGACGTAGCGCAGGCCATAGAAGATGATGTTGGAATTTTGGTCAAGAATCTCTGGGACAAATAATACTGGGAATGCAGAAAATCGAGTATTGGATCTGGGCTTAAAAAACTTATTTCAAAAAAAATTATCAGGGTTGCTACCCATTCACCATTCTCTGACCCATAATTACTGGCATAGTTCTGTCGCAAATTATTCTTAAATAAGTGACGTTGCGCGTATGCAAATCTGTCGTACAACTTTTGAGTCGCTGAGTAAAATCTTAAACACTCGCCGTGCAGTTCATGAAATTTCGAGCCGAGATGGATATATCCATTGATCTAATCATCTGCTACACCTTAATGAAAGAGGGGTATAGAACGCTTGCTAGCATAATTCATCGAAATTTATCCTGTGAGAATAAAGAATCTTGCAATGACCCAGGTTCGAAACGTGCAAATTAGGTAGTTAGACTGATAACCACTTGGCTGAGAATAAAATTTTGGTTAATGGTCAAGTTTGAATGCGTAATGACGAAGTTCCGAGCATATCCGAATTTCATAGCGCGAAAATATTCTCTCTCGCCCTGCTTTCATGGCTTTTTTATGATGGGGTTCTCGGGTCCATGTCCTAAGGGAATCTTCATCTTCCCAGTAGGAAATTGTGCTGATCCGGCCGTCATCGGAGATATGGGCATAGCTTTCCTTTCCTTTAAAGCCTGGCATTTTCTCTGCAATAGGCATTAAATTTTCCAGCCACTGCTTTTGTTCGTTTTCCATCCCAGTAATTGTTTCAAATTCGATAAGGCAGATGATCATCCAACCAGTTCCTTTATCATTTAAAGAAAATTGATATTACTCAAATTTGTATCGAGTATACAAAATTAATTTTCATCATATACTTCTTCTCATAATAGGGAATATTGTAATGTCAAATTTTACCGCGTTAACATAATGACCATTCGGTCATCTATTAGGGGATCAAGGTCGGTCAGAGGATATAAGGAAACTGAAATGAAAAACGATTTATTGCTTGTGGGAAGTATACCGTTAGATACGTCCGAGGAAGTTTTCCGGGCATTCGGACCGGCTTTGGGAGAATGGTTGGCTTATTTACCGGATGGTGAGATTGGTGATCGACGTTACTGGATAGATGGGGTTGGTCACCGGGTGCTTAATGGCCATCGTGAGATGGAGACCATTCGTTATCCCGATCCGGACGAAAACGGAGTGGAAACCTGGCGGCCTCAAGGCAATCACGATCAATACCAATTCAGAGTGAAGCCAGGTATTGATGAGGTTCGTTTTGGCGATCCGGGGTGGCGCCTTGGCTACACCCGGGACGCTATCAATTCTTACTATGTTTTCCGGAATTTAAAAAAAGAAGGGCTCATTCCAGATCATATGCGATTTCAGGTCTGCATTCCGTTGACTTATTCCTGCCTGGCATCTTTTATTCCAGGTCGAGATGATCTGGAAAAAGTGGTGCCAGGTTTTACCAAGGCACTTGTCGCTGAAGTTACGGAGATGGTACGGCATATTCCGCCAACCGAGCTTGCTATCCAATGGGATATGGCGATTGAAAACAGGCTGATTGAAGATTTACTAGGAATGGGGGACTTGGCAGGTGCAAAGGCTGAAGCCAAGCGTGTCGCTCGTCCAGCTACTGAAATCTGTACGGCCATACCAAGAGATGTAGCGGTTGGTTATCACTCTTGTTATGGCACCTTGGATGGATGGCCAAGTCGTCAGCCACCAGATGTGCAGGGTACGGTTCTCCTTTTAAATGCTGTGGTTGAAGCCAGTCAAAGAGAGGTGGAGTTTGTTCATTTTCCTACTCTTGCAGCAGCAGATGCTAAGTTCTTCCGTCCGCTAGAAGAGATTGATGTAAAAGGGGCGCGGGCTTATGTGGGAGTGATACACCACATGCACGGTCTGGGAGGTCTTGAATCTCAAATGGAGTGCATTAAAAAATATTTACCAGAATTTGGGCTTGCTGCGCCGTGTGGTTTTGGCCGGGCACCGGAACGTCCGGGTAAATTATTGAGAAATAAGGATACTAATTCTGCCAGGGATTACGTTGCCGAAATTGTAGCGAATCACATTAAGGCAGTTGAAGTATTACAGAATATGATGGAAAACTGAAATCTGTTATCGTTAGTTTTCGCTCAATGCTTGGATACTTTAATTTTAGACCATCAAGTCAAAGGCTTGAAAACAAACGGCCAAAGCCGTTAATTTTTTGATCACTCTTAATAATTCGCATTACGTCCCATAGCGTTGCAGTGTTACTAGTAAATACTGGCCTGTTTAGCTCTTCTTCTAAGGATCCGACAAAGTTGATCGCCGCAAAATCGGTACAAGAGATAAACAGACCATCCGAATCGTTATTCGCTGTGTCACGACAAAAAACTTTTGCTTGATTTTGATCTAATTCATGCAATTCGGTACCTGTGACAAAATTCAATCCCGCAATATTTGTCACGTGTATTCCATGGGCCTCAATAAACTGACGTTCAATTTCATTTACTTTATCAATATACGGTGTTGCGACAGAGACAGTCTTTAGTTGCAATTTTTTCATTGCTCTAATAACTGATGTAGCAGTGGTTGTGACCGGTAGATCAGTTACTTTTTGAATGCGCTGAGAAAGAGCCTCATCCCAATCAGAGCCTTCAATCAAACTACCGGATGTGCAACAATATGCTATCACATCAACGTCTGCGTGCCTCAACAATCGACCTGCAGATTCAACTTCTTTGGCCATTGCTTTTAAATCAGCAGGCATCCCGCGTTCCAGCGGTAACCTTGTGGCGTAAATTGCAACTTCGCGAGGAACCATTTGATTGAGTTCTGGTTCCAAGGTGTTGTTTAGAGAAGGAACAATTACCCCTATTTTGCCTTTAGAGCCATACATTCGTTTTTCTTCCTTTCAAGGTAAAACAATTGTAGCAACTAATTTCGATCAAAAACAATAAATGAATTTCCATTTTCAATTAAGTTCACAATTGTTATGATGGACTAGGCCTTTTCGGTGCATGCATAAGGTGCATGTATAAAATGAAGGGCATTGGCAAAGGATGTAATAATGGTGGCTCGTATTTTTCAACCGACAAAAAGTGCTATGCAGTCTGGAGAAGCCAATAGAAAATTATGGATATTAGAGTTTGAGCCAGAGAAACAAAAGAAGAGTAACACGTTTATGGGGTGGTCTTGTTCTGGTGATATGCGAAGCCAAGTTAAGTTGAAATTTAGGAATAAAGAAGAAGCGATTAGATTTGCGGAACGTAATGGAATACTATACGGGTTGCATGAACCTAAGATTCGTCAGCAACAACCTAAGTCATACGCAGATAATTTTCGTTTTACAAAAGTAAACTAAATGGAGAGCACGTGGCCCCGTAGCTCAGCTGGATAGAGCATCGGTTTTCTAAACCGAATGTCGCAGGTTCGAGTCCTGCCGGGGTCACCAACCTTTTCAATAACTTACAGCCTTTTCCTAAAAAATTTAAAAGCCTCTAGACGAATCTCTAGACGTTTTTTTTGTGTCTGGCCTTCCATAAACCGAGGGTCAAACGCTTGGGTATGTAAGCAAAATAGCTATAATAGTGACTGTGAGTTACATTTCTAATCCGAAGGTCCCGAGTTCAAAACTTGGTGGCGGCTCTACATCATATTCGGCCTATGAGTTGAACGCCGGCTTCTCAAGAGTCTTCAAGAATGGACTTCACTTTAGGCCAAGCTTCGGCCCCCTTTTCCCTCATCCAGACCGCCAAAGGTGGGGGCACGAACTCGAACATGGCCGGCATAAAGCTGGCACGGTCCTTAACCCTTCCAAACCAGTCGGTTACTTGCGGTCGTCCTTCCGTCCACATGCCCGATAGCTGCAGCATGTCCAAACGGTTGATGTAAGGAATGACCCCAATATCGGCTAGTGAAAATTCTTTTCCGGCAAGCCAAGATCGCTCGCCTAGGGTCGCCTCCATATCGCTCAATAACTTATCGCACATCTTAAGCCCTGCCTTTGGCAAAGGAGCCTCGATATCGGACGACAACTGGCGTTGCCGTCGCTCGACCTGTTCGGGTCCCATGGAATTAATATAATTTTCGACCGCCTCTTCACCAAGCTCTAAAATTCTATGCCGGTGGGAAATGGCGAAGGTGAGAGGCCCGACATTCATGGGATGATCCTTGTCCATCCTCATGGTCCAGAGGCGCATCTCGTAACGGCCGAACGCATCGTCAGGCACTAGCGGCGTTTCAGGAAAAACCATATTCAGATATTCGCAAATGAGCGTTGATTCACGGATCACCTGACCGTCATGATCCAGAGTTGGCACCACGCCTTCTGGGTTTAGAGTTAGGTATTCTGGCGCAAATTGCTCATTGGCGAGGATATCGATATGCCTGCTTTCCCATTCAATGCCCTTCTCGGCGAGAACCAATCTAGGCTTTGCCGCGCAGACGGATGTTCCGTGATGATACAGTGCTAACATATTAAAATTCCTAGAAAATAATTTTTTTGGCTATGTCTACTTCATGTCTAACTTGAAAAGTTTAATCGCATTTTAAAAAAACGTTTTTGTTCGGATTTTACACTCAAAGATAAATGTATCACGTTAACTGGAAATAGACATACAATTCTTTTCCGATAGAGTGCTCCCCCCGATGTCTTAGGGCAACATAAAATTTTTCAAAGTTTTGGGTTGCTATCCGGTCAGTCGCACGAGCCATAGTACTGAGGAGGGAAAAGCGACAACGATCGCCAATCTACCAACATCAGCGAAAAAAAAAGGAACGATTCCCTGGAAGACTTGTTTGAGGCTGACGTCCGGTAGCATCGAGCTGATTACGAAGACGTTCATACCGATGGGTGGCGTGATTAAACTAATCTCGACCATCATAACCATTACAATACCAAACCAAACCAGGACGAGGTCCGGTTCGATCGGCAGACCAAGGCCGACGATGAGTGGGACAAATATTGGTACGGTAAGAAAGATCATAGCCATACCCTCTATGAACATTCCAAGGACCAAATAGCAGCAAAGAACGACCACTAAAACCATCCAGGGTGAGATATCCAGACTTTGGATGAAACTGAGCACATCCTCTGGAGCGCCGGAGATATTGACGAACTGATTGAGCATCAGCGCACCAAAAGCGACTGTAAAAATTATCGCCGTGGTCTTGCCTGCTTCTAGCAGCGAATCGAAAAAAACACGCCAATTCATGCGGCCACGGGCGATAGCAAAGACCAGCGCACCAGTAGCACCTACCCCCCCCGCCTCGGACGGCGTAAACACGCCGAAAAAGATGCCACCCATAATCAAGAAGAAAAGAAAAATGATACCCCAGACCTTGTAAAGGCTGGTGAGCCTCTCGCGCCATGAGAACCGTTCGCCCGGAGGACCCCAGTCGGGTTTGACGGCGCAGACCAGTTGGATCACTAGCATATAGGCGGCGATGGTGATCAACCCGGGCACAATACCGGCAACGAATAAAAGGGCAATATCGACCTCGGCGATTAGACCGTAGATGATCAAGGCAGCGGATGGCGGAATCAAAATGCCCATGGTCCCACCGGCAGCAACAGTGCCAGCCGAAAAAGCATCGTTATATTTGTACTTACGCATTGAGGGCACGGCAACTCGAGCCATCGTGGCAGCGGTGGCCACCGACGAACCGGAGACGGCAGCGAAGCCGCCGCAAGCGGCAACGGTGGAAACAGCCAAGCCACCCTTCAGGTGGCCGAGCCACTTATTCGCGGCGTCATAGAGGTCTTCGGAAATACCCGAGCGGTTTACGAAGACCCCCATCAAAAGGAACAGCGGTAGCACTGCGAACTGAAAATTGAGAGCAAGCTCGAGGACCTGCTGACCGGCCACGGTGCCAGCTGCATCCAGCCCTTTGGGATGCATCACACCAAAGCCGAAATAGCCGATAATCATCAGCGACAGGCCGAGCGGGAAACCAAATCCGCCCACCACCAGTAGCGCGACAATGCCAATCAGGACCGCGATCATGTCGATGGCTCCGAGGGTTCGTTGGTGCGACTAGCTTTGCGCAACTCGGCGAGAATGACTAGAGCGAACACCCAGGCGGTGATGGCCAACAAACCGACGAACACGAACACGATGGGCGCCAACGGCCACTCCTGTCCCTCGCTGACCACGAAGCGTTCCATGTAACGAGTTGCTTGTTCCCAGAGGCGGGTCCCAAGAAAGACCACCATGGCAAGCGTGC
>CAZXSC010000113.1:0-9149 GCA_964643045.1 uncultured Rhodospirillaceae bacterium
TTCCATCATGGCGGGTCAGCCAAATGCCCCTAATGCTAATTGCAAGCGGCTTACTTGAAGGTGCTGGGCTTTATATATTGATTGTACTCCACGGGAACGAGCAAATGCCGGCCACGTCTCTTATTCCTCCCGTAATAATTCTTCTCATATTGATGAATTCGTTTCTATGGCGACGTTATCTCAGAAATGCTCCCACCTGGGGTATAGGCCCAATTGACCGTAAAATTTTACGCAGAATGAGCCCCAAATTATACGCTATTGGGCATATCCTCCCCCTCCTGATTTTTGGGGCTATTTTCTTAAATCTAATCTCATCGGCATTACTTGCGCAAATTGGTGGCTTTTTGGCAATAATGGGCGGCGTATTATGGAAAGCGGTTGTAATAACTCAGGCCTGCCATATGCAAAATTTTTCACTTACAAAGTTCCCTCAACGCGGTTCAGGTAAACTTTCTGCTCCACATATTTAACCAAACACATCTGAAACCGGCTTTAAAGTTTTTCGCGTATCACCCTTTCTCCACGTCAGCCCGGATTTATCAAAAAATTCAAGTACTTCAACGGCAAGATTACGCCCGATCCCGCTACGATCTCGAAATTCCTTAACCTCAAACGTCTTATCATTTGCCCCGAGACCTTCCACAATAGACGCAAGTTCAAGAAGTGCCTCAGGCAATAAAAAACGGTTTTTGGCTACTTGAAACACAAGCCCGAGTTTGGCCGAACGGATGAGAAATTTTTCTAGAGTGCGTGGATCCGTTTTAATTAACTCCGCTAAAGCATGGATAACCGGAGGCTTTGTGTAGCCATTTTCTAGAATTGGCAAAATCTGCTTCCAGATTTCTTCATCCTTGCCACTAAGTTTAGATTCAAAACCAGGTAAACAGTAACCAGCACCTAGATGTACGATCTTCTTTTCTTTAACAAGGTTCGCCAAAACTCCCTCAAAAACACCTGATGGAATACGCATTGATAAAGCGCTATGCAGAGCGTCAATACCGGGGCCCGGTTTATCCGGGTTCTTTAAATGCCAATCCTCCAAGACATTTAAAACCACCGATCCTATGTTCTGAAAATGCTCGGGGGCTAAAGCCGTTAATCTCTCTCCATTTCCCACTTTGATCAAATCAACATTGCAAAAAAGCCGGTGCTGATCGTCTTCTGTTAAATTCCAAGCCTTAATAAAATTTGATAGGTTCAGCCCCAGTGGTGATTGAACCAATAATTCAACCAAAGACACGTGCACCGGATCCAGTTCCATAGCCTTTAATAATTTAATGCGCTCTGTTTTGGCACGACCGCGAGATGGGCTGAACGGGTCTATTATCTTACCACCGCCAATTGTTCGTTGGGCTGACTGGTCCCGTATGATAAAATTGTCTCCCTTTAATGCTCCAATACGCCGATCAAGGACAATCTGAACTAAGCCAGTTTTGCCTGATTCTATTATTTTGTTTTCCAAAATGGCTACTCGACCAGGAACTTCTACGGCGCCAACATGCACATGAACAGGTGTCCAATGGGCAAGTGGACGTACCTCGCTGGATAAAACTCTAAGACGCGCATCGAAGCGGGGAACAGGACTGTGAACTTCTTTCGCTAAAAGCCAACCTCCCCGATGTATATCAGTTCTACTTAATTGACCGCCTGTTATATTTACCGCACACCTCTGGCCCGCCACGCCGGTTTCAGCTTCTTTGTTTTGGGCATGAATGCCTCGGACTCGGACATGCGTTCCCTGAGGTGATAATATGAGATTCTCCCCTACACTCACCTTCCCTGAAAATACACTTCCAGTTACAATTAACCCTGCACCCGGTACCGTAAAAGATCGATCAATAGCAAGGCGAAAGTTTCCCTCAACAATTCGGTCCCCCAATAGTTCCGACATTGTTGTCAAATGCTCACAAATCGCCGTCACTCCATCACCGGTTACAGTCGAGACCGGTAATACATCACTATTTTCAAAGCAGCTGCCTGCAAGCGTTGTTTTGATCTCCTCACGAACGTCCTTAAGACGCTCATCGCTTGCTCGGTCAATTTTCGTCAAAACAACGACGCCTTCTGAAACTCCCAACAAATCCAAAATAGCCAAATGCTCAACGGTTTGTGGCATAGGCCCATCATCTGCTGCAATGATCAACATCGCATAATCAATACCTGTCACACCAGCCAACATGTTTTTAACAAATCTTTCATGACCAGGAACATCAACAAAGCCGAGCGTCTTTCCATTTTCTATTAGTTGATAGGCAAATCCCAGATCAATTGACAGACCGCGCTTCTTTTCTTCCGGCAACCGGTCAGTATCAATACCAGTTATTGCTTTGACCAAAGACGACTTTCCATGGTCGATATGACCGGCGGTTGCAATAATCATATCTTGAGATCACTTAGCTGGGAGAGAAACCCTTCCTCATCTTCGAGACAACGTAAATCAAGAATAAATGCATCATCTTGAATACGGCCAATAACTGGAATAGGTAGAGATCTAAATGCTTCGGCATATTTTTTAAGTCTTCCACCTGGCTTACCACTCGCCGGAGATATTGAAAGGCCTACGCTTGGCAAGCGGTCTACCGGAAGAGATCCGCTTCCAATCTGGCTATGACAGTCTATTTTATTTACTTTGGCTGATTCACCAAATGTGGTGGTTAACTTCTCGATAACTCGCTCCGCTATATCCTGTAAATCCTCAACTTTCCTTGTTAGGAGCCTAAGGGTCGGCACGCGGTCCGCAACACTATCAGGATCAAGGTAAAGTTGCAGCGTTGCTGCGAGGGCTGCTATTGTTATTTTATCAAGGCGCATAGCCCTTTTCATCGGATTTTTTTTGATCTTGGCTATCAAATCCTTCCGGCCAACAATTAAACCCGCCTGAGGTCCGCCTAAAAGCTTATCGCCGCTAAACATCGCAACGTCCACACCTCCCTTTATAACATCGAGGACCATTGGCTCGTATGGTAAACCAAACCTGGTAAGATCAATCAACGAGCCACTCCCTAGATCTTCAACAAAAGGGATCCCGCGGGCCTGGGATAATTCATGCAATTCTTTCGCTGAAACATCCGAAGTAAAGCCTTGTACTATATAATTACTGGTGTGTACTTTCATCATACATCCGGTCTTCCTTGAAATTACATCTGCGTAATCATTGAGGTGAGTGCGATTAGTGGTACCTACTTCAACCAGTTTACAACCTGCTCGCCCCATTATATCAGGGATGCGAAATGCGCCGCCAATTTCGATTAACTCGCCTCTGGAAACGATAACCTCTTTTCGCCGCCCCAACGTATTCAAAACCAAGAGAACCGCAGCGGCGTTATTATTTACAACTGTAGCGGCCTCAGCTCCTGTTAATTTACATAGTAATTTTTCCAGATGATTATCTCGATCACCGCGTTTGCCACTTTCAACGTTATATTCCAGATTCGAGGCTCCACTTGCAACTTTGACCATAGAATCAATTGCTTCTGGGGCCAAAACGGCCCGCCCTAAATTCGTATGCAAAATAGTTCCAGTTAAGTTAAATACCTCCTGCAGCGAGGGCTTACTCAACGCCTTTAAGTACTGTTCCACTTCAATCGCGATTACTGATCCTTCTAAAAGAGGTAATACCTTGTCACCTAACTCAGGAATCTTTGCACGAATATCATCTATAACCCACCGGATCCCCTCGGTCACCAGAGCCTTTCCATATTGATTGATCAATACAGACACAGTGTTTAATCGTAAAATAGTGTCTACTGAAGGCAAAAAAGTATGTACCGTTTTTGGCATAACCGGCGTTATCCTAGGGTAGTTCAACAAATCGCTAGGCTATGACCACAAGGCGAAGCCGTCAATACCGATGACAAAACCATTTGTTGGGCCGGACAATTTATTGAAAAATTAGAACTCAATGTGTGTTTACGATTAAATTATCAAAAAACGTAAAGTGTTAGCTTTCTTGATCAATCCTATTCTCAATAACACCAAGCCCAGTAATCTCAACGGATACGATATCTCCCGGCTTCATCCAAAGAGGCGGTTCGCGACGTGACCCCACCCCACCAGGGGTACCAGTGCTTATTACGTCACCCGGACGCAACGTATGAATGGTTGACAAATATTCGATTTGTTTGTCAATTTTATGATCCATATTAGATATACTCGTGTGCTGAACTTGCTCACCATTGAGACGCGTGGTCAATGATTGGGCATAGGGATCTCCGAATTCATCCGGCGTCATCATCCAAGGGCCCAACGGGCCTGTACCTTCAAAATTCTTGCCTGGGCAAAATTGAATAGTATGACGCTGCCAATCTCGGATAGAGCCATCATTAAAGATGGTATAACCCGCAATATGCTCATGAGCTTTTTCTTTAGTAATATGGCGGCCACCTTTGCCAATAATAACGGCCAATTCGCCTTCAAAATCAAGCTTGTCCGATATATTTGGGCGAATAATAGGATCATATGGCCCGATCAAACCGTGGTTTATTCGGATGAAAAACATAGGCTCTTCTTGAGCGCCTCTTCCAGTTTCATCTTGGTGTTCCTTGTAATTTACTCCAACACACCAAACGACAGGCGTATCGGGAACCAGAGGCAATAATTTTACATCATCGATTGAAAGATCAGAAGACCTCCCTCTGACACAAGCTTCTATTTGTGATTGCCAATCTTCAATATTCAAAAGCTCGATCATCGACTGTGGTAAATTAGGAGCAATAATGGAAAGAGATGCGAATCCTTTTTCATCAATCATAACTCCGAGGCTGTCAATGCCATTATATCTAAAAGCAATTATGCGCACGTTTCTTTTTCCTCCAAACGAATATTTAAGTGAAAATTAATTTCTTTTTCAAATTTTTGACGCGGTATCAAAGATTAAAGCTTCATTAATCAGTAGGTAGATTAGATTTAATAATTTTAAGTGGCATATAAGGCCATAGAGAAGCCATTTCACCAACCTCAACCTCAATCAATACTGGGCCACCTTCAGAGAAGGCTTTTTCCAAAGCAGCTTTTAGACCTTCTGGAGAATTAACACGTAATCCCGCCATACCAAAACTTTCAGCGAGCTTCATAAAATCAGGGTTAAGCAAATCACTGCAAATGTAGCGCTCTTTATAACGCTCTTTCTGATTGCGTTTAACGTTTCCAAAGCAATTGTCATTAAACAAGACCGTTACAAGTGGAATTTTATGAAGCACCGCTGTTGCCATTTCTTGGACATTAAACAGAAAACCACCGTCACCAGTAACAGCAACAACCTTTTTTTCAGGGTGCGCAACTTGTGCGCCCAAACCCGTTGGAAATGCATAACCGAGCGTTCCTTGATAGCCAGGTTGAATATTCGTACGGGGAAAATAGGTTGGAAATCCAAACCATGAATAAAATCCCATTTGAGTTACGCCAAAACAAATGATACCATCATCAGGAAGGACATCACGAATAACATTACCATAACTTGCCTGGGGCTCCCCTTGGGAAAATTTCCTAAAGGCAGCTTTTTTGAAAACATTAAACTCATCCTCACGTAATGGGCGTTTTCTATTGTGCCTACCAACTTTATCAAATATCCCTTCTAAAGATTTTCTAGCAGTCGCCGTGATATGCACATCTGCCATCCAAGGGTCCTCAGCTCGACGAGAATCGGTGTCAACACGAATTAGCTTTTTCTCTTCGAATTCTTTCCACATCAACATCGGCGGTTGAAACCTGGTTCCGACCGCCAGAACAACGTCAAAATCTTTCCACATCTCTTGGCCAGCAACCTGAGTTTGCCCAAGATAATGGCGCTGATCCACAACACCTTGCCCATTTTGTGACATGATGACGGGCGCCTGTATCTTTTCAGCCAAAGCCAACAAAACCTCTTCAGCCCCAAACACTCCCCCGCCCGAAAAAATAGCAGGATTCTTTGCGCGACCTAAAAGCACCGCAGCCTGCTCCAACAAAGAAGGATCGGGTTCAATCTCGTAATCAGAAAAATTAATTATGGGGCTAAGAAGCTCTACTTTTCCCCTTTTGCTCATTATATCTGGAGCCATCTCAAATAGGACGGGTTGACGCCGGCCCGTTTGGAGTTGCTTAAAGGCCTCTCGGATGAGGCCTGGTGTCTCAGCAGGGCTCTCAGCCCGTCCCTGCCATTTAGTCACAGATACGACAGCTCCCGGTTGGTCATCCAACTCATGCAACATCCCCGTCCCCTTCCCAATAGTATGAGATGGAATTTGACCTGCAATGCAAAGAACGGAAGCACTACATGCGTGTGCCGTCGCCAACCCAGCTCCAGCATTAAGAACACCCGGACCAGGAACTATAAGATTCGTTCCTACTTTACCAGTAGATTGGGCATAACCAAATGCCATATAGGCTGTAGCCTGTTCATGGCGGCAATGAATTATTCTAAAATCATTCTGATAGTCGTAGAGAACATCAAAGAAATTATCTAGCTGAACCCCCGGAACTGTAAAAATTGTGTCAATTTTATATTGTTTTAACGATTCAGCCAGCGCTTCAGCGCCTTTCATTTCAGGCACACTCTTCTCCTGTTGGTTAGACAACAATTTTATTGATTAACATGTTAATTGCATCCTAAATTCTGTCAATCACTTCATAATGGAACGAACACTGCTATGGCATAGAAATGTTATTTATTCGAATCAAAGATTTTTACGAGCGATTAGCAGAGCAAAAAAATTTTCCTTGGAACCCGAGTCTAAAAACATAACCGCACAACCGAGTAATTTGTCTTCTTTTCTATTTCCTGCTGCGGGACACCAGTCGAGATTCAATTGGCGACCCACTTTTACACTTGCAATATGATTAGGCATAATTAATGCATTAGGCAGATCTACTTCGCGCTTACCCTCGCTTGCTTTTTTATCTGATATTATTAAGTCAGGATTGACACCGGCACCTTGAATTGTTCGGCCTGTGGGTAAATAATAAAGCGCAGTTGTCAACCTAAGCGCACCGTCCCAATAGAGGGGGGTAATTGTCTGCACCGACCCCTTGCCAAATGATCGCATGCCCATAAGAGTTGCCCGTCGATGGTCTTGTAACGCCCCAGCCACAATTTCAGAAGCTGATGCGGATCCACGATTAATCAAAATGACTATTGGCAAGCCATTAATAATATCACCATACTGGGCTTCAAAACCACGCACTTCACCATCACGGTCTCTAACAGAAACAATCTTCCCACTATTCAAAAAAGCGTCCGCTATATCTACTGACTGATTTAGAAGGCCGCCAGGATTATTTCGTAAGTCGATAACTAAGCCTTTTAACCTAGCACCTAACTTAGAACGAATTTCTTGGATAGCATGTTCCATAGTTTCAAGAGTGCGTACATTGAAATGAGTAATGCGCAACACACCAATATTGCCCTCGATGCGTGACTTAACTGGCTGGACTCTAATAATCGCACGTGTCAGTGTAACAAAGAAACTTCCTACATCAGAGCGAAGTATAGTAATTTTCACATCGCTACCTGGTCTACCTCTTAAACGCCGGACAGCACTCCCCAAACTCATCTCCTTTATTGATATCCCATCAACATGCGTAATGAAATCTCCAGATTTCAATCCAGCTCGAAACGCCGGAGTATCAGCCATGGGTGAAATGATTTCAATAAAACCATCAGTCATCTTAATTTCGATACCTAAACCGCCAAATTGACCACTGGTTGTCGCTTGTGAATCTCTATACTCACGTGGATTCATGTAACTGGAATGCGGATCTAATGAACTGACCATGGTATCAAGGGCGGACTCAATCACCTTCACAGAAGGTATTTTACCGGGATCCCCTTTCGCTTGTTCCACCCCTTTGATGGCCAAATCCATTAGAAATTTATCATCAATTTTATTCACATATTCTGTTCGGACTCTATCATATGCATCAAAAAAATGTCTGAGTTGGGTTGATCGAAATCCGTCCATGGCGGCCATCTGACGGAAACTCTTCTTGAACCTTTTGTGATCAACTGACTCTTCCTGTAGGATGGTGAAAGGTGATCTCAGCCCATCTACGACCCGTGCCATCGACGTACCACGGGAACAACCTGTCAGAGCATTGGAAAGACCGATAAATAATCCAATTACCACCAATACAGTAGCTAAAGTGCTTGAAACCCAATTCTTCCCCACGAGTTTTTACTCTCCCCGTCTATTTAATATTTCTGAGCCAAAATTAGATGGGCCCTTTAATGCATGAACAGCCCAAAGTGATAAAGTCAAAAGCACAAGAGCACCAATTTGGTGCAATGATGCAACAAATACTGGGAGAACAAGAACCAATGTTATAATCCCTAAAGCTACCTGCACAAATACCATGATAAACATCAAATCGAAGGGTGTTCGTACAGAAGATGATACTGTACTCTTTCGAGAAGCCAACCAAATTCCAGTTATCAATATAAAAGTCGTTTCTGCTAATATTCGATGATTAAATTGTACAGTTGTGACATTTTCAAAAAAATTAATGAACCAGGGGTCTCGATCCCATAACCCCTCAGGTACAAAATCACCATCCATCATCGGAAAAGTATTGTAAGTGAGGCCCGCATCTATCCCAGCAACAAAACCTCCAGAAACTATGGTCAAAAAAACCCATAACATGGCCATTATCGTTGCCACAAATAGTTTAGGTGACGAAGGCTCCTCAATTTTGCATCCTGCCTTTACCAAGGACATAGCCAACCAGAACATATAACTGTAAATAACAATGGCTGCAGAAAGGTGTGCCACCAGTCGGTACTGACTCACATCTGGTCTATCCATCAAACCGCTTTTGACCATGTACCAGCCAAGCACTCCCTGGAGTACTCCCATTGCAAATACTAAAATCAGCCTCCGAAATAAACCTCGACCTATCCATCCTTTAATCAAAAAGAAAACTAGTGGGAAAATAAATACAATACCAATGACACGTCCCCATAAACGGTGAGTGTATTCAAGCCAAAATATTGTCTTAAACCCTTCTAGAGACATTCCGGCATTTATTTCCTTATATTCTGGTGTGCCTTTATAAACATCAAAAACAGTCTGCCATTCACTAAAGTTCAAAGGTGGCAACCAGCCAGTCATAGGGCGCCAGTCTACCATTGATAATCCAGAGTGAGTTAAACGTGTTAGTCCTCCTAGGATCACCAT
>CAZXSC010000114.1:0-9131 GCA_964643045.1 uncultured Rhodospirillaceae bacterium
ATATGATATTCAATTGTCCCTTCAAGAACCATGAAAGTCTCAAAGGTGCCATTATGTGAGTGAAGACAAGGACCTTGACCGGGGGGCATAATAGAGACAAACATGGTTGAACCTGCCGCGCCTATAATGGGCGCCTGGTTACCAAAAGGGTTTTTAGTATCATCTAAAATAACCGGCATCAATTTTCTTGCATAAAAGACATCCATGGCATCGAGACCTACCCAGGCCAAGTCATCTGCCGTCGACATCGGTTTTAGCTCAGAAAAACGGCTTACCCTTGCCTCAATTTCTTCTTTAGTTGGCGTATAAATTGCGTTTCCCATTATTTCTAACTCCCCATTATCGTGTCTGTTACTGTTATAGAAGAAACTTGCGTAAAGAGTATTATATAATCAATCTAAATCCTAGATTTTCTTAAGTTAAGTCGAGAAAACTTTCCCAAGCGTCCTGTTAATCTGTAGAACTTTTCTCAAACGTTCGATACCATCCCAGCATTTCAATCAAAGGTTGATCTGTGATCTCTAGGAGAGTTGCCTTTCCAAAAGTTTGGTGCAAAAACGATTTCCAGGAAGGAACAGCAACAACATCACCCCTTTCCCACCCAAAAGAAGATCCTTCAACCTCCGTACTGCCGGATCCTTCTGCACAGACAAAGATATGGTTTGCGGTCGACTTTATCTCTCTTGTTCTCATCTTGCTTTCAAAACGTTCCATATAAAGATCCATCGACGGTATTGAAGGCGTATCCAATTTTATGCGACAACCATATCGCCCATCGGCCCTTGGCGCTGCAGAGGTTAACAATTTTTCTACATCAGACCATTTTATATGAAATGGGGATTCCTCAATTGTTTCCATGGACTGGTAATCTTCGTCACGAACTTCAAAAAATATAGTCTTAAGATTGGATACAAGTGGATCATCAAGAAAATCTATCCAAAAGGCAGGCAATTTTTCGCTATCATTGCCAAGTCCATGCCATACCCAATTCGGCGTCAATATTATGTCATTTGCCTCCATGTAAACTTTTTCACCATTTAATGTCGTAAAGGCGCCGTCGCTTTCTATAATGAAACGTCCCGCATTCACTGTATGTCTGTGAGCCCGCGCGAATTCATGTGGTGCAACCATTTGGTAGGATGCATGGATTGAATTTAAACTAGTACGTTTCTCATTAGCATCATTTGCCATTCGAATGTTGCGCCGCTCAGCTACACGCGGGTCAATACTTCTTGCCGCTGCACCCAACAAATCCTTGCCCTTTTCCCAACTCCATCTGCAGGCATTGAATTCATGTACCGGTTCAGGCTTCAAGCCACCTTCTCCAATCCAACCTGGAATAAACCCAGCTTTATATATTTGTGCGTCTCGCTCTTCGTCACTTTCAACCGATAGAGCTTCAGCCTCCTCCTGCTTATTCACATCTCCCTCCAATTATTTAGGTGCATATCCCTGCACAGAAATTACTAGTTTTATCCAACTTTTTGGGTTTTACAACTAAAGCGGCTTCCATTTCGATCAATTTAAAATTATAATTGAGTAGAATTCAACAACGAAAGGAGGTGATCCAATGTCATTTGATTTGGAAGCTAATTTGATTAGCCGAATCACTGACTTGAGGCAGAGGAGCAGCCTTTTCTGTCACAGTTAGTAGGAGGTTTTGAAACCAGGGCAATCAATAGCCCAATCAGGAAGGGGAACACCACCGAGGTGTTCTCCTTTTTCTGGCCAAACTATTATTAAGAGAGATAAATCAAAAGTGTTGAAGATTTTTGAGAAGGCGGAAATAATTAAAACTGGGAGTGAAGTTAATCATGACAAAACTAGCAAATTCTATCAGGAATCCAATAGATTCTTAAAACACAATATGAATCTTATTTTTTTTCTTATAATTTTTGCGTACATTGGCCACGCCTTTGCTGGCGATTTAAGTCGAACTAAGCCCCACCCATCATTATCTGCAAAAGATGTTGTTCAAATCGTCATGAATGCACTCAAGAATAATGACACGCCAACAAAAAATAGAGGTGTCGTCGTAACTTTCAATTTTTCATCGCCCGCAAATAAACAACATACTGGTCCGCTAGAGCGGTTTAATATCATGATCAGAAGTAAAACCTATAGTCCAATGATCAATCATCGTAAGGCAGTATATGAAAAATATAATGTGGAGGGTCTTAACGCGAGTATTGACGTGATATTAATTTCTGCTCGCGGGAAAACATTAGGATATCGTTTCAGGCTATCGAAACAAACCGGTAATCTTTTTAATGGCAGTTGGATGGCCGACAGCGTGATGCCAATACAAGCTTTAACCATTTAAGGAAATTATTCAAATTCAACCTAAATTTCAAGAGAGTTAATATGCAAAAAAATAATATAGGGATCCATCAACTCAGCAATCATGAACGCACAATACTCGATGCACCCTACCCAAAATTCTCTGTTGATGAATTGCTACAGCGCCGAAATCGTTTAATGGCTGAGATGATTAGCCAAAACGTAGATGCTGTAATCGCCGCGGAGTTCCTTTTTACAGGATCTGCTGTCCATTGGCTGACCAATTGGCCAGCAACGACAGCTACAATTACTATTATTGTTCCTAATAAACCTGTGCATGTTGTTGTCGAACACTATAACCACCTCCCCCACGCCAGGAAAATGGTAACTGAGGCTGAAATAACTTGGGGGGAGCGCAAGCCTTTGGAAGTTGTTAGAGATTCACTTAAAAAAATACACCCGTCGATCAAGCGTTTGGGTGTAATTGGACGCTTATCACCTAATGAACAAAAAACCGCAGCCGAGAATGTGGATGAAATAATAGACTTTAATCCAGTTTATAATCACTTGCGCCTTGTTAAATCAGAGGAAGAAATTAATTGGATGCGCATTGGCGCCTTATTTTCAGACATGGCTCTTGATGCAATGATAACAAATGTTGAGCCGGGCATAACTGAAAGAGAACTATCCGCCAAAACACAGGCAGCTTATCTTCCCCATGGAGGTGCCCATGTTATTGAGTTTATGGGTGTAACATCAATGGAAGATCCAGATTGCTGCGTTCCCCCTCAGTTTCCGTCAACAAGAAAAATAGAAAGGGGAGATGTATTAGTGACCGAGATTACATCACATTTCTGGAATTATCCTGGTCAGGTTTTGCGAACCATCGCGGTCCAAGAACCACCCACACCTCTTTATCAAGAGTTGCATGAAGTCGCCGAACAAGTGCGAACAAAAATTGAAACTGCCCTTAGACCAGGCTGTACAGCTGAAGAGATATTTGAATTATCCTCCGTGATTGAGGAAGCCGGTTTCTCAATCTGGGATGACTTAACGCACGGCTATGGAGGGGGATATTTAGCACCCGTCTTAGGCTGTGCAAGTCGCCCTGCAGGTCCAGTACCCAATTTTAAATTTGAAAAGAATATGACGCTCGTGGTACAACCCAACATAATTACAAACGATGCCAAAGCCGGAGTGCAGACGGGTGGTTTAGTAAAAATTACAGAAACCGGTGCCGAACGTATGCAGCATTATCCAAACGGTCTTATAAGAGTCTAAATTCAATTGATGATACCTCTTAATTGTTCTATTTTTCGTGTTGCGTTTCTAAGGTAGAATGAACATAAAAGATCGGAAAAAATGACTTTCAAAGATCAGGATAATATGAAAATAGCGTGGGACTTTCCCATTGAAATGGATGATGGGTTAGAACTCCGCGCCGATATATATCGCCCAGAAAATGATGGTCAATATCCCGTTATTTTAACTTACGGACCATATGCAAAAGGTCTCTCCTTTCAGGAAGGCTACCCCTCAGCATGGGAACGAATGGCTGAGTTACATCCCGATGTAACTGCAGGCTCTAGCAATATATACCAAGCCTGGGAATTAGCGGATCCTGAAAAATGGGTGCCTAATAATTATATTTGCCTCCGCGTTGATTCCCGAGGATGTGGCTCATCTCCAGGATTTGTAGACCCCTTCTCACCGAGAGAAACCAAAGACTTTTATAATTGTATTGAATGGGCAGGTAGGCAGTCTTGGTCGAATGGCAAAGTTGGTCTCCTTGGCATTTCTTACTACGGCATAAATCAGTGGCATGTAGCCACCCTCCAGCCACCACATCTGACTGCCATGTGCATTTGGGAAGGCGCCGCCGACTGGTACCGGGACATGACACACCACGGTGGTATATTATCTACGTTCTGGGACAATTGGTACGACATGCAGGTTAAAACCGTACAGTATGGTCTTGGGGAAAATGGACCTAAAAGCGCGGTAACCGGCCTACCGGCTTGTGGTGATATAACTATGAGTGAGGAACAACTAGCAAAACAACGATGTAACTTTGGCGACGAAATTTTTGATCATCCTCTCGATGATAACTACCACAAAGAGCGGTCTCCTATATGGGAGAGAGTAAAAACGCCAATGCTATCGTCGGCAAATTGGGGAGGACAAGGATTACATCCCAGGGGTAACTTCGAAGGGTTTTGTCGTGCGACTGCGAAAGACAAGTGGCTGGAAGTCCATGGCATCGAGCATTGGACGGAATTTTATACTGATTATGGAGTAAATCTTCAAAAAAGATTCTTTGACCATTACCTCCACGGCATCGATAACGGCTGGGCCGATCAACCAAAGGTACAATTGTTAATCCGTCATATAGATCATTTTGAAAAACGTATGGAAGAAGATTGGCCTATCCCCCGGACCAAGTGGACTAAGTTTTATTTAGATTTAGACAATCTTAGTCTAAGTACAGAATCTCCTAAAAAAGAGCAAAAAATCAGCTACGAAGCGCTCGGGGATGGCATCACATTCTATTCTGATCCCCTTACAACGGAGACTGAAATTACAGGCCCGTCAGCTCTCAAAACCAACATTTCTTCCTCCACCACAGATGCCGATATTTTTGTTGTATTGCAGATTTTCGCGCCAAATGGTGAAGAAGTCGTCTTCCAGGGGGCAATTGACCCACACACTCCTATTGGCCAGGGCTGGCTTCGAGCCTCCCACCGAAAATTGGATCCTGATTTGTCTCTGCCATATCGTCCCTATCATACCCATGATGAACGCAAACCCCTGATACCTGATGAAATTGTAAGTCTCGATATTGAAATTTGGCCAACATCGATCGTGATACCGGTCGGATACAGCATCGCCGTATTAATTCGTAGTCGCGATTATGAACATTCAGGCAAAAGTGGGGGACGATTATCAAATTTTAAGAACGAACTCAAGGGGTGCGGACCTTTTCTCCATAATGATCCACGCGACCGCCCGGAACATGTTTTCGGGGGTACGAACTACCTACATAATACTGCAAATGAAAAATCATTCATTACCTTGCCAATTATCCCCAAGATTGGTTGAGAGTATCAAACCACCCGAATACTCTCCTATTAGTTTAACCAATAACCATAAAAATTTATTCAGTTAATTTGTTGGCCTTTTGAGCCAAAATAAAGACCGGATAAAATAAGGGGAAACCCAATAGCATGATAGAACTCAAATTTTTCATCCAAAATGATAATTGCAAGGATTGAGCCGATAATCGGTAACATATAAGAGACTTGTCCCGCTTTGTTCCCTCCCGCAATTTCAACAGCCCGGTTATAACAAAGATAAGCTACAATTGAAGCAATGCATCCCAAATAAAGTACACCGCCAACAGTTTCAATTAATAATGGTGTCGGTTTTATGAACAAGAACTCCCAAACATAAAACGGAAGCAAAATTATCGCGCCAAGAACAATGGTGACTAAAAGAAAACTGGCGGGATGCATATTTGGACGCTTTTTTAATAAAACAGTGAAGATTGCCCAGCAGACGGTAGCCAACACAATCCATAAATCACCCTTATTAAATTGAAGCGATAAAAGGCGTGATAAGTCGCCTCTCATTATAATAGTTACGATCCCAACCAAAGCTAAAAAAAATCCAACGCCTTGTTTAACAGTAATTCCCTGGTGGAGAAGAAATATAGACAGCAAAACAATAATCGCTGGCCGCGATGCGTTTATGAGTAATGAGTTAATAGCAGTCGTTGAAAGCAGTCCATAATACAACAGAGTATTGTAAGCGGTAACACTTAATACTGATAAAACCAATAAGATAAACCAATTCTCTTTCACTTTTGGAAGATCTTCCCTAAGATGAGGCCACGCTATTATCATTAAGATTGGAATGGCAACCATCCATCGCCAGAAAGCTAGCCCTATTGGGGGAACAACATCATTGAGCCCTCTCGCAGTAATTGCATTTCCCGACCAGGCTAGTGCCGTTAGCGCCATCAATATATAAGCGTGGTTCCAGACAAATTTCATTTTAAACTATGTGCGCCGGCAAAAAACCAATATAAAATTGTTGGATGGCATCGCCACCAAACGATCAAGCGATAATTGGTGGATCTCGGCAAAAGCCTCCAATTCATTTAAATCCCGAACACCCCACTCGGGATCCCGCGCGCGCAATCTATCATCAAATTCAATGTTACTCTGAGCAGTATGCTTGCCGTTCTTTTTGAACGGACCATATAGTATCAGTTTGCCAGTTGTTCCTAGGTGGAGACTTGACCCACGAAATAAACCTTCTGCAGCCTCAATCGGTGAAATATGTACCATATTAATGTTGATAATTGCACCTAATGCGTCAGGTGGCCGATCCAATTTACCAATACTCCAATCTGTTTCTAATACATTGAGTTTACAAGGTGGCCTCAAATTTTCCAACGACTCAACCTTTCTCCATGCTTCGATACTTTTGAGATGGCCTAGGTTGATATCACTGGGCCAAAAAATATAATTAGGAAACGCCCGAGCAAAAGCTAGAGCGTGCTGCCCGGAACCACTGGCAATTTCTAAAACGTTACCACTATCCGACTTGAGCTCCGATTTTAATACTTCCACTATATGAATACAATTCCTGTGGTACGCCGGTGTATCAATACACTCACAAATCATAATTTTTTTCTGCTAACCATGACAAAGTTAATGAACTACCGTATGCTCTTTTTTACGGTTCCTGAGAATATAAGGAGAAACTCGTTGGGCCAAACGCAAAATTCCGAATTCGAGAACAAGGTTTGTGTTATAACTGGCGGCGCCGGAAGTATTGGATTAGCAAGCGCAAAGTTGATGTATGATGCCGGCGCACGTATCATGCTGGTTGACCATAATATTGACAATTTAAAAATAGCCAAATCAAGTTTCAATGATAATGATCGTATTGAGGTGTATGAAGCCGATGTTTCGGATAGCACTCAAACACAAAACTATGTATCTGCAACTATCGCTAAATGGGATAGAATTGATGTCCTATTTGCTAATGCAGGGTTCAGTGGAACCTCGGCGCCAATTGCCGATTACCCCGATGAAATTTTCGATAAGGTGATGGCTGTTAATGTCCGCGGACCTTTTCTTGCTTGCAAATATGCGTTACCAAAAATGAACGATAACGGCAGTATAATTATTACATCAAGTATTATGGGGGTCACAGCACGTCCTGGTAGCATAGCTTACATCACCTCTAAACATGCGGTTATTGGCTTAATGAGAGGCGTCGCCAAGGAAGCTGCACCTCGTAATATTCGCGTCAACGTACTAGCCCCCGGACCTGTTGACAATGCCTTCCAGTTAGAAATTGAAGAACGCTCATCTAAAGCTACTGGTACAAACGTTACAGAAATGATCAACAATTGGATCTCACTTGGCCGCCACGCGACGCCGCGGGAAATTGCTAATGTGGCTTACTTCCTAGCATCGGATAATAGTAGTTTTTCGACGGGAAGTATTTTTATGGCCGACGGCGGGATGCATATTTAATCTTAAAAGCAATCAATTTAGCTAATCGCGAAAGTTCCTTCCAACTCAACAATATCATCATCATTGAGTGCCTCAGTGATGTTTATCGTTATGGGTGGCGGGGAGGCATCTCCCCAAAATTTTCTCTGCAACATCCCTATAATGTCTAAATATTTTTCATCTGTCGCATAGATTACCAAGGAAATAGCATCCGTAATCTTGCCTGCTCCTGCCTCGGTCACTACTTTCATATTGTGGAAAGCTTGCCTTATCCGTGGTGCCTCTCCAATAACCAGCCTGTCGGTTTCGGGGTTAATGCCTCGCATCCCAGAGACAAAAATATGAGAATCTGTTTTGATACCAAGGCTCCATGTTCCTGTTGGCGTAAATCCTTCTTCGGGTGCGATAATCTCGAAATTACCCCTAGGATTGGTCGTAACCCGAAAAACGCCATCTACTTCAACAAAATCATCCCCAAGATAATCAACCTGGATAATGGTCCGACAAGGAAAAGGGCCGTTTTGCCCCCAAATCTCCTTTTGAACTTCATTGATAAGAGGACGATCACGATCCATGTCTGCGACCATAAAAACCAAACGGACAGTTTCGTTCAGTGTAGAATTATTTTCATTCGTAAATTCTTGTAAATTCCTAAAAATCTGACGAACGCGTTCCAAGCGATCTTGTACCAACACGCCAGTACAAGGGTCTATCCCACGTTGATTGCTCAATGTTAAAAAACTTTCCACATTAATTACTTTCTATTTCCTCGCGTTTTAACTCAAGCTCCAGCCATAATTCTTCCGAATTAGATAATTCTAGTTCCAAAGATGCTAGATTACGAGCAGCTGCCTCAAAGTTTTCAGTATTTTTGTTATAATAATTCGGATCAGACATTTGATTTTGGATACCGGCAATCTTTATCCTCAATTCTTCGATTCTATTAGGTAAAGATTGAAGAGAGTGCTTATCTTTGAACGTCATACGATTTGATTTTTTGTTGGATTTATTGTGGTTAGCTGCTTTTTTCTCTTTTCTATCCTGGCCAGCCTCAAACACATCTTTCTTCTGCTCTAACATATCTGAATAACCACCAGCGTATTTAATCCATATACCGGACGTATCATCGCGTGGAGCGACAGTCGATGTAACTATTCGGTCAAGAAAATCCCGATCATGACTTACTAACAATACTGTCCCTTCATAATTACAAATCAATTCTTGCAGTAAGTCTAATGTTTCAAGGTCGAGGTCGTTGGTTGGTTCATCTAGAACCAGTATATTTGATGGCCTTGCAAAGGCGCGTGCTAACATCAAACGCCC
>CAZXSC010000115.1:0-8996 GCA_964643045.1 uncultured Rhodospirillaceae bacterium
AAAGATTCCTATGAACATCGTAAAGCAGGGGCGAGCGAAGTCATGATATCAGCCTCGAAAAGGTGGGCACTTATGCACGAACTTCGCAATGAAGAAGAGCCAAGCGTAGATGAGTTGATCGAGCGTATGACACCTGTCGATATATTATTGGTTGAAGGGTTTAAATGGCACTCTCATCCAAAAATGGAAGTATATCGATCGGTGGTTGGAAAACCTCTATTACAACATCATGATACCGAGATAATTGCGGTGGCAAGTGATGATAAGTTAATTGATCTTCCTGTCCCAGTTTTCGATTTGAATAATATTGAGAGAATTGCTGATTTTATCATTCAACATTTTAATTCTAAGGTGGAATAAATAGTGAGTGAATTGGATGATTGTTTTAAAATATCTGATACGCCGATCACGGTGGATACAGCGACGGCAAGGTTCTTATCCTCATTAAGTGGTATGTCCCAAACTGAACAAATACATATCAAAAATGCTTCAGGTCGAATTCTGGTAGGTCAACTTACTGCTCCTCATAATATTCCGCCCACCAATAACTCCGCAGTTGATGGTTATTTGGTTTACTTTGACGATCTAAATCAAGGTAAAGAAACTCGACTTCGTATTGGGGGAAGAATCGCCGCTGGGCATCCTTTGAAAAGACCAGCTAAACGTGACGAAGCATTGCAAATTTTTACCGGTGCTTCAATACCTGAAGGTAAAAATGATCAAGGTCCTGATACTGTATTTATGATTGAGGATGTTCAAATCCTAAATGATCAGGTCATACTACCTAGTGGCATCAGGCAGTATTCTAATTTACGGAAAATTGGAGAGGATATCGAGGTTGGCGATAAAATTTTGTCGCCAGGACACAGGCTGCGGCCACAGGATATTTCCATGGCAGCGGCTTTGGGTTATTCAGAATTAGAAGTCTTCCGACGTCTACGAGTAGCTGTATTTTCTTCTGGTGATGAAATTCAAGATGTTGGTATGCCGTTGATTGCTGGTCGGATATATGATGCTAATAGGTATTCGCTAATTTCTATGTTAAAAAAAATGGGTTGTGCTATTACTGACGTAGGTATTTTGAAAGATGACCCTAGTGAAATCAGGGCTGCATTGTGGGAAGCTACGGAGGATCATGACTTAATAATAACCTCTGGAGGCGTTTCGAAAGGTGAAGAGGATCATATTAGGGGTATTGTCGAAAACTTGGGAGCGCTCAATTTTTGGAACTTGGCCATTAAACCAGGGCGTCCGATAGCTTTGGGGCACATCCAGCGCGAAAAATCCCAGGTGCCGTTTATAGGTTTGCCCGGAAATCCAGTTGCCGTTATGGTTACATTCTTGCGGATTGCTCGTCCGCTAATATTGCGTTTGTCTGGAAGCAGGGACCTTGTGCCACAGTTTTTTCAGGTGAAGTCTGGTTTTAATTTTAAAAAGAAGAGTGGTCGCCGTGAATGGCTGCGTGCTCATTTAGAACGAGATGAGAATGGCGATGTTACTGCGCTAAAATATGCGGTAGATGGCTCTGGCATTATTTCTTCCATGGTAGAAAGTGATGGACTTGTTGAGCTCCCAGAGGCTTGTGAAATAGTTAAGCGAGGAGATTTGATTGATTTTTTACCTTTTAGTGAAGTTATATAAGTCATGAAAATATTATATTTTGCTCATTTCAGAGAACAAACTGGCGTGGCAGAAGAGTCTGTCGTTTTACCAGTCCATGTGCATGATGTTACATCATTGATTGATTGGCTTATCTCGAGGGATGAGGGGTTTGCTAATGCATTCGCCGATAGAGATCATGTCCGAGTTGCTGTTAACCAAGAACATGTAAAATTTGGCACACCAATTAGCGATGGCGATGAAATCGCATTCTTTCCTCCAATGACAGGTGGATGATGGCCATACACGTTCAGCGAGAAAATTTTGATATTGGTGTTGAGCTTGCAAAAATATCCGCTAAAAAATCTAACATTGGTGGGATATGTTGTTTTGTCGGATTAGTGCGAGATTTTAGCGAAGGCTCAAGAATTAAGACTATGACCTTGGAACATTTTCCTGGCATGACTGAGAAACAGCTCAAGAAAATTGAGAATGAGGCATGTCAACGTTGGCCACTTGAGGATAGTCTTATAATTCATCGCTATGGAAGTATGAAACCAGGTGAAAACATCGTGCTTATTGTTACTGCATCAGCTCACAGGAAAGCAGCCTTTGAGGCATGTGAATTTCTGATTGACTGGCTCAAAACCAAAGCTCCTTTTTGGAAAAAAGAGGAAACAACAAAAGGCGATAAATGGGTTGAAGCAAAAATCTCAGATGATAAGGCTGCAGACCAATGGCAGAAATAATATCGTATTGCTAGCCATTATAATAAGGATTCCGTAAATTTATATTTATCATTTGGATCCTCTATTTCAACGATCCAGAGGTCAGGGTCCAGACGTACTTGTTTTTCAAGATAAGAATTAGATTCACAATCGCTTAAAGCTTTGCCATTGCCAGCCGGTGACCAAGCTAATTCTCTTGAATCAATCCGAACTTGTCTGTAAATCATGTTGGTCCCATTCAGTTTGTTAAGTCGAAGCGCGATTGCACCTGCATCAGGATCGCCTTTTTTCGTAATATAAACGGCTAAATTTGAACTGTTGCATATTCTTACTTGAGCTTGCACCCATAATTTGGATTTGAGCCGGTCAATTTCCATTAATCGCTTGCAGTAGTAGCTTTTGAATGGCCTACAAGATTTTCATAATCTGACCTGAGCGTTTTAGTGATTTCACCAACGCTAAATTGGAGATTATCGATTTTTCCTACTGGGGTTACTTCTGCTGCTGTCCCTGTTACAAAGATTTCATGTGCGCCTTTAAGCTCTTCGGGTTTGATATGGCGCTCAACTATTTCATACCCGCGATCTTCAGCCAGTTTGATCACGGTCTGTCTAGTAATTCCATTCAAAAAACAGTCCGGAGGCGGGGTGTTTATTACGCCATTTTTTGTAATCATAAAGAAATTAGCGCCAGTTCCCTCTACAACATTACCGCGCCAATCGAGCATTAAGGCGTCATCAAACCCATCGTTTTCTGCATCGTGTTTAGACATTGTACAGATCATATACAAACCGGCGGCTTTTGCGTGTACCGGCGCGGTTTCTGGTGGTGGACGACGCCAAGGTGAAGTTTTGAGACTAATACCTTTTTCACGGGCTTCTGGCGAAAAATAAGATGGCCAGGTCCAAACGGCGATCGCTAAGTGGATCGTAGTTTCTTGCGCGGATACACCCATCGTTTCGCTACCCCGCCATGCGACTGGGCGAACGTAGCCATCTACAATACCGTTTGCTTCACATGCTTCGATACATGCAGCATCAATTTCGTCGGCCGTATACGGTATTTGGTATCCCAAAATATTTGCCGAGTTGATTAATCGATCAGTATGTTCACGGAGTTTAAAAATGTTTTGAGCATAAACGCGCTCTCCTTCAAATACGCATGATGCGTAATGTAAGGCATGCGTTAATACATGGAGGCTTGCATCTCGCCAATCTATCATTGCCCCATCATACCAAATCAACCCATCACGGTTGTGGAAACCTTCATTCATCATGCAACTATCTTTCCATATTTATCTAGTTATCGTAATGATCTTGCTTTAAATAGCGTTCTCTGGCATATATGTCAAAATGAATGCTTCAACATCCGAAGCCAAGAATAATTCATCGAAACACTTGTATTCCGATTCAGAGCTTCGTGATGTTATGGAGTTACTATTTTTTTCCTACAGAGATTTTCTTCGAGAGCCAGATACTATTCTAGCACATTATAAATTTGGGCGAGCGCATCACCGTGTAATTCATTTTGTGGAGCGTAATACCAACATAACTGTGAATGATTTACTCAGCATTTTGCAAATTACAAAACAAAGCTTATCCCGTGTGCTGGGTCAACTCGTTAGTGAAGTATTTATTAAACAACAACAAGGGAAATCAGATCGGCGGCAACGATTACTATCTTTAACCCAAAAAGGAAGGGCTTTAGGGAAAGAATTATCTCAACATCAACGTGACAGAATTGCAAAAGCCTTTCTGCTTGCAGGACCCGATGCGGTAAACGCATTTTATAAAGTTTTGATTAATATGATGAATGATCCGAAAGAGTTTGAGCGCAGTAAGAAAGCTTGACGGAGGGTATAATTAAGTGAGCCTAGAGAACGCCCATATTTTAGTAGTTGATGATGATGATCGCCTAAGAGATCTGTTAAAGAATTATCTATCTGACAATGATTTCCGTGTTACCGGAGCTGAAAATATTGCTGCGGCTCGGGCTAAAATGGCAATCATTGAATTTGATCTCATTGTATTAGATCGCATGATGCCAGGTGAGACAGGCCTCGACTTTGCTACATCTATTAGAATTAATAATGATATTCCAATATTAATGCTTACTGCGATGGCTGAATCGGTTGACAGAATAGATGGTTTGGAAGTTGGTGTTGATGATTATCTTATAAAACCATTTGAGCCTCGTGAACTTTTACTCAGAATTAATTCTATACTTCGCCGGTTGCCAGAGGAAGCTGTAGAGATCGTTTCATCGCAAATTGGTTTGGGCAAATACATATTTGATTCAAAGCGTGAAGAGTTACGCAGTGGGGATGAAAGGGTTAGTCTTACATCAGCTGAAGGGAGATTGTTAAGAATTTTATCCGAGAAACCGGGAATCGTTTTTAGTCGCGATTATTTGATGGAGTTAATTGCACCGGGTGGTGCTGAGCGAACTGTTGATGTTCAAGTTAATCGTCTTCGCCAAAAGATTGAATTGAATGCAAAATCACCTCGTTACCTTCAAACTGTTCGCGGAAAGGGCTATGTTTTATGGCCAGATTAAGAAGACAAGGCAAGGCAAGGGTAATTAAATAATGATCAATTTTTCGCGCATTAATATCAAGCGCTTTTTGCCTAAAAGTTTATTAGGACGCTCGATTTTAATAATCGTAACACCACTTATTCTGCTTCAGTTGGTATCTGCTTTCGTTTTTTATGAGAGCCATTGGCATAAGGTAAGTCTGCGTCTCGTCCGTGGTGTTGTTGGTGATATTGCGGCTGTCGTAGATCTTCTAGCTCAAAATAATACACCTGAAGGACGTGTAGCAGTCCTAGATTTGGCTTCAAACCGTTTTGGCTTGGAAGCTCGTGTAGTTGATGGAGAAGTGTTGGCGTATTCAAACCAGGATACAATAGCTGGAAATTTTGCAGAAACCACTCTCCTTTTGTTGATGGAAGAAGCTATTAAGAAACCTTTCAAGATTGATGGCAACAAAATAGATAAACATATTGTGATTTCCATTCAACTCTCTGAGGGGGTTTTGGAGGTAGTTTCAAACCGCAAGCGAATATATAGTTCTACCACTTATGTATTTGTTCTTTGGATGGTCGGTACAGCAATGATTTTGTTTGGCGTGGCCATCACTTTCATGCGTAATCAAGTTAGACCGATTCGCCGACTTGCCGTTGCGGCTGATGATTTTGGCAAAGGTAGGGATAATCCTTTGTTCAAGCCAGAAGGGGCAAGCGAAGTCCGTCAAGCTGCTTCTGCATTTATATCAATGCGTGACCGTATTCAGCGCCAGATAAAACAACGCACAGACATGTTGTCAGGTGTTTCGCACGATCTTAGGACACCCCTCACTCGGATGAAATTAGAATTGGAAATGAAATTTGATACCGATACTGTTCAAGACCTTAAGTCAGATATAGCTGAAATGGAACATATGCTTGGGGCATATCTTGCTTTTGCTCGGGGTGAAGGTGATGAGACGCCGAAATTAACTGATCTAAGCATAATACTAGGTGAAGTTGTTGGGCCGGCGAAGCGAAAAGGAATGGCCATTGATTTACACGTCGAGGGTCGAATTGAGGTGCCCTTGCGCTTTAATGCATTCAAGAGGTGTATTATGAATTTAGTTGAGAATGCTCGGAATTATGCGGAAAACCTTACTATTAGAGTGGGACGAAGAGGCCAGGGAATTGAAATAATAATTGATGATGATGGTCCTGGTATTCCTGTAGGGTTGAGAGAAGATGTATTCAAACCATTCTATCGCATAGAGGATTCTCGAAACCCTGAAACTGGGGGAGTCGGGCTGGGTCTTTCAATTGCTCGTGACATTATTCAGGGTCATGGCGGGGATATTCTCCTAGGCGATGCTCCCATGGGTGGATTACGGGTTAGGCTAATGCTTCCTTTATAAGGCTATGTCACTATTGATAGTTGGCTTTTGAATTAAATCCGACTTAATATTGGCTATCAAGGTTCTACCACACTAGTTTGACCGGAACGTGAATTTACTCGGTAATGGATCCGTTAACAGGAGAATAACCGCGCCTTCAAATTTTGTGATGACGGGCGTCCGGCGGTGCTTGTTAAATATAAACGTTTACCTAGGTTTTTTTAAGGACATTTTTCGTAAGGTTTCCGCTTTAGCTAAATCTCTATCTAAGCTTGCCATAGTTTTGGCCATATCGCTGCTATCGTCTTCAAGCCAGATAAAAAAATTATGAAGAAATATAATACTAAGAGCTTTAATATTAAAACAACCAAGCGGAGTTTGGGTTTGTATTCCGACTGTATCCAAGACCGACTTCATGCTACAAAAAAGACTGTTCAAACCATGGGCGACTGCAAATGGGTCCGATGGAATAGTTTCGTTGAAAATTAATTTAATTGCCTTTTTATGTTGGTTTAATTTATCAAAACGTAGCATTAAGATTTCAAACAATTGATCGCGTGTCGAACTACGTTGTTCGTCATTAGAAAAATTTAGTCTAATTTGTTCATCAAGTTGGTGGCTGAAGGCACCTAATATTGATAGCTTTGTTGGAAAAATCTTTGCTAAGGTACTTGATTTTATTTTCGCCGATTCTGCTATACTATCCATGGTTATTTCGTGCCAGGGCACTTTGTCTGCAAGTTTTAGTGTGGCAGATATAATTTTTTCACGAGAATTCATTTGCGAACCTTGATCAGCAGCTATTCTTTCGGTTTTGAAATGCAACTTAATTATTTAGGCTACGGAAGTTATTTAAGAAACATTTCCAAATTCAGAAAAATTATATATGGTGACAGTGAATGTTATCGAAAGTTTGCGATATGGCAACCAAGAATCACAAATCAAGAAAAACTAACAAAATATTTTCATTTCTTGAAAAAGAAGAAGAGCGCGAACTTGCACTGCGTGCGGGTCAAGGTGATAGAGAAGCTGCTGATCGTTTAATTATAAGTCAGTTTAATTTTGTTGTAAAATTGGCGAGGGGTTATCGTCGATCTGGCGTTCCGATGCCAGATCTTATTCAGGAAGGCATGGTTGGATTATTGCAAGCTGTTACTCGATTTAATCCAGACAAACAAGTCCGTCTATCAACGTATGCTATGTGGTGGATACGGGCGTCGATGCAGGATTATATTGTACGTTCATGGTCGTTAGTTCGATTGTCAACAACATCTGCACAGAAATCGTTGTACCTGAATTTACGCCGCGTGACTGCCGATTTAATTGATGGAGCTGATGCGCTGAGTGATGAAATTGTTATGAGATTAGCGGACCGTTTCCAAACAACAGCATTAGATGTTAGGAATTTGGCAATGCGCATAACCAACAAAGACCAGTCACTGCATGCTCAATTATCTGGACGTAATGGAGATACTTGGCTAGATAACTTGATTTCAGTGGAGCCAAACGCTGAGGAGGCTTTGACTGCGAAGCGTGATAAAAAGCAGTTAAGCAGTGTTTTAACTAAAGCATTAGCAAACTTATCTGATCGCGAAGAATTTATTATTCGGCATAGGTATTTAATGGATGTCAAGAAAACATTCGCTTCGCTAGGAGAGGATCTTAATATATCTAAAGATCGTGTGCGGCAACTCGAGGCACATGCGCTTCGAACATTGGCAGAACTGCTGGAGCCAATTCTGGTAGGTAAACAATTATTTCCTAAATAATCGCATTTGGCTTAGTTGGCTAATTGTTTAGATCTATTTATAGCTTTGTTCACTGCTTCAATCATTAGTTCTTGCATACCCCTCTTTCCCATCAAGATAGAAAGGGCTGCCTCTGTTGTGCCCCCCGGACTTGTGACATTCTCGCGTAACGTGGATGCGTCTTCAGAGGTCTGAAGAAGTAGCTCTCCAGAACCTGCTACAGTTTTTACTGCGAGCTCGTTGGCAATTTCACGGTCCAGACCAGCATCAATGCCAGCCTGCCGCATAGTTTCAGTTAATAAGAAAACGTAAGCAGGACCGGACCCAGAAATAGCAGTAACGACATCAATCAAGCTCTCATCCTCAAGCCATCGAGCATCACCAACTGCTTTTAGCAATGTGAGACATGTATTTCTGTCACTCTTGCTGACCGCAGTATTGCCACAAGCTATAGTAATCCCACGTTTGACTGCAGCTGGTGTATTAGGCATTGCGCGAATGATAGCACTATCTGCGCCTAGCTTAGATTCGAGGTAGGCAATGCTTATACCTGCTGCTATGGAAATGAACGTACAATTTTTTGCAAAGCGTTTGTATGGGGGAACTACTTTATCTATCAGTTGGGGCTTAACTGCGAAAATGATAAAATTAGGATGAGAACGTTCATCCAATTCACCGATCGCATTAAATTGAGACACTCCTTCTCTAAGAAAACTTTCTACACTGTCTCTGATGGGTTCGATGATGGCGATGTCTGAACCTTTTATACCCCCATCCAGCCAACCCATTGTGAGGGCACCACCCATTTTTCCACAACCAACTAACAATATTTTCTTGTGCATTAAGCCTCGCCAATAGGCTCTAATAAGGACGCCTCGATTGCCTCTTCCGGGTTTTGGCCACCCCATATAACGTACTGAAATGCCGGATAGAATTTTTCACATGCTGTTATCGCATTCTCGAGCAAGTCTTCCGCTTGCTGTGGGGCAAAGTTATCTGTTCCTCGCAAAGGAAAAGCATGGC
>CAZXSC010000116.1:0-8978 GCA_964643045.1 uncultured Rhodospirillaceae bacterium
ATAAAGAAACAATTACCTCGGCTGAAAGATGCATTAATTAGAGATCTACACTCATATTTTCCTCGTTTGCTGCAAAAAAATAAGGAACTTGATATGGCTGATCTGACTCGTCGGATGTTTTTGATTAGTCAGCGAACCTTAGGCAAGAATTTGATCAATGATCTTTCAATTCAGTCTGCATCCAATCGAAAATTGCAGTAAATCTTGACATTTGGTATTTCGTCGAGTTGTTTTATTGGCCTTATTTTCAGTTGATTTGTCGGATAGATTCTGGCATGTTCGCGGCGAATCTCATACACCGATTCATATTGGTTAGAGTGAATGAAAAGGTGTTCTCCTATTTGTAAAGGTTTTAAGCATATAAGGGTCAAACAACATGTCTAATGTTTCAATGTTGATAGTTGGGTGCGGCGTTATCGCAATAATTTATGGTATTTACACTATTCAATCAGTACTAGCAGCTCCTGCAGGTAATAGAAAAATGAAAAAAATTGCGGCGGCGATTCAAGAAGGTGCAAGTGCATATCTTAATCGACAATATACTGCAATTTCGGTAGCTGGCGTAGTTATTGGGATAATTCTTGGTATTTTGCTTGGGTGGACGGTAGCAATTGGTTTTGCCTTAGGAGCAATCCTCTCAGGTGTAGCTGGTTATATCGGTATGAATGTGTCTGTTCGTGCCAACGTTAGGACTGCAGAAGCCGCTCGTTCAGTCGGTTTAGCTGAAGGACTTTCGATAGCATTTAAGTCTGGGGCAATTACTGGAATGTTGGTTGCTGGATTAGCCCTGCTTGGAATAGTTGGTTATTGGCTGGTACTAGATGGTTTCATAGATACGTCTACCAAAGAAGGAATGCGCCACGTGTTAGAGGCCTTGGTCGGTTTAGCCTTTGGAGCATCATTAATTTCTATATTTGCCCGACTCGGAGGAGGAATTTTTACGAAGGGGGCTGATGTTGGTTCGGATCTTGTTGGAAAAATTGAGGCGGGTATTCCTGAAGATGATCCACGTAATGCTGGAGTAATTGCTGATAATGTTGGTGACAATGTGGGCGATTGTGCAGGAATGGCAGCTGATTTGTTTGAGACTTATGTGGTGACAGTTGTCGCGACTATGTTATTAGCTGCAGCATTTTTTTCGGGTAAAACCCAAGAAGCGATGATGAATTTACCTCTCTTAATCGGTGCCGTGAGTATTATAGGTTGTGTGGTTGCAACTTTTTTCGTTCGATTGGGTTCTAACAATTCTATCATGGGTGCTTTGTATAAAGGCTTTTTCGCTAGCGTGATAATTTCTGCAATTTTATTTGGCGTGATTATTGACTGGCAGTTTGGGTTTGACTCAAAGTTCATGGCTGATGGTCGAGAAATAACTGGAATGAATTTATTTGTTTCAGCCATGGTTGGAATGGCTGTAACTGGCTTTATCGTTTGGATTACGGAATACTATACGGGAACAGATTATCGTCCAGTCAAAAGCATAGCTAAGGCATCTGAAACGGGGCATGGGACTAATGTCATTCAAGGTCTAGCTGTTTCAATGGAAGCGACAGCATTACCGGTTATTGTCATTTGTGCAGGAATAATTATTGCTTATGTTTCTGCTGGGTTGTTTGGTCTGGCCATTGCCGCAACATCTATGTTGGCTCTCGCTGGCATGGTCGTTGCACTTGATGCTTTTGGCCCTGTGACAGACAATGCCGGTGGAATTGCGGAAATGTCTGAATTGCCCGAAGACGTCCGTAAAATTACGGATGCTTTGGATGCAGTTGGCAATACAACAAAGGCCGTAACCAAGGGTTATGCTATTGGGTCTGCAGGATTAGCAGCATTGGTGCTTTTTGCGGCTTTTACGCAAGACCTGGAATTACTATTTCCCGGGGTGAAAATTAGCTTTGCATTGAGTGACCCATATGTTGTTGTTGGTTTGTTCGTGGGAGGTATGATACCGTATCTTTTCGGTGCGATGGGTATGATGGCAGTTGGTCGCGCCGGGAGTTCAATTGTTGAAGAAGTAAGAAGGCAATTTAAAGAGATACCGGGGATCATGAAGGGTAAGGCCAAGCCCGAATACGGTAAATGCGTTGATATACTGACTAAAGCCGCGATCAAGGAAATGGTCGTTCCTTCACTTTTGCCAATCGCTGCTCCATTTATCATCTATTTTGTTATCAATGCTATTGCAGGCCAAGCAGCAGCTTTTTCCTCATTGGGAGCATCCTTAATGGGAGTCATTGTTACGGGTTTATTCGTCGCCTTATCTATGACTTCAGGGGGAGGAGCTTGGGATAACGCGAAAAAGTTTGTTGAGGATGGCAACCATGGTGGCAAGGGGTCGGAAGCTCACCACGCAGCGGTAACGGGCGATACAGTCGGAGATCCGTATAAAGATACAGCTGGACCTGCTGTAAATCCATTAATAAAGATAATGAATATCGTGGCAATATTACTGCTGGCCATATTAGCTTCTTAGTTTGTTATGTTTTTTGATAGAGCTCTGGGACTTTAACTTAGGGGCTTTTTTCAAGGTTCATTTACCAGGAATTGCTGGGTTTGTCGATTTATCACCACCTTCGAAACGGCCGATGTTCCCGAATAATTGCCTTAATATTGTCATTTCTTGTCCAGCAGTCGGAGTTTTTCTATCCACCATAACTATTTTTCTACCAGCGCCTAAACCAACAGTTTTTATTTCTTTAACAATTCCTTTTTCATTAAAGCGAATTATTGTAATCTTTCGACTGATTGTTTTTGGCTCAAAAAATGCCTTGGTTGATGTTCGTTCGCTAACGTAATACCAGCTTTCTCCATCAAACAGCTCAGTAGTAGAAGGAGATCCAATAAGTTCAAAGACTTGATTCTTATCTACACGCCCAATTTCAATATTTGCCAACATGTCTTCGTTTGGCAGATTGCCCCGTGTATTAAGCCGCGCAGAACAGGCCTCTAACAAAAACAATAAAAGTAATCCAATACAAGAAAGCAATAGATTAAATGATAAGTGAAATTTAGGTTGCATTATTGAATAGTTTCCATGGTTACCAGATATTTTTCAGAGGCTATAGTAAATTAATCATAACAATCCACAAATACAAAGAATTTTCTGCGAGCAATTCTATTGATTAGGCTTTATTTTATCTGGCAAGGAGATCTAAGGCCAATAAACGTTTAAGGAATATAACAAGGAATTATCCAAATTGTTTGCTTTTAAAAAATACAATGATGATGTCGTCAATTTATATGCTAAAATTGTTTCTCAAGCTCGACATGAGAGATTTTATTTATTTTATAGTGTTCCTGATACTGTCAATGGGCGCTTTGAATTAATTACACTGCACATGTTTATTGTTTTGAGGCGATTAAAGGAAATAGGTTTGGAAGGTGCAGACGTGTCACAAAATTTATTTGACATAATGATTTCTGATATGGATAAAAATATGCGTGAAATGGGCGTGGGTGACCTTAGCGTTGGAAAAAAGGTGAAAGCTCTTGCAGCCGCTTTTTATGGTCGCATTAAAGCGTATGATGAAGGGATTATTTCTAACGATGGTAAGGTGTTGATCAATAGTTTACGGCGAAATTTATTCTCAGATGTCGATCCAAAAGATGATGACCTGGGGGCATTAGCACAGTATTTAATACGGCAAATAACACTTTCTCGAAGTTGGAGTATTTCAGATATAGAATCTAGTAATATTTTTTTTGAGCCGATAGAAAAATGTGATGAATTTGAATGATGAAATAGCCGGAAGTGAGTTAAATTTTATTATGCAAGAAACCAAGTTTACCCAAGAGCTTTCTATTATTATAAAACTTGATCAAATCAAATCAAAAAAATTAAGTAAGAAAATAAGGGCTTCTGAAGAGCAATGCCGGAACCTTGCAGAAAGATTTGACTTAATTGAGCTGGAAAATTTCAGAGCAAATATAGATATACTACGTTCCGGATCGAGTGTTTTGGTTGCAGGCTCGTTTAAGGCCGGTGTAATCCAACGGTGCGTAATTACATTAGGGCCGGTTTTCAACCATCTCAAAGGAAAATTTTCTTGTAATTATTCTGAAGTTGCAACTCAAAATAATTGTGATATCGTTGATTTTGATCTAGCCTCTGATGATCCTCCAGAGCCAATTATAGATGGGGAGATAGATGTTGGAATTGTTTTGGCCGAGCACTTTGGACTGGAGTTGGATCCTTTTCCAAGGAGCCCTGGCGCTAGCCTCGATATAATGGTGCATGAGGTAGAAGCCAAATTTGATAATAATAACACTAATCCGTTTGCCGTTTTGAAGAAACTCAAGTAAAACAAGGATATATTCTAGGTGAGGCTTTTATTGAGGTCGTTTATATGCCTTGAAAAGGGTTTTAATTTGATTTAAATACCGAACAATTGAAGGTCGGTTAAGGGTCAATAGTTTGAGGGCAATAGCGATGGCTGTTCCAAAGAGTAAGATTTCAAAGTCTCGTCGTAATATGCGCCGAGCACATGATACACTTCCAACGGCGGCTCAAATGGAGTGTTCAAATTGTGGTGAAATTAAACGTCCTCACCATGTTTGTGCTATGTGTGGTTATTACGATGGTCGTGAGGTCACAGGAATAACCACCGCTACATAAATTATTTCAATTATCGTTAAAATAGCTCACTATCCTAAAATAGACCAGCTTAGGGAGCAAGATTATTGACTGACATAATAACCGTATCAATTGATGGTATGGGAGGAGATAATGCTCCCGATATGATCGTCGGTGGCATTGAACTTGCCTGCCAGCAAGATAATGAACTACGGTTTCTTTTGTTCGGTGATGAACAGCTATTAGAACCCCTTCTACGAAAGAATCCTTTAGCACAGCAAGCTTGTGAAATACGACATACTGCTGAAGTTGTAACTATGGACGATAAGCCGACCAGTGCACTTCGGTCCGGGAAGAATTCGAGTATGCGACTTGCTATCGATGCCGTTAAGAATAGAGAGGCATCTGCTGTGATTTCGGCGGGCAATACGGGAGCCTTAATGGCCATGGCGACCATAGTGCTCAAAACATTACCAGCCATAAGTCGGCCTGCTATTGTGACGAGTTTTCCAACTCAGAAAGATGACTGTGTGATGCTAGATTTGGGCGCTAATATTGAGTGTAATGCCGAGAATCTTGTGCAATTTGCCGTTATGGGCGAGGTGTTTGCGCGTTATGAATTGGATATTGAGCACCCTTCGATAGGAATCTTGAATGTTGGAGTGGAAGGTCTTAAAGGCAATGATTCTGTTAAGGAAGCCGCAAATATCCTTGAAAATTCCAACCTTCCCATTAGGTTTTACGGATTCGTAGAAGGCGATGACATAGGAAGAGGTGTAGTTGATGTTATTGTCACTGATGGTTTTACTGGCAATATAGCCTTAAAAACTGCAGAAGGAACAGCTCAGTTGATAACATTTTTCTTGAAAAAATATTTAATGGGAAGCCCTATTTCAAAAATTGGAGCTTTGTTTGCGCGTCCTGCGTTGGAAAAATTTCGTGCGCATTTTGACCCACGACGGTATAATGGCGCAATGCTTGTTGGCTTGAATGGTCTTTGTATAAAAAGTCATGGTGGGACTGATGCGCTTGGTTTTTTTCATGCTATCAAAGCTGGCATTAAGTTAATAAGATCGGATTTTAACGAGGTAATAAAAAAGGATCTTGATAACTTAATTATCCAAGATCATGAGCAATACTCTAATGAAAAATCAGCGGTGGCAAACCCATAAATGAAAATCATTTCTAAGTTAACTGGCTGTGGATCTTACCTTCCTGAAAACATTGTTACTAACAATGATCTAGCGAAAAAACTCGATACTTCAGATGAATGGATTTATTCCCGTACAGGAATTAGAAAGCGTCATTTTGCAGCGGATGATGAGTATACTTCAGACATGGCTTACCATGCTGCGGTAAGAGCGCTTTCACAGGCAGGTATTGATGGGGCTGATGTTGATTTGATTGTTGTCGGAACTACAACTCCCGATAGAACATTTCCAGCTACGGCTGTTAAAATTCAAAATAAGCTTGGCTGTCGCGGAGGTGCGGCTTTTGATATACAAGCTGTTTGTTCTGGTTTTATCTATGCTTTAGCTATTGTAGACGGTATGATTAAATCAGGGCAATATAAAAAAGCAATGGTCATCGGTGCAGATACGCTTTCTCGGCTCCTTAATTGGGAGGATCGCGCGACATGCGTATTGTTCGGGGATGGAGCTGGGGCGGTTGTTCTAGAGGCCGTTGATGTAAAGTCCGAATCAATAAAAAATTCAGGGATTTTATCGACCCATATTCATTCGGATGGGCGCTTGGAAGATTTGCTCTATTGTGATGGAGGACCTTCAATGACGCAGACAGCTGGATTAATTACTATGGCTGGTAAAGACGTTTTTCGCCATGCTGTTACAAATTTAGCTGCCGTCGTTGATGAAGCACTTACTGCAAATAATATGAAGGATACTGATATAGATTGGCTGGTGCCCCATCAAGCTAACAAACGTATAATTGATGGTACTGCGAAAAAGCTAAAAATGCCTTTGGATAAAGTCGTTCTAACTATTCATGATCATGCAAATACATCTGCGGCTTCAATTCCTTTGGCATTAGATACTGGTGTACGAGATGGCCGTATAAAACCGGGCGATGTTTTGTTGATGGAAGCCATGGGAGGAGGATTAACATGGGGCGCTTCGTTAGTACGCTGGTAAGGATGGTTGACGCCAACTAACAAATGAAAATTGACCGATGCTATTGATTCTAATTGTTTTGTAACATAGAGTTCGTCAATTGAATAAGAATTTAACTTGGGAGGATAGTGCTAATGTCTGGAGCGACAATGACTAGATCTGAACTTTGTGAGGCGGTATACCATGAGGTCGGTTTGTCACGAAATGAATCCGCCGAACTTTTTGAGTCTGTCTTATCAAAGATTAGCTCTACTCTAGCCAATGGAGAGTCAGTAAAAATATCCTCTTTTGGAAGTTTCTCAGTCAGAAGTAAGGCCGAGCGTTTGGGTCGTAATCCTAAGACAGGTGAAGAAGTTCCGATTTCTCCTCGTAGGGTTATAGTTTTTCGGCCTTCGCAGGTGCTAAAAAATAGAATCGGACCTTCTATCACTCTCGATCCCCTCTCGGAAGGAATCGAGTGACCGCAATTACATCAAAACAAAAAAAAATATCCGCAAAAAAAGAGAAAAACAAGTCAGATTCTGCGTTCCGAACGATCAGCGAGGTGTCGGAAGAGCTCGAACTTCCACAGCACGTTTTGCGTTTTTGGGAAAGTAAATTTACACAGATAAATCCAATGAAGCGCGGCGGTCGGCGGCGTTTTTATCGACCAGAAGACTTGGAGGTCTTGCGACGTATTCAATATTTGCTCCACAAAGAAGGCTATACGATTAAAGGCGTTCAAAGGCTTTTAAAAGATGGGAGCTATAAAAAAGGTCAAACGACTTTGGATTTAAACGAAAAAGAAAGAGCTGAACTAAATTTGATACTGATCGAGTTGAGTGATATTCAGCGGTTACTCTCTTGATTAAAGCCAGAAAATGACGTCTAGGCAAACTACCTTCGACAACAGGTCAATTTTATCAGGTTAATAATTATTGGGAGGCTGCAGGTGCGATGTCAGCGCTTAAATCTGGTATTTTACCAGCTTCGATGTGTCGACCTTTTAATACAACCTAGGTAGAAAAAAGAAAATTCTGGATCATGGGTTACTCCACAGACATTAAAATGAAAATCATGACTGAATTTTTATAGGCGCTACCAAATTAGTGGTGTTAGTTCATCGACAGACCATTCGATGGTTTATCTACATATTCACCTGATATGCAGTAAGAGCTGCTAAATTATAGATGACTAGGAAACTCTACTGACAGGTTCTGATCAAAATACGTATAGTGTTTTATAAAAACAATAAATAGAGGTTCTTTGCATTACCCTAAGTATTGTTGTAGCATAATGAAGAACAATAATATTTGGAGGAATGATGATGAAAACTCTAATTTACTTTTTAGGCGCATTTGTAGCTCTATTTTTATCTGCAGGTACATCTAAAGCTGACTGTGGCGAAGTTAGTGTAGGGGCGATGGGTTGGGCTTCTGGTGAATCAATAGCAGCTGTGGCAAAGTTTGTATTAGAAGTTGGTTATGGATGCAAAGTCAAAATTGTTCCAACCGACACCGTTCCAGCAGTAACTTCATTGGCAGAAAATGGCAAACCTGATATTGTTCCAGAGGTTTGGAAAAATTCCGCTCCAGCCTACAGCAAGTTGGTAGCAGCAGGAAAAGTGATTACCGCCTCTAGTGTATTTGCAAATGGTGGCGAAGAAGGCTGGTGGATACCTACATGGTTAGCTAAAAAACATCCAGAGCTGAAAACCATAAAGGGAATACTTGCAAATCCTAAAAAAGTTGGTTCGAGATTTCACAATTGTCCAGTTGGCTGGGGATGTAGGGTAGTTAATGACAACTTAAAACTCGTGCACAATCTCGAAAAAAATGGAATTAAAGTTTTCAATCATGGATCCGGTGCTAACTTGAGCGCATCTATTGCCGCAGCTTTTGCGGATAAAGAGCCGTGGTTTGGTTATTATTGGGGCCCAACGGCTGTCCTTGGTAAGTATAAGATGACAAAGGTTGACATTGGTCCAGTAAAACCTGACCAGCATGCTATCAATCAAAAGAAAGACGCTGATCCATCTAAAATAGGTGTTTCCGGCTTTCCATCGGCACCAGTGTTAAATGCTATTACCGCTGACTTTTCTAAGCGCCAGCCTGCGGTTGCGGCCTTTATTGGTAAAATGTCATTCCCAAATGATATTTTGAGTAGCCTACTAGCCTGGAAGCAAGCAAAAAAGGCTTCAGCCGATGAGGCTGCAGCTTGGGTCTTAACAAATCATAAAAATATGGTTTTGTCCTGGGTTAGCGCTGACGCAAGAGCTAAATTGGAAAAGAAGCTTT
>CAZXSC010000117.1:0-8936 GCA_964643045.1 uncultured Rhodospirillaceae bacterium
GGTGAACCCGAAGATGTGGCTCGAGCTATAAAGTTTTTTGCAGACCCAGAGAATGATTTTGTTACAGGGCAAACTTTGTATGTGTGTGGCGGGCTTAGTATTGCGTCGGGATGAAAAAATATAGTGAAAGGCTATTCTTTTACAACCGATTTTCGTCAGTATCTCTGTTTTGATCTCAAGTCTGTATAGTTTTGAAAAACTGCTGGGTTGTTCAGATTGTTGGATAAAGTTGCGTATAAATCCATTAGGCCGGTTCATAAACGTTGACTGGTGCGCTAGGGGTCACTCCTGGAATTTCAATGCTACGGAAATTCTCTCGAAAACCGGGGACAAGTGGCCGACCGGCATCGTCAACAATCCAGAGCCGCATCAAATGTCGTTTCCGCTCAGCCTCGGGCCAGTCATCGAATGCTTTACGGGTGTGAACCGCTACATGGTTCAGCAATACCTGAATGTCTCCCTTTTGGAATGTCGTTACAAAGGCGCATTCATTTGCGATTTTTTGGAAGTACTCAAAGGCTTCCAGTTGTTTATTGGTCGCGGATGGGACATCGGGCAAATCAAACGCTTTGAGCGCGTGGGCGCCAGTGCCACGGGCGGAAAAATAACCATTATGAAAGGAAAAGATTGGAAGTTTGTAATAGGGGTCTTCACCCTCAGCAATTTCACCATGTTTTGTTTGATAAAATGCATCTGTTAGGGTCTCAGCAAGGTCGGGCCGCCGTTTAAGCATTTCGTTGTAAATTGATACTGTGCTAGCAACGAGGCTTTCGCCTCCCGATTTTGCTGGATGCATACACATTAGCCATACGGAGTCACCCTGATCCGAATGGTAGCGCATTTCATCTGCTGTCTGATAGCCGCGTACATTGGCTTCACTATAATCACCACCAAAATCTTTTACGTGGCCGATCATGTGGCCTTTACCATTTTGCGAGATAAATCGTCCAAAACGGGCACCCATTGCCCAAAAGGCCATTGCTGCAGCCTTGTGACTCATTTCCGATATCGGTAATCCGCGTATAAGAAATAAGCCGCGGCCCTCTAACAGTTCATCGCGCAACAACGCGAGTTGATTTTCCAGCATGGGTAATGGAAAATTCTCGCGAGTGATATCGAGAATGTTTAAACCACTTTTCTCGGCTGCCTCAGCTGCCACAAGCAATTCGCTTTTTTCGTCTTCAGAAAGCTCATAGATCCACTCGTCAGTCGCCGTCATTTTTTCGGGGAGCCACCCGGCGGGATCGGTGATGGGCTTCATTGGCTCAGCAACTTCACGGTTTCGCGGAGCGGGTTTAAAAACCATCGTCAGCTGCCTCTTATTCTATAATATCCTAAAAGTGTGCACCAATTTTTAGCAAGATGGATTGATTATACGAGGTTAACGAGAGGAAGTATATTAAAACTATCACTGGCAATTGTGTTTTCCGAGCAATTTCGTTGTGTAGATATATTTGACTCAGATTATTTTTTTTAGCGCCACAAATGTATGCTGGACTATACGAGTTTTTGTTCTCAGGAGAGGTTTGACTCTAGGTTGATCCTTATGTCATTTTATGCGGGCGGACAAAAGGGATCAGGGTGGAAAAAAAGTTTCTTCATCGGCTTTTTTGTCGTAGCCGAAAATTATTACTAAAACAAAAGAATACTTAGGGAGTAGAATATGAAAAGAAGAAAGTTTATCAAATCATCTTTGACAGCTGTAGCGTTAACGGCAGTTGCCCAAAGTGGTGTCAGCCGCGTGATGGCCGCGTCGAAACTCAAGGTGGGGGTGATGATTCCTTTAAGTGGTCCGGCAGCTTTGTTTGGGCCGTCGTCAAAAAATGTTGCGCAAATGGCAGCTGAGAAAATCAATGCTGGTGGTGGCATTCTTGGTCGGAAAATTGAGATTCTATTTGGTGACGCTGGCTTGCCACCTGCAGAAGCGGCGCAGACGGCACTGCGTATGTGGCGTGGAAATGGCTGTGAAGCTTTCGTTGGAATGCATAATAGTGCTGTTCGTGGTGCCTATAATAATGTTTTTAAGGGCCAAGTACCTTATGTCTACTGTCCTAACTATGAAGGCGGTGAATGCGCTAAAGGTGTTTATTATGTTGGAGAAACACCGGCACAGTCCGTTGTTCCAACAATGAAGTGGCTAGCTGGAGAGAAAAAACTTAAGAAATTTTACCTGATCGGCAATGATTACAACTGGCCGCGCGATACAAACGTGATTGCTAAAAAGACCATCGCCGGATTGGGCGGTAAAGTAGTGGGTGAAGAATATATGCCTTTTACCGTCGATAATTTTGACTCAAGTCTGGCTAAAATAAAAGAGACAGGCGCAGATATGGTATTTATTACCCTTGTTGGAGGGGCTTCTGTAACCTTTAATCGTGCGTTCGCAAGCTTCGGTCTATCCGACAAAGTGACTCGTCTTGGTACGTTGATCGATGAAAACACTCTCCTTGGGATAGGTGCTGAAAATTCCAAGAATATCTTTTCTGCGGCTAGTTATTTTGCAAATGTCCAGACTAAAGAGGCCAAGGCGTTTGCTAAAAAGTATGCTAGCAAATTTGGCAGCAAAGCGCCTGTGCTGAATGCCCTCAGCGGATCCGCTTACGATGGCCTAATAGCGCTCGATACAATCGCGGAAAGAGCCGGAAGTTTGTCAACTAAGAAAATGGATTCTGTCGCCGAAGGAACTGAATGGGATAGTCCCCGAGGTCGTGCAAAAATGGCTAATCGTCATTTGACCCTTGACATTTATTTAGCAGAGGCGGTTGGCGCTAACTTCAAGATAGTAAAAACCTTTCCGCGGCAAAATCCGGGTAATTTTTGTAAGGCCTAGTGTGTGGAAGTATTCGCGACTTTCACCCTAAACCTGGTTTATGTTTCGGCGACCCTAGCGCTTGTTGCGATGGGGCTCGCCATGGTTTTCGGTTTGCTCGGCGTCATGAATATGGCTCATGGTGAGTTTGTAATGTTGGGCGCCTATAGCGTCTATGTTGTTCAGTCGGCTGGCTATCATTTTCTTTGGTCCGTACCTCTCTCTATTCTCGTGTGTGTGGTAGTTGGTTGGCTGATGGAACGTCTAGTGGTTAGCCATCTTTATAGCAGACCTTTTGATACACTTCTCGCGACTTGGGGTGTCGCCATTCTTATCCGAAAGGGGACGGAAGTCGTTTTTACGCGCGACTATAAGAGCGTTAATCAAGTAATGCCCGGAACGGTTGACTTTTTCGGTGTCAGTTATCCAGCTTATCGACTTCTCCTGGTTGCTTTGATTTTTGTTATATTCGTAGTCCTGTTTACTTGGTATCAAAAAAGTAAGGCTGGTTTGAAAATAAGAGCAATGGTTCAAGGCGCCGAACTCGCTGCAGCAGTTGGAATAGATACGGCACGTTTGTCACGCGCAACTTTCATCATCGGCGTTGCTTCTGCCGGACTTGCGGGTGTCTTGCTTGCTCCCCTCGTGCGGGTTGAACCCTACATTGGACTTGATTATCTTATGTCATCTTTTTTTATCTTGGTTGTTGGAGGCCTTGGAACCCTTGAGGGATTGTTGATAGGGTCAACTGTAATTGGAGGAAGCGACGCTCTAATCTCAACTGTTTTTGATAAGACTGCTGGGTATATGTCGGTTCTGCTCATTTCTATTCTTTTTTTATGGTTACGTCCCGATGGTATTTTCTATCGGCGTTAAAGGCGTGATGTTGGCCGCACTTATAGCGGTCCCTTTCATCACCAATAGCTATACAGCTTATCAACTGGGGCTCTATCTTCTTTATGGCATTGTTGGCCAAGGCATCGTCCTTTGTTGGGGAAAAGGGGGATTTTTGCCCATAGGGCAGGCACTATTTTTTGGGATAGGCGCTTATATCGCTGGTATAGTGTTGAAAGGCAACCCCGGATGGGAGCTAGTGATCTTGGCCTTGTTTCTAGCGGTTACTATGCCTGCCCTGATAGCGGGTATTGTGGGTGTTTTAGTTTTTGGCCGGAAAATTGGTTCTGGACTTTATTTTTCTCTCATAACTTTGGCACTTTCACTCCTTGGTTACCAATTGGCAAATTCGCAAGTCTGGTTGACTGGCGGTTTCAATGGCATGACAGGTATTAAAGGTCTTCCCGGCATCGATAGTTTTGGCAGTCTTTATTTTTTTGTTGTTGGCGCTCTGGTCATTTCGACATTATTTCTTGCTTATTTAATACGGACGCCCTTCGGCCAAATTTTGGAAGCTGTGCGCGAGAATGAGGAAAGGCTCCAATTTCTTGGGGTCAATACGAGTAGGATTAAGGCTGTTGCTTTTGCCGTAAGCGGTGGTATTGCAGGTTTGGCGGGTGCCTTTTTTGCTCCACATCAGGGTATCGTAACTCCTCAGGTTGTTGGATTTATACTCTCTGCAGAATTGGTGATCTGGACCGCCGTTGGCGGTCGATTTGGTTTAGTTGGCCCTGTAGTTGGTGCGGTGCTTATAGGCTTTCTTGCTTCCGGCCTCCGTGAGCATTTTGCATTCTGGGAAGTTGTGATAGCGCTCGTTTTTATCATTGTCGTTTTGCGTATGCCTGGGGGAATTTCTGGATTATGTGCATCGCTTGTAAAAAGAGTTGGCTTGAATTTTTTTGCATCGGGCATACCCCAGCGTTCCGAGAAAGTTATTACGACCCCGAAAAGTAGTCAGCCCAAACTAGAATTTGATAACGTTTCTTTGCAAATTGGCCCAGTTGTTATTCTTGATGGGCTGTCTTTCAAGATTGCTCATACAGGCATTCACTGCCTAATCGGACCGAATGGTGCGGGAAAAACGTCAGCGTTAAATGTTTTGACCGGGAAGATGTCACTTAATTCAGGCAATATTTTTTGGAGAGGCATCTCGTTAGATCGTGTCCGCTCTTTCCAAATGTCTGGACTGGGTGTAGGCCGCAAACTTCAGGTCCCATCAATATTTCCAGAATTGACTATTCGTCAAAATATAGACATCGCGCTTTGGGTTAATCGACTCAAGTTTAAATACTTTTTATCAATGCAACCATATCGGTGGCATAAGGGGTTGCTTGATAAGTTGCAGGATGCCTTTCCTTTCTTAAAGGACAGCGAAGCTCTTGCCGGAACTCTATCGGTAGGACAACGTCAGATGCTCGATTTTTCCATGACTGTGCTTGCTGAGCCAGATTTAATATTGCTTGATGAACCTTGTGCCGGTCTCTCCAAGTCTGAAACTGAGACAATGATCTCAGCTATTTCTGATTTGGCTAATTCTTCGAAAGCCACCTTTATCATTGTCGAACATGACATGCAGGTCGTCGAGCTTTTGTCCGATAGTGTTCTCGTGATGCATCAAGGCAAGCTTCTTGCACAAGGGACGATTGATGAGATTCGGGCAAATCCAGAAGTTCAGCGGGTTTACGCAGGAGGATCTAAATAATGAATGGTCCAATTTTAGAGGTTGTAAAACTTTCGGGTGGTTATGGTGATCTCGTCGTTGTGCGAAATATTTCGCTGACTGTTCAGGAGGGGGGCGTCGTCAGCGTAACCGGCCGTAATGGCGTCGGTAAAACCACATTTATGCGGCTTATCTCGGGATCATTACCGACGGCTGGTGGAGAAATATTTTTTCTTGGCACGAGTATCGGTGAAGTAGCTGAGCATAAACGGTTCGCTCTCGGTATTTCTTATGCACCTCAGGAAAGAATAGTTTTTGATGGTCTGAGCGTTGAAAATAATTTGACATTGCATTATCAGGAATCTGGTCTTGATCGTTATTCCAATCTGTTCGAATATTTCCCCCGCCTTTTTGAACGTTTAGAGCAACGCGCCGGCACATTGTCAGGCGGCGAAAAGAAGCTTTTGTCTTTTACCCGTGCAATTGCCGAACCGACTAGTCTTGTGTTACTCGATGAACCCACCGAGGGTGTTCAGTCAGATAATATTAACCTGATGGCACAAATAATTTCTGAGGAAAAAAATAAGGGGCGAGGGTTTCTTATAGTTGATCAGAATCTTACATTTCTAGAGGCTATTACTGATACTATTCATCTTATTGATCATGGCGAGCAGATCTATCAGACTGATGAAAAAAATTTCAGGGCGGGAATCGAATCTCGCATCAGTATTTGACCTTTTCCGAGATTATTATTAACTTGGGAAAGTCTTTGGTATCATCCGCAAAAGTGAAAATGGGAAGCCGAAGAGTAGAATCAGGAGATAGATAAATGGCGAATTTTGTTTTGGTGCATGGGTCGTGGGCAGGTGGCTGGCAATGGGCTGATATTAGGGGAATTCTAGAAAGCAAGGGGCATCGAGTTTTAACCCCGAGTTTAACAGGCATGGCTGATCGCCACCACTTAATTAATGAAGATGTGGGTCTTTATACGCATATTGATGATATTTCCCGACTGATCGAATGGGAACAGCTTGAAGATGTTGTCCTTGCTGGGCACAGCTATGGAGGGATGGTGATTACTGGCGTTGCGTCGAAAGTAAAGGAACGGTTGTCTCATTTGGTGTATGTGGATGCATTCCTGCCGAGAGCTGGCGAGTGCGCTTGGGATATATTGACCTGGCAGCCGGAAGCTTTCGAGACCTTAAAAATTAAAAATAAGCCCTGGCAAGTAGAGCCCGTTGATCCTGATATATTTTTCCCTGAACTAAAGGGTTATAATATGGATCGGCTAACCCCAATGACAATTCGCACGCATACCGACCCCTTACCCGATGCGACTGGCGATGTTCCAGGTACGTATATACAATGTACTCAGGAACCTTTCTATTTTGGAGAAGTTGCTGAGCGTGCAAAATCAGATGGTATGAAGCACGTAGCTATCAAGGCTGGTCACATTGTCATTATGACGCATCCGAAAGAGATCGCTGAAATTTTACTCGACGCTTCTAATACAGCTTAAGTTTGACTTTAGTGTTTAAGGAGGGGGCATCATCGGCAATAAGTGTTCCATACTTAAAGCTATAGATAACAGGCGATTGTCGCCACCCGGCAGTCCATCGAGCTCAATACCAACGGGTAAACCCTCGGAGAGCCCGATAGGCAGTGAAATTCCCGGAGCACCTAAATTGCTGCCCAAGTCCGTATTCCTGATAAATGTCTGAAAGGTTGGCTGCTGGGTTCCATTAAGGTCTACGGTTTCATCCTGACCTATGGGTCGAGCGGTTAGAGGAGTTGTTGGGAATATAATCCCGTCAACCCTTTCATCGCGAAAGTAGTTTGCATAAATTTTCTGCATCTTAGGTCTATGCTGCTCAATAGCGGCCGAATAGGCAGCCTCAGGCATAGCTTCATCACCCGTTTGACTTGAAATAATACCTAATACATCGGGGCTGCCTATGCCATTGATTAATTCGTCAAGAGAAATGCTATAACCTGAATTCTCCAGGTAAGCCGGCAATTCTCGCATTACTTCAAAAAGTGCAACTGGAAATCCCGTATTATCATTCAGCTCCCAGATATCTGGGAAATCTTTTTCAACAAATTCAATACCAGTGCCCTCTAACGTTTTTAAGAAATTTGTGGATAATTCTTCTACACCGGTTTCCAGATCTTCCCAAAAACGGGTTCGAGGCACGCCGATCTTGATAGATTTGAGTTCAGCAGGCTCTATGTTCGATACGGGTTCGACCGTCATGGCAGAATCAAGAAGTAAAATATCGTTTATAGTTCTAGCGATTGGGCCGATTGTATCTCTAGTCGATGATATCGGGATGACGCCTTTGCTGGAATAACGGCCGACACTTGGCCTAAAACCATACAGACCACAAAGAGCTGAAGGTATGCGCACCGATCCGCCCGTATCAGTTCCCAATCCACCGGGAAACTGCCTGGAACTAATTGCTACCGCCGTACCACCGGATGATCCTCCGGGTATCATTGATGGGTTATAGGGGTTGCACGCCGGGCCAGTAATTGCATTGTTGCAGGTAATTCCAAAAGCAAGTTCATGCAATACGGCCTTTGCTGCAATCGCGGCACCTTCTCTTCTAAGAGCGGTCACGGCAGGGGCATCTTGGTTAGGCGTTTTTCCAGCTAAAGCCCCTGTACCACCCGTGGTTGCCATATCTTTGGTATCTATATTATCTTTAAGAACTAGCGGGACGCCATCTAATTGTCCGGTTCGGTTTTTGACTCTTCGTTCGTCCGATGCCTTCGCTTGGTCGCGGTACAGATCTTCATCAAACTCAATTAAAGCCCCGAGTCTCTCCTTATCCCGAACCTGATTTATAATATCATCAGCTAATTCAACCGCGCTAAATTTTTTGGTTGATAGGCCTTTTACCATCTCACCAACGGTCATTTCGTTGAGTTTCAACTTTGATCCCTCCCTGCTTTTTATCTGTTTTATTTTATCAGACCGAAAGATGCTTGCGACCTTAAACAATACTAACCGGTGATGTAATGTGAATCAATAAATTTGGATGAAGTATATTAAAACCGTTGCGATGCCGTCGTAACCAAGCTAAAAAATTAGTAATCTTTGCTATATTTCTCGCGACTAATTTTGGGTGTTAAATGGAAACAAATAATGATCGGCAAATTTGCATCGCGTGTAATGATAGTCTATCTGTGTCGGATAGATATGTAGGATTACTTGCATGCAAAAGCTGTGGATTTCTGACAGCAGATATGACTCTATCGAATATAGAGTTGGAAGAACTTTATGGTCAAAGCTATTTCCATAACGGAGAGTATTCAGATTATAAATCTGAGAAGGTAGCATTGCAGTTAAATTTTAAAAAACGAATAAGAGATCTATTATCTTTACCTAACGTGTGCGAAAATACCAAAATATTTGAGATTGGCTGTGCATATGGTTTTTTTCTAGAGTTATTAAAAGAACTAGAGCAGGTGTTGCAAGTCATAAAAGACCAATAGGTAGTTTTATGTTTTTAGGTCCTACTGGTGTTGGTAAAACCCAAACAGTTAAGGCACTTTCTGATTATCTTTTCG
>CAZXSC010000118.1:0-8919 GCA_964643045.1 uncultured Rhodospirillaceae bacterium
GAAGACCTATTTGGGCTAGTACAGATGCCTGATCCCAGTATATATGTTCATGGTACAGTTTGTCGCCGCGAAAGTTTACGACAGCGATAGTTGGTAATTCAACATATTTCCCGGTAGGTTTAATTCCTGGTAATAGCCAGTCAATTTCTGTCGTGTGGGTAAAACAGAAAACCAATTCATCAACAAGTCTATCAGATCCAACTGTCCTTGAAACTGGGATCAGGTTTGTATCTTCGGGATTGTTATGAACGAAGTGATTTAAATAAAATCGGTGAAGGTCCGTATAACCTATTCCCCCTGTCATTGTAGGTATGTGGTTGACGTAGGGTTCGGCAACCATCGTTGTCATCGTTGAATCTACGTCCCGGTCTGCAAATTCATAAGCTAAATGTGCCTCCCACAGCGCTTCGAGGTCATAATTAGGTCCAAGGGTTTTTCTCAGAATAGCAATTGTTCTGCTATGAGCTAAAGAGACTGATGGTTTGTGATAGACATCATGACGTTCATGATTATAAAATCCATGGTCAGCACCCATGTAGCTATAAATTTCAACTTCAGGCCGGTCAGAAAACTTTTTTCTCAGAGTTGTAACACCTTCCGGCGGCATCCACTCATCAAGTTCTGGGCAATGGAACATAATAGGACAGTTTATATTTTCAGCTTCGTCTAACATCTCGGGAATGCCAACACCGTAAAATGAAATAGCAACAGCAGGGTCGAGCCTGGCTGCGGCTAAGTAGGCAAGCTTTCCCCCTAAGCAAAATCCCATATATCCGATTTTTCCGTTACATTCTTTGAGATCACCTAGAGTATCCATGGATGATCCTATGTCTTCGACTGCCTTATCTAAATCAAAGCGTTCAAAATATCCGAATGCTTTTCCAAAGTCTTCTTCGGTATAAGTAAGTTCAATCCCCGGTTCGAGCCTCCAAAACATGTCGGGTATTAATACTACATAACCTTCTTCAGCAAAATAATCTGCTATTTCGCGCAAGGTTTTATTAACCCCGAAAATTTCTTGACCAATTATTAATCCTGGTCCTTCACCACATTCTGGAACCGCAAGATAGCCATTGAATTTTTCCCCGTCTTTTGAGGCAATTTCAATCATTTTTCCCGACATAAGATTCTCCCAAGTATAGATTTTTGTTGGTAACATTTTATCGCTCAGACGGGGATGATGCAAACCCAGTCTAATCGTGGGTGTAAATTGAATTCATATAATTCGGAAGAATGACAAAACAGTTTGTTTTTTTTATCATGTTCAGGCACTAACTTTATGCGTTTTGTTATTTGGCGAGAGAGATGAATTATGCAATCATTCTTGCCGTGAAATTAAATTTCAAAGGTAATTAGTATGAAATTTGAAAAGCTAGAAGATTTTTATCAAGTTTATAATGATCAAAGAACTTACGTTGCTGCGAACATCCGAAAGAAACATATTCGAATCTTCGATGAGCAATTTTGGCGACCCGCTGCCGCTTCTTCCAATCACTCAGTGTTGGAATTGGGTAGTGGGACAGGACTATTTCTTGCTTATCTTGACGTAAAGGGAATTGAGAAATTCCAGGGCGTCGACAGTGATTTAAATGTGTTAGATTATATGCCAAAAGCCATTGCTGAAAGAATGATTATTGGGGATCTTTGGAATGTAATTGAAAAATTAGAAAACACCTTCGACAGGATAGTAATGTTCGACGTATTTGAGCATTTTTCTTATTTTGAGGGACATAAGCTATTAGAAAAATTAAAAAAACATCTAGCGGAAGAAGGAAAGATTGTTTTGCGCATTCCAAATGCGGCTTCTCCTTTCGGATTACAATATCAATATGGAGACTTAACTCATAAGGCGGTATATGGTCCCGGTAGTATAGGTCATTTGGCTTTAGCAGCCGGTTATGCCGTAGAAGCTTGCATATCAGTGGAGCGTGGCAATAGAATAAAAAGATTAATAGAAAAGATATTATTAGGATTTGTTAGTTATCTGTTGACTGAGCCCCCTCCTTTATGGGGAGCAAATATGATTGTTATTCTGTCAGCAAAAACCAAGTGACCAAGAATGTTAGTTTCTTTTGTCTATTTATATGAATTATCTTCATCTGGAATAACTTAATTATGCCGATGGTAAAGTAGGTGGCCCGCAGTTCATCATGAATATTTTCATATTCTATAACTTCGGAAATTATTAAAGTTGAGTAAAACTCAAGGAATTATAATGTTTTTAAAAGTTTATCGGAACTTTTGGTTAACTCCTATAATACCCACTTTTCTATTTATTGGCAGCGTCGTGATATTTCTTGCGACGAGTGAGGTAATCCTGCGCTTCGTTTATCCTAGTTGGAATGAGTATGGGGCCCGTTTCTTTACTGAAGTATCTGAGCCTGGTCATGGAAATTTTTTGCTGGGAGTGCCAGGTTTTAATGGTTACTTCTCGCAAAATAATGGTGATTTTCGAACCCATCTTTACATAAATCAAGCAGGTCTTCGAAATGATGAACCAGTTCAGGCTGCTGATGGGCGAATCTGGATAATTGGAGATTCGATGGCTTTCGGTTGGGGAGTAGAACGTGGTAAGATTTATACGGCTCGCTTAGAGGAGTATTCTGGACAACCGACTTTCAATGTAGCTGCGCCTGGTGGAGATCTCTGTAGCTACCAAGGTTTGCTATCGAGAATGCCATCTAATATTAAACCTAAGGCGGTGGTTTTGGGTCTCCTTCTTGAAAATGACGTCTTAAATTACAATTGTAGAGAAAGGGCCGTTAGGCAAAGAAAAAAATCATCCCAATCCCCTAGAAAAATCTCTGTTATTAACAAATCATGGCTTACCAATAATTCGGCGACGTACAACTTTATTACTAACTCGCTAAAGCGAGCACCATTTATTAATAGAATTTTGGTGAAATTAGGCCTGTCAAAAGCTAGTCATGGATATTCTAGGATTTGTAGCAAGAAAAGCATGAAGGAATGCGTATCTACAACCTTAAAGGAAATGAATTACTTAAAAAAAATGTTGCCTTTAGATGTACCATTTGTAGTTCTTGTCGCTGCTTCTAGGTTTGAAATACGTGATAACGATCAATTTTATCGTCGGCTTAGGTTATCTATTCTGGGTAATTTGAAAGAAGCTGGAATTGATTATGTAGACACATTTTCTCAATTTCGGTCTGTGGGTTTTGAGGCTACTCATTTCAAACATGATGGACATTGGGTGCCCCTAGGTCATGAAATCGCAGGCCGATTGCTAGCCAAATGGTTTAAAAATAGGTTTTAGGCATAAGCTGGCAATTGAAGATAAGCTCTTTATTGGATAAGGCATAATAATTCTTTCGGTTGTTGTGAATAAAGTATTTAGTTCTTTTTTTGCTAACTTAATTTAGCTAGTTAAGACGCATTTAAATTTTGGAAGATATACTAAACCTTGGAAAATCGAGATTGACGCTAGTGGGTTATTGGAATAAAAGCGGACTAATAAGCTGTTACGATATAGTCTGTGAGTTTACATCTACTGACTTCTAATAATCGTTAGAGTTTGTGTGCTAGTTCTAGTAGATTCGAACCGAGACAAAATTAGGACTGATTAAGAAATATCATATGGAAAATCTGCTAGCAGAATATCTTCCAATACTAATATTCATACTCTTGGCGCTCGGCATTGCCGTTGTGATCCCAATTGTTTCGCTTTTAATTGTGCCCCAGAAACCTGACGCAGCAAAACTTTCTGCGTATGAGTGTGGTTTCGATGCTTTTGATGATGCTAGGTCAAAGTTTGATATACGTTTTTACTTGGTTGCCATCCTTTTTATTGTGTTTGATTTAGAGGTTGCTTTTTTATTCCCATGGGCAGTTACGCTTGGAAAAATAGGGTTATTTGGATTTTGGTCTATGGTCACTTTTCTCGGAATTTTGGCAATAGGATTTATATATGAATGGCGCAAAGGCGCACTTGACTGGGAGTAGCTCATTAGATGAATAATGTAGATTACAATTCTCGAAGTCTTGCAAAGGCGTCGTCAACCATTAATGACCAAGACGAAGTACTAAAAAATATAGACGGCTCTCTCAAAGAAAAGGGCTTTGTAGTTGCTAGTCTCGATGGTTTAGTTAATTGGGCTCGAACAGGTTCATTATGGCCAATGACATTTGGTTTAGCTTGTTGTGCTATTGAGATGATGCACGCCTACGTCAGTCGTTACGATTTAGATCGGTTCGGAGTGGTTCCCCGTCCGAGCCCGCGCCAGTCAGATGTCATAATTGTTGCTGGCACATTGACAAATAAGATGGCCCCGGCATTTCGTAAAGTCTACGATCAAATGGCCGAACCACGTTATGTTATTTCGATGGGATCGTGTGCCAACGGGGGTGGTTATTACCATTATTCATATTCAGTTGTTCGAGGATGTGATCGGGTAGTTCCGGTGGATGTGTATGTGCCCGGTTGTCCTCCAACAGCAGAAGCTTTGGTTTATGGAATCCTTCAGTTACAAAAGAAGATACGCCGAACGGGAACTATATGGCGCTGAGTGATGATGCAATCAGAAAAACTTAGGATTCGCAATGGCTGATACGCGATCACAAATGCAGAACCTGACTGTTCTTAGGGATACTATTATTAATCAAATTGGGGACGATATACGCTCGGCCGAAATTATCTTAGGTGAGCTCATTCTTCATGTAGATCGATCGGCCATTCCTAGTGTTTTGATGTTTTTGCGTGATGATATTAATTGTCAATTCAAGTTATTGATGGAGTTATGTGGTGTCGACTATCCAGAGCGAGAGGATCGTTTTGAAATTGTTTATTGTTTGTTGAGTCTTACTCAAAATCATCGGATTAGATTAAAGACCAGGACCAGTGAAAATAATGCCGTGCCATCGGCAACAGGTATTTTCAGCGCGGCTACTTGGTGGGAACGGGAAGTCTGGGATATGTTTGGCGTCTATTTTTCCGATCATCCTGATTTACGAAGAATTTTAACCGATTATGGCTTTGAAGGTCATCCGCTTCGAAAGGATTTTCCTCTGACGGGCTATGTCGAAATTCGTTATGACGACGAACAAAAACGCGTCGTCTACGAACCTGTCAAGCTTATGCAGGAATTCCGTAATTTTGATTTCTTAAGTCCTTGGGAGGGAGTTCAGAAAATTTTACCGGGCGACGAAAAGGCGGAAGAGTTGTCTGATGAAAAAAATAGTGAAGCGTAATGCCGGAACAGCAGATAAAGAATTTTACACTTAATTTTGGTCCGCAGCATCCCGCCGCACATGGCGTCTTGCGCCTCGTTCTCGAAATGGATGGTGAGGTGATTGATAGGGCGGATCCGCATATTGGTTTGTTACACCGTGGAACTGAAAAGCTTATAGAGAATAAAACTTATTTGCAGGCGCTGCCTTACTTTGATCGTCTTGACTACGTTGCACCACAGAATCAAGAACATGCATTTTCCATTGCTGTTGAAAAGTTAGCTGATATGGAGGTGCCTCCTCGCGGACAATACATACGCGTTATCTTCGCTGAACTTGGTCGTCTATTGAACCATATTTTTAATGTTTGTGCCTATGCTATGGATGTTGGTGCTATCACGCCAATGTTATGGGGCTTTGAAGAGCGCGAAAAACTGATGGAATTTTGTGAACGGGTGAGCGGGGCTCGGCTTCATATGGCTTATTTTCGGCCTGGCGGGGTAGCAATGGATATGCCGGCTAGTCTTACTGATAACATTATGGAATGGGTTGAAAAATTTCCTAGCATGTTGGCAGATCTTGAAGGATTACTGACTGAAAACCGTATATTTAAACAAAGAACAGTTGATGTTGGTATTATATCAGCAGAACAAGCGATGGACTGGGGATTTAGTGGACCCAACCTTCGTGCTAGTGGTGTCGCCTGGGATCTGCGCAAAAGTCAACCCTACGATGTTTATAGTAAGGTCGATTTTGATATTCCTATCGGGAAACACGGTGATTGTTATGACCGCTATTTAGTGCGTATTTATGAAATGTATGAATCATTGAAAATTGTAAAACAATGTCTTGAACAAATTCCTCCTGGCCCCGTGGCCTGTAATGACCATAAATTTGCACCACCAAGTAAAGATGAAATGAAACATTCAATGGAAGCATTAATTCATCATTTTAAGCTCTATACTGAGGGATATCACGTTCCTGCTGGAGAGACTTATTCTGTCGTCGAAGCTCCGAAGGGCGAATTTGGAGTTTTCTTGATTTCTGATGGATCAAATAAACCTTACCGTTGTAAAATACGAGCCCCCGGGTTTGCTCACTTGCAGGCATTAGATCTATTAAGTAAGGGGCATATGTTAGCTGACGTTGTAGCAAACATTGGCTCTTTGGATATAGTTTTCGGAGAAATTGATAGATGAGCGTTGAATCCATTTCACAGTCTTCCTTTAAATTCTCAAGCAAGGCTATGAAGCTAGCGAGGCAACATATCGCAAAGTATCCTAAAGGTCGTCAAGCCAGTGCTGTGATGCCATTACTTGATTTGGCTCAGCGCGAAAATAATGGATGGTTACCACGCGTTGCTATGGACTATGTGGCTAGTTTGTTGGAAATGCCTCCTATTGTTGTTTATGAAGTTGCGACATTTTATACAATGTACAACCTAGAACCAGTTGGAAAGTTTCATGTTCAGGTCTGTACTAATTTGCCGTGCTGGCTGCGCGGTTCGGACAGTATTGTAAAGGCTGTAAAGGATCATCTAAAGATTTTACCAGGCGAAAAAACTGAAGATGAATTGTTTAGCTTTTCGGAAGTAGAATGTTTGGGTGCGTGCGTCAACGCGCCTATGATGAAGCTTAATGATGATTATTACGAAGACTTAGATGAAATCAGTACTCAGTTTATTTTGACGGAGTTCAGCCTTGGAAAAAAACCGAAGACTGGCTCGCAAATTAACCGTCAGACTTGTGAGCCGATTGGTGGACTAACAAGTCTGAAAAATAGTGTAGTTGATAGTTAATGCTGAAAGATCAAGATCGTATTTTCAACAACATCTATGGTTACTTTGGCTCTTCATTGACTGATTCAAGGTCACGTGGCGATTGGGATGGAACAAAAAATATTTTAGCCAACGGACGTGATTGGATTATTGAGAACATCAAAGAGTCTGGCCTGAGAGGACGCGGTGGAGCGGGATTCAGCACTGGCTTAAAATGGTCGTTCATGCCCAAAGAATCAGATGGCCGACCGCATTATCTTGTTGTCAATGCTGATGAAGGAGAACCCGGCACTTGCAAAGATCGAGAGATCTTGCGTCATGAGCCCCATAAATTAATTGAAGGATGCCTGATAGCTGGTTTCGCAATTGGTGCTAATGTCGCTTATATTTATGTACGGGGCGAATTTTTTCGAGAAACGGAAGTCTTGCAACATGCTATTAATGAAGCTCTTGAATCTGGACTGATCGGCAAGAATGCCTGTGGATCAGGTTATGACTTTGAATGTTATGTGCATCGCGGCATGGGTGCGTATATATGTGGTGAAGAAACAGCATTAATTGAAAGCCTTGAAGGTAAAAAAGGTCTACCGAGATTAAAACCGCCATTTCCTGCTAATGCCGGCCTTTTTGGATGTCCCTCTACCGTGAACAACGTTGAATCAATCGCTGTGACGCCGACTATTTTGAGGCGAGGAGCTGCTTGGTTTGGTGGTTTCGGCCGAAGTAATAATACAGGAACCAAGCTATTCAATATTTCGGGTCATGTTGAACAGCCTTGTACAGTTGAAGAAGAAATGAGTATTCCGCTCAAGGAACTCATTGAGAAACACAGTGGAGGAGTTAGAGGCGGTTGGGATAATTTATTGGCAATCATTCCTGGAGGGGCATCAGTGCCATGTATTCCGAAGTCTATTTGTGATTCAGTGTTAATGGATTTTGATTCTTTGCGAGAACAACAATCAGGCCTTGGAACCGCCGCGGTTATGGTGATGGATAAATCGACTGATATTGTTGCTGCAATTTCTCGGCTGTCACTATTTTACAAACACGAAAGTTGTGGGCAATGTACCCCATGCAGAGAGGGAACTGGGTGGATATCAAGAATGATGGTGCGGATGGTCGCGGGCTCTGCATCCTTAAATGAAATTGATCTTCTCGACCGAGTTACTCGTCAAATAGAAGGGCATACGATCTGTGCTCTTGGCGACGCAGCCGCGTGGCCAGTGCAAGGATTAATACGGCACTTTAAGCCTGAGATAGAAACTCGAATAAAAAAAGCAAAAGAAATTGCAGCAGCGTAGGGTTTATTTTAAATGCCAAAGTTAACAATCGATGGAATAATGGTTGAGGTCGATGAAGGGTATACTGTCCTACAAGCTTGTGAAATAGCAGGACGAGAGATCCCTCGATTTTGTTATCATGAAAGACTATCCGTTGCAGGAAATTGTCGAATGTGTCTTGTAGAAATGGAGAGATCTCCTAAGCCAATAGCTTCCTGCGCAATGCCGGTTGCTGATGGTATGGTTATCACAACTAACTCCGAAACTGTCACTAAAGCGCGAAAAGGTGTAATGGAATTTCTTTTGATTAACCACCCACTTGATTGTCCGATCTGTGATCAGGGCGGAGAGTGCGACCTGCAAGATCAGGCCATGGGCTTTGGAAGTGATCGATCTCGTTTCCTAGAGGAAAAACGCGCTGTAAAAGATAAGGATTTTGGACCACTAATTTCGACAGTGATGACCCGCTGTATCCATTGTACTCGTTGTATTCGATTTTCTACCGAGGTTGCTGGTGTCCCGGTACTTGGTACTATGGGTCGGGGCGAAAATATGGAAGTCGGCACTTATGTGGAGAAAACGCTATCGTCAGAATTGTCGGGCAATATCATAGACTTATGCCCGGTTGGCGCACTGACTTCAAAACCCTATGCGTTCAATGCGCGGCCATGGGAACTT
>CAZXSC010000119.1:0-8879 GCA_964643045.1 uncultured Rhodospirillaceae bacterium
AAATCTCTTATTCAGCACAACTTCAAAACTAAATCAGATTGCGAACCACCGCTTATACTCTACGATTTAAATGGTGCCGGTTTTGCTCGGGATTTGCGGGGCATGTATGCGATCGCTGTGGTAGATATCCAAAAAAACCAAATTCATGTGGCGCGCGATCCATTTGGTATTAAACCGCTTTATTACACGAGATTGGAGAATGGGATCGCCTTTGCCTCGGAAGCCGGAGCATTACTTGATGCCGGTTTAGCCAAACGAAGCCTCCGCCCCGAAAAACTCCAAGAACTTTTGCAGCTCAAATTTACAACAGGTACGGATACCATATTTAGTGGTATAAAACGGGTGATGCCAGGTCAAACTCTTACGCTGGAGGGTAGCGATATAAACGATCAGGGAAAGCGTCTCGCCCTGCCTAATTCCGGACCGGAAAATTGGTCAGAAGAAGAAGCGCTACAAGGTTTGAATGAGGTCTTGATGGGTAGTGTACTGATCCATCAGCGTTCCGATGTTCCCTACGGTATGTTTTTGTCTGGTGGTATTGATTCTTCGGCTATTCTAGCTTGCATGCGAGAACTAAATGAAAAGCCTGTCGAGGCTTTCACGGCTGGGTTTTCTGAAACGTCCGCTTCGGATGAACGGGGACACGCAAAAGCCGTTGCAGATGCAGCTGGCGCTAATTTTAATAGTGTTGAGTTCTCAGAAAATGATTTTTGGACTTTACTTCCTCGTATTGCCGCAGTGATGGATGATCCTGCAGCAGATTACGCTATATTGCCGACGTACAAGTTGGGTAAAGTTTGCCGTAAAGCCGGTCTTAAAGTTGTTTTAAGTGGAGAAGGCGGTGATGAGTTGTTTGCCGGTTACGGTCGGTATCGTAGGCAAATCCGCCCGTGGCTCTTAGGGGGTCGTAATATGCGATCGAAAAGTGTTTTTCATGGCTTGGGACTTTTGCACGATCGAAATTCTGAGTGGAGAAATTCTTTGGATCGTGTCTGGGAATGCGAAAGCACGCCTAAGAGAACAAAGCTGCAAATAGCTCAAGCCGTTGATTGTGCTGACTGGCTACCTCATGATTTATTGATTAAGCTTGACCGTTGTTTGATGGCCCACGGCGTTGAAGGAAGAACGCCATTTCTTGATTCACAAGTAGCTGATTTTGCTATGCGCCTGCCGGATAAATTAAAAGTTAAAGGGCGGATTGGAAAATACCTACTCAGGTTATGGTTGGATAACAAACTTCCAGAGGCCAGGGCCTTTGACAGGAAAAAAGGCTTTACTGTTCCGGTTACGGAATGGATGGGGCGCCGGGGATCTGGATTAGGTAAGTTAGTCGCAGCTCAACAATGCATCCGTGAGATTTGCAGCGGCCCTGATGTTGAGAATTTATTTGCTTCATTGGAAGGCAGTGCGGCAAAACGAAATGGTCAGGCAGCTTGGGTGTTGCTTTTTTTTGCCCTCTGGCACAGACGCCATATCGAAGGCCTTATTCCTGAAGGTGGTGTATTTGAGACGTTAACGGTCTAAAAGGTCTAACTTATCATACTGTGTTCCGTTAATTAAAACACAATGTTTAGGTAAATTGCTAAGGTAGCAACGTTTAATAATCAGATTAGAAATTATAACAAACGGATATTAATGTGTTTGATTGGTTTAGCTTACATTTATTAGCAATTATTGTTGTAGCCCTGCAGTTTGGAGGCATGATGTATTTTGCATTTATGTTCACACCAATGGTTTTTAAATTCCAAGAAGCCAAAGAGGCTTCCCTTTTTTTGCGTCAAGTTTTTCCGGTTTTTTATCGGTTCAATAGCGCTATTTCTATTTTTCCGGCTTTGATGCTTTTCCCAGGGCGAACGTCTCATGTTGAAGTCGCTACGTTGTTATCTGTTGCCGCTGTTTTCTTATTTAAGGCTCGGGTACTTTTGCCTATTGCCGAAGCAGCCCGCGTTGAAAATAATACCGCTAAATTTAAAACCATTCACCGGGTTAGCGTGTTAATATATGTGATGCAACTACTCGCATTATTCACGTTGTTAATAAAGCTTATTAACAACATTGATTAGACTGGGACAAAAGATTATTGATAAGAAAAATTCTGTTGGAATAGGAGTCTTCAATGAAACCTGAAAAAGAAATGACATTTGAGGAACGTAAGAGAACCTGGCTTGACATTTCAGTTATTAATGAGGCCCAGTTTGATGCTTTATGGAAATTTCAAAGAGAACGCCAGTCACTGGTGCCGCAACCAGGCGATGTGGCTCCCGATTTTGAGATTGATGTACTGGATAAAAAACGCAGTCGTACCGGCGAAACTATCCACTTAGCTTCCTTGCGGGGTAAACCAGTGGCACTTTTATTTGGTTCTTACACCTGACCTCCTTTTCGCAAACAGACCGTGCGTCTGAATGAGATTTATAACATGTACAAAGATGATGTTCAGTTTCTTTGTATTTACACGCGCGAAGCACACCCTGCAGATGGGTGGCAGGTGCATGATAATCTTGGTGAATCTATCATTGTCCCTGAGCCAAAATCCGATGGTGAGCGAACAGAAGTCGCGTCAAGATGTCAGGTCAATCTGGATATTCAAATGCCTATGTTGATTGATAGCATTGATAATGAAGTTGAAGAAAAATATATTTCACTGCCGATGAGACTTTTTGTCATCGATGCTGATGGAACCATTACGTATACGGGCGGTCAAGGACCGCGTGATTTTGATTCGGACAGTTGGGAAGTTGCCATTAGGGAACAAATCTCCACCTGAGTGTTCTGGAAACCAAAGTTCTTTGAGAGCTATTTAATCATTGCTGGCAGCCATGTGGCTACCTCAGGGGCGGCGATCAGTAGTGCTAGAACAATGACTTCAATCATAATGAATGGCAAGGCTGACCGAACGATCTGACCAATTGTTACATTAAAAGGAGCAATCCCTTTCATTACATATAGTAGCAACCCGAAAGGGGGTGTCAGTAGGCTTATTTCCATAGTGATTAACATCAATACCATTAACCAAATGACATCAATATTAAAGGCAACTTGGAATGAATTTGCTCCCATCAGGAAGAAGGGCAGGGTTAATAAGAGCATACTTACCTGGTCCATAAAGGCCCCAAGGAATAATAAAACAGCAACCATTATAATTACAATGGTCAGTTTATTAAGATTTAGAGCAGAAACGGCTTGGAGTAATCCATCCGTGGCACCAGAGTTGGACAGGGCTTGGCTAAAGACCAATGATCCGGTAATGATAAATAAAATCATCACATTGATTTTAGCGGTTTCCATCAATGATTTCCAAATCGCGTTCCAAGTAAAATCAGCACCTTCGATACCTGTAATAGTTATGATGTTTTTAAATAATTTGAAGAAATAACAGGCGGCGAGTGCTGCCAGGCAACCGAGAGCTGCGGCTTCGGTAGGCGCTGCAATTTTAAAAAATATGCTGCCGACAACAACGATAAAAATAACAGATAGTGGTAGTATATAGACGACGAAAGGGAGTAGTCGGTTGATTGTTCTTTTGGCCGATCCGTTATACGTACTCGACAAAATTGATTTACCATCGATATTCAGAGAAATGGTGATTGCTTCATCGAGATAACTTTCATCAATTTGGTATGATGGAGCAAGCGACGGATCAATTATACAGCGCAAAATAACATAACCAAAAAATAAAACTGCCATTAATATTCCGGGAATTATGCCGGCGATGAGTAATTGTGCGACTGACTGTTCTGCAATACTAGCAAGAAGGACTGCCAAGGCTGAGGGAGGGATCAGCATTGCAATTCCGCCCACGGCCATAATTGGACCCATGGCAATAGCGGGCTTATAGCCACGCTTAATCATATCGGGGAGCAGGACTGAGCCTAGGATGGCCGTATTAGCTATTGTTGATCCAGAAAGAGACGAGAAAACCGTACCACCGACAATTGACACGATGGAAAGTCTGCCGGGCAGGCGAGAGATCATTCGATCAATTGCTCCAATAGCTTTGAATGCCACACCTGTGTGGAGCAAAATTTCTCCCATCAACAAGAAAAGTGCAATAGGGGCGAGTCCAAAGTTAATTGCGTTATTGAATTCCATTGGCATAAAGACCAAGCCAATATCGCCGTTGATAAAAAGAAATGTTCCAAGCACGTTAGCGGCAAAAAACGAAAAAGCGACGGGTAGGCCAGTGAACATTGCCAAACAAACCGTGCCGAGCATTAGAAGAAGAGCTAGATACCACTCCATAGCTAAAAACCCGCCTCAGAAGAGGAATGATCCTCGTTAAATTTTAAGACACGTTTCTTTCTGAAACGCAGCAGAAATTCAACTGTCAACATCAAAAATGAAGAAGAAAAGAATGTGACAATAATCCAATTGGCGATCCGTAAGTCTTTATCCGGCATGGTTTCATTTATGAACTCATTAATGCCGGACCGTATACCATAAATCCACAGCAAGATGCACAGCATAGTTCCAATAAGATTGATGAAATTATCGAGCGTTTGAGAGGCTCTTTCAGAAAGTGCCGAAGACATGAGATCGACGCGAACATGTGCCCCTTGTTGAAGTACCCAAGGCGCCCCCGCAAAGACACCAAAATAAAGCGCATATTCGATTGAACCATTTAGCCACCACATGCTGCCAATATGGGCCTTAATAATAAAGAGGTTAAGCGGTATCAGCACGGCCATCAGCCCAATAGAAACTGCGACCAAAGCAGCAAAGAAATGTGTTAATTTCAAAAAAGAATATTCAAAGGTATCCAAAGGTGATTGCATGCTAGAGCCTAACCTATTCGCAAATACACTTGAAATAGGAGAAGTGGAAAAATGGCTTAGACCAAATTTCCACTTCTTAAATACTTGAATTCAATACTACCGGAAAAGTTTTTCGAGTTGTTTACCGTGTTTTGGTGAGCGTTGGCGAACCTCTTTCCATGCTTCACCGTATGCAGCGTCCAGCCATTTTTTCCGATCGGCACCTTTGAACTCGATAACTTTCATGCCAGCTTTAGCTCTTTTGGCATTCCCTTTTTTTAGGCGAGCCTTTAGAGCAGCATTGCCTGGCTCGTTTCGAGCTTCGAACTCTAGACCGACTTTATTTAAAAGGTTTTTTTGCGCTTTACCTAAAGATTTCCATTTTTTAAAGTTCGCTAAAGTGTGAAGCGTCGACCAGTAAAATCCCGGATTAACTTGGTATTTGGTTACTTTTACCCAAGGTGGAACAAAGGCACCTGCAGGCCAGCCAAATCCCTGGACGGTATTATTTTCCATCAGGGTATAGATCTTTGGCATTGCTGCTGTCTGAACTGTCGCTCCGAGGGACTTAAAGAATGCCGTGTAGACTGGGGCTACGCGAAGGTTGAGGCCAGTCAAATCGGGCTTATCAATTTTTTTACTGAGCCACAAGTGGAAGGGACCATGGTCGGAATGTCGGGCGATAAAATGGATGTTCTTTGCATGTAGTAATTTTTGCAAATAAGCGATACCGCCGTTTTTGCGCAATTCAGAATAAGGCTTAGGTGATAGGCGAAAGACGGGTGCTTCGTTAAGAACGTTACCAAAATAGGCTTCTGTGCAGCCAACGATGTCATAGGCTCCACCAGCCATTTTTTGCGTCAAAGTGAAGGGGCTTCCGATGGCGGGGGCACCGCCGACAAGCTTTATTTGTAGTACCCCTTTGCCGCGAGCATTGACTGCTTTTACCACGGCTTCAAATCCGCTACTTGGAGGACTACCTATCGGAAAGCAACTTGCCCCACGAATAGTCACCTCTTTTGATACAGCTGGGGTTGTATTAAGACCTATCACTGCGACAGATAATGCACCTACAGCTAGGATAGTTGTTTTTATAGTCATTCTGACCTCCCATGATGAAGTTTATAAAAAAAATAGAAACAAATTAGTCCACGCAAAATACACATTAAAACTGACCCTGTCTAGGTTGACAGCCAATGGGCGTCAACCTTTTCTTGGGAGTAAGTCTAAATGTTCTAATAGCTTAACAAACGTAGATAACTTACTACGTTTATAGGCCTCAATATCCATATTTTCGAAATTATAAAACCCTTTCCCGTGGTTCATGCCAAGGTGTCCTTTTTTCATCATTTGTTCAATGGATTTGGGAGCTTTAAAACGGTCGCCAATGTGTTTAGATAAATAGGCGTTGGCATAATGCAAAATATCAAGACCTCCCCAATCGATAAATTCAATAGGACCCATTGTCGCATAGCGAACTCCGAAACCAGTTCTAACTGCTAGGTCGATGTCTTCTGCAGAAGCAACACCCTCCTCAACCATTCGAGCTGCTTCGCTCATGATTAGGGATTGAAAGCGGGGGATGATATAACCAGGAGATGCCTTGCAAATGACTGGCACTTTTCCTATTGATTCGAGGAGTTTTAAAAATCTATTCAGTTGTTTTTGATTTGTTTTTTCGCTTGGGCTTACTTCAACCAGAGGTATTAGATAAGCGGGGTTAAGGAAGTGAGCGTTTAAAAAATTTTCTGGTTGAGAACTGAATTTCATCAATTGGGTAACGAGCATGGTGGAGGTTGTTGATGCTATAATTGCCTGTTCTGAGGCTAAAGCACTGGCCCGGCTTATTGCATCTTCTTTTGAGTCCAAAAGCTCGGGCACGCCTTCAAATATATAGTCGGCATTTTTCAGGTTTTCTGAAGCCTCGATTAAAGATATGCCGTGAATACGATCGAGAATAGGCGGTATATCTGAGGTTTTTATGACCTCTAAAGACACCAGAAACTCAAGATTTTCCTTAATTTCAGCTTTGGCCTCTTTTAGAAGCTTCATTGATTCTTCTTTTTTGCGTTCTTTAAAGTCTAGAATTGTTACTTCGTGGCCTGCATACGCAAACACCTGTGCGATCCCACGTCCCATTCGTCCGGCGCCTAAAGCAACGATATTAGGAGCGTCAGTCACTCGACCATTCCTGCAGCTAACATTTCACGCATTTCATCTTTGGTAAAATCCGCTAGACCGAGACTTTCCAGAGAACGGCCTATCTCATAAAGGGGTTTACCTGTTATACCAGAAGCGACTGCGACCAGCCCCTCTGAGATTGGCATAGGGTGATTTATCCAGCGACCCAGAGAACAGTAGAAAACGAGGCCCAGCGCTGTATCCTCGCACATATATCGATGGGTGCGGAGATCAATATGTTCCCTCCAATCACCACTATCGGTCACTTTTTTTTGCGATGAGTTGCCGTACATCCATTCTTCGCGGTCATCATCATAGTGATTTTTTAACGGAAAATGTGGTGCATTATAGCCCAGTTTCTCCCTCAGTGTAATGCGTTCTTGATCGAGAGCATTCGTCACGCTGCGGACTGAAGGTTGCGTTCCTTCATTATGGATATCCCAGACATCAAAATTTTCTAAGGGACCTGCGTTCATTATAATTAAGGGTGGATGGATAATTGGGCCTGCATTCATTAATGCACCGTCTAAAAGGTCTGTAATTTGTTCTGCTGCCGGGTAGGCGTTTTTAATTATTTTAAAAGCGTATTTAGCGTTTTCTAAAGGATAAATACCTGTCGGAAGCCGGGTGGCATACACACTAATACGGACATTATCTTCACCATGCTTGCGAGCGAGGTAGGGTAGAGTGCCAGTTTCGCCAAAGCTGATATTGGCTGTATTGCCTGCTTTGATGGCGGCCTTTGCATAGATGTATCCACCGAAGGTGCCCGGCGGCAAATAACCGACTTGGCCATCTTTCCAGTGCGGTGCGAGTTGGGGGGCCAAGAAGTCTTGGGTATCGCATGGAAGTGGGAGAACCACGAGTTCCGCTCCTTCCATTGCGAGAGGAATAGAATCTGTCACCACTGATAATACTACATCACGAGTTCCTTTATGGTCTGTTAATGCGATTGTTTTTGAATCAATAACCTGTTCAAAAGCAGAAGCATTTCTGCGCCATAATCTTATGTTATGGCCTTGTTCGGTCAGACTTACTGCGGACGCATAGCAACCATGTCCTCCACCAATTACTGCAATTTCCATAAACAAGTACCTCCGTAATTTTTTTCGTATATTTTAGTCTAAAATTAGGCTAAATCTCGTTTTAGTCAATTAGCGATCCAATTTGGTATTTTTACATATAGTTATTTTTTGGTTATAAAGATCATAATTTTATGAAAATTGATAATCAGATGAATGAAATAACTATACGCCGTCCAGATGACTGGCACGTACATCTAAGGGATGGCGCAATGCTTGAGGCTGTGTTGCCATTCACGGCACGTCAATTCTCTCGAGCAATTGTTATGCCCAATTTAACAAAACCAGTGACGACATCTGCCTTGGCTAAAGATTATCGAAGAAGGATACTGCGAGCTTTGCCCGATGAGCCGGCGTGTGAAGATTTTATTCCTTTAATGACATGTTATTTGACAAATGAGACTTTGGCCTCCGATTTAGTTCAAGGACACGCCGATGGCGTGTTCGTTGCTGCTAAATTATATCCGGCTAACGCAACTACACATTCGGCTCATGGTGTGACAAAGATGACAGCACTCAGTGATGTATTTGAAGAAATGCAAGAAATCGGGATGCCGCTTTTGGTGCATGGTGAGGTAACGGATACTGATGTAGATATTTTCGATAGAGAAGCTATTTTTATTGAACGGGTCCTAAGCTTATTGATCCAGCAATTTCCGAAACTTAAGATTGTAATGGAGCATGTAACGACCAAAGATGCCGTCGAATTTGTTCGTGCACATCAGAAACAGGTTGCGGCAACAATTACGGCACACCACTTGATTCTAAACCGTAATGACATTTTTGAAGGTGGCGTCCATCCTCACCGTTATTGTCTTCCCGTCGCAAAACGGGAAGTTCACCGTTTAGCTCTTCGTGAAGC
>CAZXSC010000120.1:0-8784 GCA_964643045.1 uncultured Rhodospirillaceae bacterium
GTTACTCATGATGGAGAATTTATGCGTGGTAGAGTTACCGCAGGGATGTATCGGATGATGGGAATTGAATCGTGTATTGCCAATGATCTCGATGATTATATTGGAATTGCATTGAAACTTGGTCGAGATACGAATTTTCGTGATTTGGTGTCCAGACAAATCAGGGCGTCAAATAACGTGCTTTTTGAGAACTCCCGCGTGATTGAAGAGTTTGAGCGTCTGTTTCAAAGCGTATTCTCAGCGCGTAAGATATAATCTTACTCAGTTTGGAAGTTCACAGAATGCGGCTAAGATTAAAATTGGTTAAATATTTGAACCCGGTAAATTTAGGAGTGAGGTAGTCAAATGGGAGAAAAAGTTCTGCGGCAGGAAGCAGAAGTGATCGGGATGGAGCATTGGACCAATAAAGGAAAAATTAGATTATTCCTCTGGGAAAAATTTGTTGATAACCCAGCGCATGCTATAGGGACAGTTGTATTTGTGCATGGTTCGTCCATGGCGTCTCAGCCAACCTTTGATTTGGAAGTAGAAGGTCGTCCTTATTCATCAGTGATGAATTATTTTGCCTTACATGGCTTTGATACTTGGTGTGTTGATATGGAAGGTTATGGGCGATCGGATAAAAAGCGTGATGACCATTTCGATATATCGAATGGTGCTGATGATTTAAAGGCGGCCATTGATTATATAGAGGCTACTCGTGGCATTGATCAGGTTGATATATACGGCATCTCCTCAGGAGCTTTACGCGCTGGGCTGTTTTCGCAACGTAATCCAGATGATGTTCGTCGTTTAGCTATGGATGCGATGGTCTGGACTGGAGAAGGTAGTCCTACGCTCAAGAATCGAAGAAAGAAATTGGTTGAGTTTAAAGCAAGTAACCGTCGTCCAATTGACCTCGATTTTGTCCGTTCAATCTTTAGTAGAGATGATCATCCAGGTTGCGCAGAAGATAGGGTTGTTGAAGCTTTTGCCAAGGCAATCTGTGCCTTGGATGATTCCATGCCTAATGGAACTTATGTGGATATGTGCGAAAATTTGCCAATCGTTGATCCAAAAAAATTAACGATGCCATCTTTAATCATGAGAGGCCAATGGGACGGTATAGCAAGTATGGACGACCTTATTAAATTTTTTGAGCTACTCCCAAATGCCAACAAACAATTCAAAGTCATGCCGGGTATTTCTCATGCCAGTTTTCAGCAAATTAATTATCTTATGACCTATCAAATATTGCTCACATTTTTGATGCAACCCGAACCTATTTACAGAGGTTAGATCTTTCGAAGATAAGGGCAAAAACGCGGATATTATTATACTAGAATAATATTGGGCCAAGCTATATAGTTAACTTTGTTATAAAAAAACAGTATGCTAAACATGGAGGAAACAGTAAATGAAAATTTATAAACGATCCGATTCGAAAGTCAGTCGACGTGATATACTTAAAAATTCTGTTGCGTTTGCTGGCGTTGCAGCGACAGTGGGTTTTCCCTTTACCGATGCGATGGCGGCAAAATTTCCTGATCGGAATTTAAAGATTTATATACCAACCCGAGCAGGCGGTGGAGCTGATCGTCTGAACCGTGCAGTTACAAGTGTCTGGAAAAAATACCTTGGTGTTAATTTTGAAAATTCTTTTTTTCCAGGTGCAGCAGGTCGCGTTGGTTACGAAAAATATATGGGCCTTGCGAAAGATGACGGCCATGAACTACTTTTTGGAAATATGGGACCAGAAGTTCTTAATTGGGTGGTTAAAGCGCCAACATTTGATTTGAACAAATTCAAATATTTTGCCCAAATAGATGCGGACCCTGGTGTCATATTTGTAAGCCGGAAGAGTAAATTTAAAACTATTGATGACGTCATTGCAGCCGGTAAAAAACGCACTCTAAATGTCGGGGTTAGTCGCTTAGCGCATCCTGCGACGCTTGGAGTCATGGCTCTCGCAAGGCATGTCGGAGCAAAACTTAACGCGATCCCACTTTCTGGAGGGAAAAATACGTACGCGGGTGTTGCCACGGGTGAAATGGATTTAGGCGCGCTGCCGTCAGGTGGAGTAATAAAACGAGCCAAAAGTATGAAGATATTATTGATGATGTCACATAAAAACCCGCTACCATCGAAAACTGAGAATGCACCCATTTTAAATGATCATTTTAAAATGAATATGCCTTCTCTGGTTGCTGGCGCGCGAGCGTACGGAATTAAAACATCAGCTATTAGCGGTTATCCGGGTAATTTTAAAAAACTTGAAGACACCTTGAAAAAAGCAATAGCCGACCCCGCCTTTAAAAAGGCCTATAAAAAAACAAAGGCACCGTGGGATTACGTGGGTTACCGCGGCCCTGAAGAGGCGGCTGTCTATGCAAAGGGTATTGCTCAAATTGGCAAAGAATTCAAAGAGCTTCTTTCTGGTAAGAAATCATAATAACCAGAAACGTTTTTAGAATATGGGCGACTGCTTCATGTTGGAGGGTCGCCCATTTCTAGTTAAATCAAAATAGGTCATGGACATATGGCAGAAAAAGTCGAAGTTCATAAAACTGAAGCTAGGTCGATAGGCAGCGAGCTGATCATACCCTTGCTGGCTTTTTGTTTTACTATCTATTATTTTGTTACAATCATAAATGCGCCTTGGACGGCACAGGTGGCCGCATTTATTGTAGGTACAATATTAATCTTATTGGTCATCGCGTTTGTTGCCAAGTCTATCAAAACGATTATAGCAGGTGAAGGGGATTTGGACTTTGCCAGCTTGGTTAGCCCAAAGCATTTGCTTCCAAAACGTTTAATTATTTTAGGTTTAACTCTTACCTTTATATTCTTGGTGTCGCATTTAGGTTTTACTCTAACAACATTTTTGTTTCTAAGTTTGGGTATGATGGTGTTGGGTGGATTTAAGAAAAAGCTGTTCATCGTATTACTATCTGCGCTTCTATCTTTCGGAGGGTATTTTCTTTTTATCGTCGCATTTGAAACGCGATTTCCCGCGGGTCCTTTTGAAATTTTTATGAAAGGACTTTTTTAATGGAAATGGAATATGATCTTGCTTTTTTAGGAGAAATGTTTGTCCGCACATTTGCTCTATGGTGGGTAATCGTTCCGGCAATTTTTTTGGGGCTTGTTGTTGGTGCTATCCCGGGTTTTAGTGCGGCGAATACCATTATTATTTTACTACCGCTGACCTTAGCAATGGACCCAGAAATTGGGCTAACGTTCATGGTGGCGCTCTACGCGTCTTCACGCATGGGCGCGGGAATTCCAGCTATTTTAGTTAATATTCCTGGAACTGCAGGGGCAGCCGCAACGCCACTTGATGGGTATCCAATGACCAAAAGGGGCGAGGGACAGCAAGCATTGGCAATGTCTTTTACAGCCTCCATTGCTGGAGGATTATTGACAACTTTCATTGCATTATTTTCACTTCCCTGGCTATCTCAGATTGCCTACTATCTACATTCCGTCGAAATGATTGTTATAATGTTTTTCGGGATTTCCTTAATAGCAACCATTGCTGCGAAAGATACGTTGAAAGGCCTTATCGCAGGGTTCTTCGGCTTAATGATAGGCTTTATTGGTACTGATGTCGTGTATGAAACACCGCGTGGGACGTTTGGCTTCTTGGAACTTTATGATAAAATCCCACTTATACCCGCTTTGGTAGGGTTATTTGCTGTTTCGGAGGCTTTTACGGTAATTGAAAATCGTTCTATAGTATCAGAGACTGCTCGTTCAAATTCGAAGAAGATGTCAAGTTGGCGCCAAACTTTTAATGGTGTGCGTATTGCCGGTTTAAAATGGTGGCACGTTACTTGGAATAGCCTCATCGGTTTGGTAATAGGTGTTGTGCCCGGCGCTGGAGCAGCTATTGCTTCTTTTGTAGCCTATCAGCAGTCCAAGACATTTTCAAAGACGCCAGAACTTTATGGGACTGGCCATGTTGAAGGATTAATTGCGCCGGAATCGGCGAACAATGGGGTTACGTCGGGTACCCTTGTACCGCTCTTGGTAATTGGGATACCCGGTGGAGCAACTGCGGCTATTATGCTGGTGGTCCTCCAATACCATGGAGTTACCGTCGGACCGGACCTCTTCATGACCAGTCCTGAATTAGCTTTTGGGCCGTTTACAGCAATGGCCGCTACCTATGCCCTCATGATCCTTATGGTTTTGCCTTTGGCACGTTATATGTCGAATATTACAGTCGTCTCTACTATCTATATGGTGCCGATAATAATTGCATTTACACTCGTTGGCTCCTTTGTGCCGCGAGCGTATTTATTTGATATGAATTTAGCGTTAGTGTTCGGCATAATTGGATATGTTGCGCGTAAAACAGGATATCATGTCGCAGCTATCTTGATCGGTATAATTCTTGGACCCTTGATGGAAATGTATTTCCTCCGCGCTATGAGGATGTCCGAGGGTGATGTGATGGTTATTTTCTCTTCAAATATCGGCAATACGCTCTGGGTTTTCTTGATTATATCCATGTTACTTCCTTATTTTATAGAAAAACGCCGGGATAAAAATTGCTTAGGCATTGTAAGTGATTGAAATGGGAATATGTTGAAATTTGAACCTGATTATCGAGGTGGTGATATAGCATCCAATATTAACAAAGTTGGCTCGCTTGACTTAGTAGGTGGTGGTCAGGTTGTCGTCGATGGGGACTATGCCTATGTTGGCCATATGAAGCCAACAGATGGCACCTCAATTATTAATATAGCCAATCCCAAAAAACCGAAAATTGTTTGGCAGGGGAAATTGGCAGACAAACAATCTCATACTCATAAAGTTCGTGTCGTTGGAGATTTAATGATAACGAATGTTGAGCAAAATAATCGCCATATTTTGCGGGCGGGAAACCGTATTCCCGAGACTAGGGCAATATTGGAGCAGGCGGGCGGGGATGCTTCAGATGTTGGTGTCGCTGAAGTGTTAGGTGTTGATGTGGATATGATCCCAGATATGACTGCTGCGCAAAGTGAAAGATTTTATACAGACGGTGGCTTTAAAATTTGGGACATTTCAGATAAATCCAACCCCCGAGAATTAACCCATAAACGCACTTATGGTTTTGGAGCACACCGATTTGATGTTGATGATAATTACGCTTACATCTCAACGGAGATGGAAGGCTATATAGGTAATATACTTGTTATATATAGTCTTTCAGACCCTACCAACCCCACGGAAATTTCTCGATGGTGGATGCCGGGCCAATATTTAGCCGGCGGTGAAACGCCTACTTGGGAACGATATAGCCACCGTCTTCATCATGCGTTGCGTGTTGGCGATGAGATGTGGGCTTCGGTTTGGCAAGCAGGTTTTCGTGTCATAGATGTTTCCGATATTGAGGCTCCTACTACCATTGCTGAATTCAATTATCACCCAATGGTTAGGGAACCTACGCATACAGTATTGCCACTCCCAGAATTAATAGATAATCGCCGGATCGCTGTTGTGATTGATGAAGAACACGCCCGGCAGCCGGGGGATGGGCAAGCCCCAGCCAATCTATGGACTTTTGATGTTACTGATTTTGCAAATATTTTTGGTTTAGGCTCTTTTCATGTTTCGGAGATGGATTGTCCATGGTCCCGGGAACCTGGAGCGCGATTTGGAGCTCATCAATTTCAGGATCATATGGATGATACGGTAGTGTGCTGCACTTGGTTTGCCGGCGGCCTTCGTGTTCTTGATTTGGCCAATCCCGGGGCCCCTAAAGAGATTGGATATTTTATGCCGGAACCTCGACCGGGGTTTACTGCTCCTCAAAGCAATGACGTTGAGGTTGATGAAAGAGGCTTGATATATTTATTAGATCGTGACAAAGGTTTTGATATTCTGGAAATCAAAGATTGATAGATTTAGTATAAATCCATGGAAAATGAACAAGTTGTCCGGCGCAAGGAACGAAAAGTCATTAATTTAGTTTCCTCTGCCCATTTCTTTTCTCACTTTTACTTACTATGTTTACCGCCTCTCTTTTTAACAATTAAGAGTGACCTGGATATTACGTTTACTGATCTAGGGGTCATTGTGTCGGTCTACGCAATTGGATCTTTTTCAGGACAGTATCCGATGGGAGTGCTTTCCGACAAACAAGGCCCACGCTGGGTTTTGATTTTTGGAATGCTAACTGTTGCCAGCAGCTTTGTCTTAATTGGTTTATTTCCAATATATCCGGTGATGGTTGGCTTGGCTCTAGTTGCAGGGTTGGGCGATAGCGTATTTCACCCAGCAAATTTTGTTGTCTTAACAGCTTCTGTTTCTTCGAAAAGAGTAGGGCGTGCCTATGCCTTGCATGCCTTTGCTGGGTTCGCTGGATTTGCAGCTGCGCCGGTTATCATCGATACACTCCGGGTTCTTTGGAATTGGCACATTGCCCTAATTATCGTTGGTTTATTGGGTTTGGTTATGACAGCGGTATTGATGCTTAATAATAGACTGTTAATCGGAGAGGATAAAAATCAGTCTGTAAGTGATTCGGTCATTGGGGAAATTCAAGATGATGTTAAGAATATGGGAGTTGTGGAATTTATTAAATTTCCTCCGATATTAATATTATTTTTCTTTTACATAGCAGTGGCTTTAGCAGGATCAGGTATCCAGCAGTTCTCACCTTCTGCCTTACCACAGATGTATGACATTAATTTGTCCGATGCTAACCAAGTGCTGTTTTTTTATATGGTTGCTATTTCGATTGGTATTTTAGCTGGTGGCTATGTCGCTGATAAAGTAACTCGCCTGGATCTGGTTGCGACAGTTGGTTACCTAATTGGAATTGTTATGATATGCGCAGTGGCTATTAAAGTCCTGTCTTTTGTTCTGGCGGCAACAGCCTTGGCGATAGCAGCTTTTATGATGGGAATTGTGATGCCTTCGCGGGATGTTTTAGTTCGGGCAGTCACTCCAAAAGGGAATGCTGGGAAGGCCTTTGGTTTTGTCAATTCGGGTTTTAGTCTAGCCGGTGTTATCGGTCCCGTAATATTTGGTCGAATTATGGACTCGGGAAATATTACGTGGATCTACTATGGCGCAGCTATATTTATGGCATTTACAATTATAGCAGCTTTGGCAGCTGGGCGCTACGCCACCGGGAAAATTAAAATTCAACAGCTGACAGAGTAATAATTACCATTCATTTCTGAGTTCTCGTAATTTTATGAATACGGTTTTTTCATCTATTTTCTCCGGCAGGTCGGAAAACGTTTTTCGTAGTTGAGCAATGACACTTTCGCTTTCAAGACGAAAAAATGTATTAATCTCCTTCTCCAATCCAAGACTAGTCACCATGGGTTGACCAGGGTCATACCCCTCAAGTTCAGACAATAATTGGCTCGCTTTTTCATTATCTGGCTCACGATCAAGCGTAAATTGGAGATTGTTAACGATATAGTCATGACCGGGATAAATTAGTGTGTGGTCAGGCAATTTATCAAGTTGGTCGCTAAAGGTTGAATAGAGGGCATCCGGGTGCCCACCTCCTTTGCAGTTGCCTGCGCCGGCATTAAACATTGTGTCGCCGGCAAATAGCGCAGGGGTGTCGGTTTGGGAAAGTAGACAAATATGGCTCATAGTATGCCCTGGAGTATCCAGAGCTTCAAGATCTACTGATTTCCCAACCTTAACTATTTCACCGGCTTTCAGCCCAATATCCATGCCTGGAATCTGTTCACTTGCTTCGGCATGAGCGATCACTTTTGCGCCAGTTGCATTCACTACAGCCTCATTACCATCAATGTGATCATGATGATGGTGGGTATTTAATATTTGCGTTATTTCCCAGCCCTTGTTTTTTGCCGCAGCCAGGCATTTTTCTGAATCCAGTGGATCTATCGCCAGAGCTTCTCCCGTTTCTGGGCAGGCAATCAGATAATTAAAGTTGCGGTAATTATTAGCAGTCCAAATTTGTTCTACAAGCATCAGGGCCTCCGGCAATTTGTATTGGTCAATACCCAAACGAGTTTATAGTTTTAAATCAGGTTCGTCATTAATTTGTCAAATTTTTCGTGGTTGTTATCTGATATAGTAACTTCTATCTTTAACAAATGGTATTGAAAATTAACAAAATAACCTTGGTTGAAGGGGCGTCAGAACTGAGCAAAAGGGATTCCGATTTTGCTGATTTGATTGAAGAAATTGGGCTGCCAAACCTTAGATCAAGGAAGCCCGGTTTTGACGCTCTAATCAAAATTATATGTGGTCAGCAGATCTCAACCGCGGCCGCACGAGCAATTACCCGGCGTCTCGTGTCCATTGAAAACCCCATAACGCCGGCTACCGCAATTAAGCTAGGTCCAAAAATATTGCGAGAAGTTGGCTTAAGTAGCCAAAAAATCGAATATGTCCTTGGAATCGCAGAAGCCATTAAAAATGACCGACTAGACCTTCGAAAAATCGCGCGTATGAAAGATGAGGAGGCAATTACTGAATTGACAAAGTTGAAAGGAATAGGCCGCTGGTCGGCTGAGGTCTATTTATTATTTGCGTTACGTCGTCCCGACCTTTGGCCAGCTGACGATTTGGGTATTGTCAAAGGTCTAATGCAATTAAAGGGGCTATCATCGCGCCCACATCGTGATGGTATGATGGAGATGGCGGAAGCTTGGAGACCGTGGCGCAGTGTTGCAGCACGCTTGCTCTGGCACTACATTAATTGGATAGAACACAGTAATTAAATTTTAATGGCTAAATGAAGTAGAATTCATAATGAACAAACCAACCGTTGATCTATTTAGTGATACTAAAACCCGGCCCAGCCAAAATATGATG
>CAZXSC010000121.1:0-8713 GCA_964643045.1 uncultured Rhodospirillaceae bacterium
GAAGAACGTCGTCGGAAGGTGGTTGAAAGTCTTATTCGAGAGGTCCAATTTTCTTACTGGAGAATGGTTGCCGCCCAGAAGCTTGAAGATAGGGTAAAAGTGGCTATAGCGCGGGCGGAAAAGGCGCTGGCAAGCGCGAGAAGTGTTGAAAAAGAAAAGCTTAAGAATCCAACTGAGATTCTGGTTTTCCAAAAGCAATTACTGCAAAAGCTTCGCAGGATTGAAACGGTTAATCAGATTTTAGCAAGTGCCCGAATTGAACTAGCAGCTTTGATAAATATTCCTCCGTTAATGAAATTTCGAGTGGTTCCTCCTCTAACTGATAAGTTATCGGTTCCGATATGGTCGATCCAATTAGAAAAAATGGAAAGAATGGCCTTTCAAAATAATCCTGATATTCGTGAAAAATTATACATGACCCGTATTAGTGTAGATCAGGCAAAAAAATCACTTATTACGTTTTTACCTGGCATAGAATTTAAAGGTAGTAGGAATTATAGTTCAAACAGTTTTTTAGATTCCAATCGGTGGGCAGAATGGAGTTCAACTCTTAGTTTCAAGCTTCTTAAGTTAATCTCGTTGCCAGAACAAATTAAATATAATAAGGCGAGCAAGGCACTTTCCGATGCACAGCGTGTGGCGCTTAGAATGGCCATTCTAGCTCAAGTTCATGTTGCCGACATGAATTATTTTAATTCAGTAAAACAATTTCGACGGGCTGACGAGCTTTACCAGATTGATGAACGTCTTTCGGCGCAAATAGCAAAGAGACAGGAATCGGATATACAGAGCATGCTCGAACGAATTTCGCAAGAAACGGCAGCGATTGAATCTGTAATGCGGCGTTATCAAACTTATTCGGAAGTTGTCGCTTCCGTTGGTCGGCTGCATTCAACCCTTGGAATGGGTATATTAAAAGCTAAAATTCATTCTAATGGATTGAAAGATCTCACACGTTACGTAGGGAAGGCATTAGAAGCGCGAATGAATGGCAGTTCTTTAGTTGCTGCATCGAAATTTTTCAATAACAATGCTGAGTTGGAACTTTTCAAAAAGAAACAAATTGCTGCATCAGCAACAAATGTTGTCTTTGAAAAAAACAAGAAAGATGAAACATTAGCTGATTATGTATTAAATCTGTTTGGGGATGTTGACACCCCCGAAGTAGAAGAGATCAAAAAGAAAAAAATTGACGGTCCATCAAAGAAGGTTTCTAAAATTAAAAGCGCTGAAATGTCGCTTAACACGGATTTGGCTGGCGGCAGATTAATAAAATTCATTGTGTTATGCGGGACAACTGCGACAGTCCAAACTAAAGACGGTTGGGTTAGGATTACTGCTCAAGCGTCAAACAAGAAAAAAGTCGAGGGTTGGGTTCATCTCATTTATCTGAATAAATTTAAAATGCAGTGTAAGAAGGCAACCCAAATCTCACTATTATGAAAAATTTGCTTTTTAAAATCTTTCCTGTGATTTTGTCATGTAGTTTTTTAAATATAGGGGATCTTATAGGGCAAAATTTTAATTCTGCGGATCCCATCAGTCCCGAGAAGGTTTATGGTAAGCTCAGGTCTAGGCACCAGACCTCATTATCAAGTGAAATCCCAGCTAGAATTGAAAGAATAAGACTAAGAGAAGGAAATAGTTTTAAAAAGGGTGCCGTTCTTGTGGATCTCGACTGTTCTTTAATTAGAGCGCAGTACGAAAAACTAGAGGCTATACGAAAGGCGGCTGAATCGAAGTTGTCAATAGAAAAGCGGCTCTTAGAATTAAATTCGACTGGGGAACTTGATGTAAAAAATGCTGAAGCTGAGATGGGTAAGGTCGTTGCAGACATGAGAGCGGGGCGGGTCCGATTATCAAAATGTACAATTAGGGCTCCTTTTTCGGGTCGAGTAGTTGAAATAAAAATGGGTCAACATCAATTTGCAAAAGTTGGAATGGAAATATTAAAAATTATTGATGACATTAATTTAGAAATAGTTTTTATGGTACCTTCTAAATGGGTGAGTTGGTTGAAGCCTGGATACGAATTTTTATATTTAGTTGATGAGACTTCAAAGAAATACAAGGCTAGAGTTGTTCAACGTGGAGCACAGATCGATTCTGTCAGTCGTTCAATTCTTCTGATAGGGACTACTATTGGCCGACATCCGGAGTTAATTCCAGGTATGAGCGGCATAATAAAATTTAAACCATCTGCTGGCCTATAAAAATGGCTAAGGATATTCCGGTAAATCCTCTTGCGATTATCATTGATTTAGAGAAAAGGGCGCGGAATGCTCTGACGATTGAGGAACTTGGTTTTGTTGTTGTAAATGAAACCCATAAAATTGTTAGTTACCGCCAAGCAATTATGTTTGATGAATTGGGAAATATAATCTCAATTTCCGGTACATCAAGTTTCGACGAAAATTCACCGTTTATTTATTGGCTGATAAAAAATTTTTCACCATTGTCAAAGAAAATTGAAGATCCGCAAGAAATCAACTCCAAAAATTATGAGAAATTCACGGACGCGGATTGGAGTGAATGGTTACCTAATTTTGGTTATTTTGTGCCACTAAAATCACCCGTAAATGGCCAGATGGGGATGCTTTTCGTATCGAGAGATAGTAACTGGACCAACGATGAGCACCGACTGTTGAGGATTATTGCCGATGTCTACGGACATTGTTGGGGAGCGCTAAAAAAACCTAATATGATTCCACGTATCAAAAACCGAAATGCATTAATTAAAATTTCATTATTGATAGGGTTGTTTCTCTTAATTTTTTTACCAGTGCCTTTGTCAGTGCTAGCTCCCTCTGAAATTGTAGCGGTCAATCCTTCGATAATTCGCGCTCCTGTGGCAGGGGTTGTTGAAAAAATTTTGGTTAAGCCCAATCAAGTAGTTAAGAAAGGCGATGCGTTGTTTCTATTGGACTCGTTGGTACAAAGGAACGAGTTAAAAATTGCTAAGAAAATATTGAGCTCTCTAAAGCTTCAGTATGCCCAACTTGCGCGCCAAGCTTTATCCGATGTGAATTCCAAAAAATTTCTCGCTAAAACCCTCGGCGGCTTGAAAGAGCAAGAAATCAGGATCAAAAATTTAGAGCAATTAATTGAAAGTATGCGTGTTCCAGCCCCAATCAGTGGAACGGTCATTATTAATGATCCAGATGCTTGGGAGGGACGTCCTGTTGATTTGGGTGAAAAAATTGTTAGTGTGGCTGATGAAAAATTGGTTGAGGTAGAATCCTGGCTGTCGGTATCCGACGTTATTGATTTACAGAAAGGTGCATTTGTTCGGGTTTATCTCAACTCCGATCCTTTAAATTCTATTAGAGCAAGGGTTCAAACATTTTCTTACGAAGCCCAACAAAGACCGGGGGATGTTTTTGCTCATAGAATCAGATCAAGGATTTTAGATAAGAGTGTAACTCCTCGATTGGGACTCCGTGGGACAGCAAAAATTATTGGGGAAAATGCGCCTATGATTTACTGGATTTTCCGACGCCCTATATCTGCTTTGCGACAATTTATTGGTTTTTGATAAGTGTTATCGCGCATTAGAGAAGAACTCGATCTACGTCCTGCCGGCATCACTGGATACGGTTATCCAAGTTGGACAATTCATGATCCGGTAAGAAATAAATTCTTTCAGATTGAATGGAGAGTTTACGAGGTTTTGCGCCATTGGAAAAAAGGGACCGCAAAACTTGTTTCTGAAGCCGTCAATTTGGAAACTTCCCTCAATATTGATGAAGAATTTGTTATAAATGTAGAACAGTTTCTATATGCTAATGAATTATGCCACGCGAGAAATTCAAATGGTGTAAAATTCTTATTAGATCAACGCGTTAGGTCTAAAAGTTCTTGGTTGAAGTGGCTGCTACATCATTATTTGTTCTTTCGAATACCAATATTCAAGTGCGACAAATTCCTATCGGCTACACTGCCTTATATTAAATTCGTGTTTTCTAATTGGTTTATGTATCTCAGTTTCGGCTGTTTAATTGCAGGTTTATTTTTTATTGCTCACCAATGGGATGTTTTTGCTAGTCAATTTGTTGACTTTGTTTCCTTTCAGGGATTTTTGTTTTTTTTATTTACTTTGATTTTAGTAAAAATAGCACATGAGTTCGGTCATGCCTTTGTAGCTAAGAGATATGGTTGTAATGTTCCCGTTATGGGCGTTGCTTTTTTGGTACTGTGGCCCATGTTTTACACGGACACAAATGAAAGCTGGAAGCTCGAAAAAAAGTCCGAAAGGTTTAATATAGCGCGAGCCGGTTTAGCTGCAGAACTTATCATTGCTGCTTTTGCCACTTTAACGTGGAATTTGGTGCCTCCAGGATTCGTTCGTGATATGACGTTCGTTATGGCTACCATCACTTGGGTTTCATCTCTCGCAATTAACGCTAGCCCATTCATGAGATTTGATGGTTACTATTTGTTATCTGATTTCTTGGGGATACCTAATTTACACGAACGTTCAGGCAATATTGCTCGTTGGTGGTTGCGTGAAAAGTTATTTAGTTTGAATGAACCAAGGCCAGAATACTTTCCTCATCGAACCCAAATTCTATTAATTTTCTTCGCAATTTGTACTTGGGCTTATCGCGTAGCTTTATTCATAGGTATCGCGATATTAGTTTACAATTTCTTTTTTAAAGTTCTCGGAATTTTTTTGTTTATCACCGAAATTGTCTGGTTTGTGATACGTCCTGTCTGGCTAGAAATCGGCGAATGGAAAATACGTAAAGAAATAATTTTTGCACGAAAACGGATTTGGTTGGTCATAGCTATCCTTTTTTCAATATTTCTCTTGTTATTTATTCCATGGCGTCAAACCCTTGTGCTGGATGCGGTAATACACGCGAAGCCTTACAAAGTTTTGTTTACAACAACCGAAGGGAGGCTGGCAAAAGTTTTTATCCTTGAGGGTGATTTTGTAAAACAAGGAGGTCTGATCGCGAAATTTGAGAATCCAGATCTGAGTTTTAAGCTCCAGCAAGTAGAAAATAAAATTAAAGTACAGAATACTTTACTACAGTTATCTGCGTTCGATAAAATTTCCTGGAAACACAGTGCTGTCACGGCGGCTGAGCTGGCCCGACTTCAAAGTGAAAAAGAAGCTTTGGATGAGAAAATTGCGACCCTAAATATTTATGCTTCAATAAGCGGTGAAGTCACTCAGGTAATGAAGGGTATGTATAATGGACAATGGTTGGGTGAAGGACAAAGATTATTATCAATAAAGGGACAGGAGGGTTTTACGGTTACTGCTTATATTAGCGAAGAGAACGTTTCCCAGGTTGAGAAGAATGGTCTGTGTCATTTTAAGTTAGTGCAACAAGGTTTTAAGAGGTATGTCTGTAAATTATTGAGTATTGGACCTACTTCAGAAGTAAAGATCGAAGAAAAGGTCCTTGTTTCAACTTATGGAGGTAGTATTTCAGTAAATCAGATTGAGGGGGAATTAATTCCAAATCAAGCTTTATACAAGCTGAGTGCGGAGATAGAGAATCAGGAAATTAAGATAAATTATAAAGCCAAAGGTTTAATTGAAATTGATGCTGAGCGGAGGAATATCATTGAGCGGTTCTGGCATTGGTTTCTTGCCCTAATAATTAGGGAGGGAGGCATGTAATTGTCTAAAATCTTTGATTGTGGTCTACATTATAAAAGAATGGTTGACCGTTGTCATATGGAGTTATTCTCAGTTTCAAATCGTAAAGAGATTAGCTCTCGTATTTTTTATGGTAATAATTTTCCCGGGTTCAGAATATTTTTAGGATCAAGGGATTTTTTTATTTCTTTCATAACGGCTAAAGACGATGGATCTTTGTATTTGGACATTGCATACAATTTTGTTGTGCCAATTCCGTGTTCAGCACTAAATGATCCACCGAAATCTACTATGGAGTCGTAAACAGCCGATTTAATATTTTCTGCTTTCTCCTGCAATTTATTTAACTCATTTTCCGGCGGGAAAATAGAATAATGAAGGTTTCCATCCCCAAGATGCCCCATATGGCACATTCGGAGACCCGGATGAATAGTCTCGACTCGTCGCTCCATTTCTTCAACGAAAGCCTGTATTTTATCAAGCGGTAGAGAAATATCAAAACCAATGCGTTCGCCTTCTGCTGTAATCACCTCTAACGCGCCTTCGCGCATTTTCCACATGTCTAGTCTTTGTGATTCTGAAGATGCAATCACAGCATCCAATAGAAAATCGCTTGTGAAACCGGACTCAAGTATTGTTTCAATTGTCTTTGATACTGCAGTAACTCCGTCGTCATTTACTAGGCTATCTTTATCTGATGTTGCAGCTATCTCTATTAAAACACAAAGTTCAGGAATTTCAGAAAACGGTATTTTGAATTGGGGAGCGTGCTTCTTAACCAGTTCAAGAAATACCTTGGGAATTAATTCAAATGCTTCTACAGCGCCTCCAGTTTCTTCCTGAGCGAGATTAAGCAAGGCTAATGCCCGAGTAATATCGGGAACAATTGCAAACGCTGTTGCTCGAGCTTTTGGCAGGTGAAACAACTTTATCGTTGCTGCCGTGATAATACCTAGGGTGCCCTCAGAGCCAATGAACAAATCACGAAGATCATAACCGGTGTTATCTTTTCGCAAACCAGATAATAAATTAAGGGTTCGTCCATCAGCAGTGACTGCTTCGACACCTAGACAAAGCTCCCGGGCATTACCATAACGTACAACGTTCTGCCCACCGGCGTTGGTTGCTAAATTGCCACCGATCATGCAACTGCCTTTGGCACCGAAGTTAAGTGGGAAAAATAAATTCTGCGCTTCAAATGTTTGATGTAAGTTTTCCAAAATGCAACCGGCTTCGACTGTCGCTGTCATTGCTGATGGACTTATATCGCGAATTTTATTCATTCGTTCCAGTGACAAAATGATGGCATTGCCACTTTGATCTGGGACCGAACCACCAGCGACACTGGTATTTCCACTTTGTGGAACAACGGGAGTTGAAGTCTTAAATGCTATTTTCATAATTTCAGAGACTTCTTTTGTATTCTGCGGCCTAGCAATCGCAATCGCCTTGCCGGTTGTTTTTTTAGGCCAATCGGTTAAATATTTAGCTTTTTCTCCTTCTTCAGTTAAAATAACAGAAGGGTCAAATTCAGCTTTGAGTTGTACTAAAATGTTCGACATTAGTTTAAAGCTTTCAATCGTTGGTATAGTTTCTACTATACGATACTTTTAATGCCTAGCAACTAGAACAACGGCTTGACAATTGACCTGGTTGGTTTTTTAAGATGAGTGCACCAATAGTTCAGACAAATGAGTGGAAGCCTTCTTTTTACGATATGGTGATTGATGTGAGGTCTCCTGGTGAATTTGCTAACGATCACATTCCAAGTGCCGTTAATATGCCTGTTTTATCCGATGCCGAACATAGTGAAGTTGGGAAACTTTACAAACAAAAATCAAGCTTTCTAGCCCGTAAAAGGGGAGCAGCAATGGCAGCAAAAAATATAGCTAATCATTTAGAAACTAGATTAGATCAGAAGGGTCGTAACTTTTCACCTCTGATAAATTGTTGGCGCGGAGGTCAAAGGTCTATGGCATTTGCCCAAGTTTGTAGTGAAATAGGTTGGCGAATTTATATCTTAAAAGGGGGGTATAAGACGTATCGTCGGGCGGTTTTGGAAGGGCTTAAAGAATTACCTTTGAGACTAAATTTTATTGTAATAGCAGGAAGAACCGGCTCGGGTAAAACTAAAATACTTGCGGAGCTTATTGAAGAAGGTGCCCAGGTATTAGACTTGGAGAAACTAGCTGTTCATCGCGGGTCGCTTTTAGGACGGATCGAGAATCACGCTCAGCCGACACAACGTTTATTTGAATCAACTCTTCATGCCGAGCTTATGAAGCTTAACCCGATGCAGCCGGTTTATGTTGAATCTGAAAGTTCTCGGATTGGAAACATCCAGCTTCCCTCAAGCATTTGGAAACGCATCGTAATAGCGCCAATGATTTCTATTAAGACGCCTGTAGCCGCTAGGGCTAGGTATTTATTATCAGAATATAAAAATCTAAAAAACGATTTGTCGGACTTGAATTTATTATTGACTGGTATGGTTTATCGTCATGGCCATACCCGTGTTGATATTTGGCAAGATTTAATAAAATCAAAAAAGTGGAAAACTTTAGCCTCAGATTTGCTGTGTACGCATTACGATCCTGCCTACGACAAATCGATTCACCGTCGTAACCGCCAATTATTGGAGGAAATTAACCAGCAAGACTGTGAGGACAAAACTGTCAAGAGAACAGCACGCAAAATACTAGATATCCAAAGAGATAATAAACTAGGTTCTCTGTAGAGGTAATAAGTAAAATGTATAAAAGTTATTGGAATATATTTCCCCGGTTTTTAATAAATTAACTAGCCTATAATAATTTTGTGTGGCAGTTGATTGTATCTAAGAATAGACTCCAAATATAAATTATATTTATTCATTTTTTATAAAGAACTTGGCCTTAGTTTCCTCGAGGATAATCCAAAGATTGTGGATTAGTTTCATTGTCAAAAGGGAGGCCGAGGAGTGCGTTATTCAGTCAGATATGAATGCACAAATAAAAACTGGGTTGTAACTGATAGCACCACAGGCGACGCGATTGTAGGCACATACAAGTCAAAAGCCAGTGCCTATAGACAGGCATACGCTGAAGAAGAGCGGTGGCA
>CAZXSC010000122.1:0-8598 GCA_964643045.1 uncultured Rhodospirillaceae bacterium
GGCTCATGCTGGCGGGACCTTGCCATTTATATCCGGCCGTTTGGATGCCTGTTATAATTTTATGGCTCCTTGTCGAGAAAATATTTCAGCACCACCAAGTGAATATCTTCAACATATTTACTATGACTCTCTTGGATTTACTGCAACAGCAATTCAAATGTGCTTAGATGTTGGGGGGGCAGATCACGTGATGTTTGGCAGCGACTACCCTCATTTGATAGGCCATATGGATGCCGCCCAGCAGAGAGTCAAAGAATTACCAAAGCGAAATCATAAACGTATCTTTGAAAAAACAGCGTCTAACGTGTTTAACTTTTAGCATGGCATACACGTAGACATTTTCGTCCAGAAGATAAATTTAAACTCAAAAAATAAAAAGATTTGTTTATCAAGAGAATTCTTGCGCCCCTCAATACGCTCGCAGTTGAGATTTGAATGGGAGCACGCCCATTTTTAGCTACTAAAACCTCTTTTTATACGACTGAATAACATAATTTTAATTCTTAAATTGGGATATATCCCAATATATTTTTCGTTATATTAATGGGATTTTAAGTTGACGCAACATCCTAATAAGTCAATACTTTTTTTTGACTTGTTGACACTCTTTTTGGAGCTTTGGCGTGGACGAACAATCATTATTCATATCTGAGATAGAATCGTATTGCCGCAACGCAGGCATTGCAGAAAGTACTTTTGGTCGCCGAGCGGTTAATGATGGCAAATTTGTCCGGCGTCTAAGAGAAGGAAAAGGAGTAACGACATCCACTGTTTCGAAAGTTAGAAAATTCATAGGGGTCAGAAGAAATAAGCAGAATTCGTTTGATCGAAATGTTCAGGAAAATATAAAAGAGATTTCCAAATCACGGAAAGATAGACTTAATAATGAAGCAGACGCAGAATATAGAAAAAGAGAAGATTTAAAAAAGTCGGCTTTTCGATTTTACGATAATCGTCAAAAGTATCTCATGTTCGTAAACACGTGCAACGAAAAATGGGTAGTTGCTGAGCGAGTTGGCATGGAACTCGCCCATATTCACCCGACACCCCCTGCCCTTCGAATATTTGATGCAGGAATGGGCGACGGAACAGTTTTGACCAGCGTAATGCGTGAAATGCATCGGCGTTATAGGAATTTGCCGTTTTATATTGTTGGTAAAGAAATCAGTTTCGAGGATGTGAGGCTCAGCCTTGAAAAAATGTCTGATAGATTTTACGAACACCCGGCAACAGTACTGGTCGTTACAAATTTGTACTACACTGAAGCACCATGGCTAAAACCCACGTCAATAGAAGCAGCTACCACCTTAAATTGGATGGAAGTACCGTTGGCTGGTGATTCGGCCCACGAATTCCACGATCAAATAAAATCCCTTCAGCCTACACTCGGTGATAGTTGGCATGTTCGCGCAAGCGAAAAAACGGGCAATCCCCTTTATGAACAGCCATCCATACTTGTTCTTTATAGAGAGGATCAGAAATTTTTATTGGACCAAATAATACCGAAGCCTGGGCAAAATCGTGCAGACTATGATCTTGTGATTGCGTCACAACCATATCGTGCCCGCATGCCTGTCCAATTTAAGATCAAAAAAGTGATATCACCATTGGCTCGTTCCCTTGCTCCGGGAGGAAGATTATTGGGCGTTCACTCACATGGCAATGACCCGGGCCTTGAGATCATTAGGAAAGTATGGCCGGACGAAAATCCATTCATAACCAACCGACACGAATTGTTTAAAGAGTTAAAAAAAGATCTTGGAAATTCGCATCGCGATTTAAATTATGGAACTTATTCCGACAGGCGTGCACTATTTCGTTATGTCATGCACACATTGCCCAACGAAGTGGATGACAAAAACAATCGAATAGGAACGTCGACGCTTCTCGCTGCATGGAATGCGGTTACCTATGTGGGGCAGATAGAAGATGAACGTTTAGAAGAGGTTATAAGCGATAATACATATCTTGAAGCCACCCGTGATGTGGTCAACCTCCACCAAGGCCTTTGGTTCAATGACGAATCCTATGTTGTCTCTCGGAAGCAAAAGTAGAAGGCGGTTAAATAAATGGAAAACAACTACACCCCCCCATTTGAAAGCAAATTGGTCCGTCGACTTTTCGATGGTAGATTTGCCATTACCGCTGAAATTACTCCTCCCGTATCTGGATCGGCCGATGATGTATTGGCAAAAGCCAAACCGCTGGAGAATTTGGTTGATGCCATTAATGTTACAGACGGACCGAATGCCAATGTACATATGTCCAGCATTGTCAGTTCATCGATTTTACTGGCAAATAACATTGAACCCATTACACAAATTACCTGTCGAGATCGCAATCGAATAGCTCTATATAGTGATCTGCTAGGCCTTTCTGCCTTGGGTATACATAATTTATTAGTACTGAATGGAGATGATCCTACAAAAGGGGATCAACCAAATGCAAAGCCGGTTTTTGATCTGAAAAGTCACGAACTGATTAACGTTGCCTATAAAATGACAACTGAAGGGATCATCCCGTCCAAAAGCGTCAAGGTAACTGATCTAGGCATATCATCAAACACCAAGTCTCTCAAATCCCCAACAAAATTTTTTATTGGGGCAGCCGACACACCAACTGCCAAATTTTCGAAAGAATGGGTTGGCGGTATTAAGAAAAAGCAACGCGCAGGCGCCCGATTTACGCAAACCCAGCTGTGTTATGATATGAATCTCATTCGCTCTTATGCCAATTTACTCAAGGAAGAAGGGCTCGCGGAGCATATGTTTTTTCTGATCGGAAACGGGCCCTTGCTTTCAGAAAATTCGGCGAAATGGATGCGAGATAATCTATGGGGCGTTACAATCCCCGATGATATTTTAAAAAGATTAGGACAGGCTGAAAACCAAAAAGCAGAGGGGATAAAAATTTGTGTCGAACAAATTTCGGAAATGTCTAAAATTGAAGGTATTTCCGGGGTCCATTTAATGGCTCCGATTAACACACAAAGTATCCCTAGTGTTTTATCTCAGGCCAAGATTTAGAATCGTTGATCAAACAAAATAACGATAGCAGGGCCACGCAATTTTATTCTTGCAATTGAGATATTGGGCGACGTAGGAGGAAGTGACCAACTCCCAACGGGACTTTTATAAATTCCGTCTTGGAATTTTAGAAAATCGTTCCCGGCGGCGATCCCCTTCTTCCAGCAAAGCCTCCTTTTCATCAGGATGAATGCGGTTATAAACCTCTCGCCAACCCGAACTTCCAGGCCACTCGAAAGGAGCTCGAACGGTGGTATTTGGACCTTCGGCTTGCTCGAGTAAGCTGACGGCCATCTCTGCTATCTGCTCCTGATTATTTCGGTCATAAGGAAAACCTGCTGGATTTCCTAGTGGATAATCGACAAAGAGAAACCGAGCCACACCCGCGTGCTCGACAATGTCTCTAGCTGATCCTAAGACAACGGTAGGAATAAGATTATTTTCAAGATATCTACTAACCAGGCTCACAGTCTGGTGGCAAACGGGTCACAACGGCACCAACAAAACGGCGTCAGCCCCATCCTCCCAAACCCGGTTAAGTATGTTCGGTGCGTCTTTGGTATTAGTTTCCCGTTGGCTATAAACCGTTGGCACGCTATGAAATCGAGAGACAACTGCTCCGATAACACCTTTTTTAACCAAGGTCTGCATGGCAATCAACGGCAGATAGCTCTCTCGATCACGGGTGTGTGTTGTTTCCTTATCCCAGGCTAGGTGCTGATTGTAGAGATCCTCCTGCGCGATATCGACTAGGCTGGACCAGACTTCTTGTTTGGGTGGATTGTCATCGGAATATTTACCCGGTCGCGAGGACGTAACAACGATGGCAATTCGTGCCTGGCTCAACGGTTTTTGAAGTAACGAGAACGGCGTCTCATCGTTTTGGGCCCAGCGGTAGTCTTTCTCATAGCCCAGCGCCCGGTAATAGTGGCGTGTGCGCTCCATATAAGGGACCGGTTCTTCAGCATCGTTTGGCATATCATCCATAATTTTCAACTTAATTCATGTATTATCTAGTAACAAGCGAGATAGCCAAAGACCCCGGCTATCAAAGCAATTCTCATGGTATTTTCTTTTCTAAACGCCATAAGGTACCACCATCGGTTAAAAGAAAAAGCTTACCGCTCAATTTTCCAATCTTGATGTCACGGATACGCCCGATATCCCCTTTAAGAATTATTCCCTCTTGAATAATGCTGTTTTCAGTAAATTTCAGACGCCGCAACGACTCATCCTTTAATGAGGTAATTAGCGCCTGCCCGCGCCATTCGGGAAACTCTTTTCCATCATAAATCGCAATAGCACTGACGGCTATAGAGGGAACCCAATATCGTATCGCCTTAGTAAAACCGGGCTTCCATTTGGGTCCAATGCTTGTGCCCCAGTAATTCCTTCCGCCCCAACCCAATATTTTCCACCCGTAATTTCCAGACTTGACAACTCGCCCAAACCAATCCCCCCCCCTTGCACCGTGATTACTCATATAGATCTCTCCATCAAATGGAGAAAGCGCTATGCCCTGGGGATTTCTTACCCCAATCTGGTAAATCTCGGGCTGCCAGTCGCTTAAACCTTCAAAATGAGGGTTTTCTTTAGGGGCCGTGCCATCTAACTTCAACCTGATAATACTGCCCGGATGTTTGGTTGGATCTTGAGCAATCATGCCCTTGCCCCGCTCGCCAACACTGGCAAATAGATGGTTCCCCTTAATGACTAATCTCGATCCAAAATGGTAGCCAGAATCTATAGGAGGATTGGCTCTGAAGATTGTCTTAAAATTTATTTGGGCTTCATTGTACCGACCAGTCGCTATTGAGGTGCTGGATTTTCCTGAACCCCTATTCTCCGCATAGGATACATAGACAGCACCCTTGTAATATAAAACGTCTAATAGCCCGCCTTGGCCGTCAACAGCAATAGATAAATTATGTTTTACGTTTTTTTTTGTCTTGGTTCTCAAGTTTACGAGAAAAATTTTACCAATCTTTTCGGTAATCAGAATCCGAGACTTGTCAATAAATGACAAACTCCATGGATTGTCTAACCCATCTAAAATTTTTGACAGCTTAAATTCTTGAGATTTTACCTGCGAGGCAAAAATTAAAAGACTAAGGTAAATTATTAAATATTTCATTGGACCCCTTAACCGATTGCAACGGCTATAACTTTTAGGGTCTGGATAAAACTCGGGCAAACAGAAAATCATTTCGAGTTCATAGTGACACCCACCGTAAATTATATGTCGGTATTCCCTGCGAACTACAACTCGGCGGTGGAACCAAAATCAAACCAAATTGAAATAGCAGCATAACAAAATTATTCTTTCACAAAATGCGCTTGCTTGAGAAACATCCCACAAACTATAATGGCTTAACAAACAAGATGGAAAAAATATGACGTTATTACGGTACGAAGCTCCAGCATCGTTAGATTCTGTAACCACCCTATTGGGAGAAAACTCTAAGACAGCAAAAGTTTTAGCTGGCGGCACTGATGTTATTGTGCAAATGCACCTCGATACGATTGAACCCGAATTAATTGTTGATATAAAAAATATTCCTGAACTTAGGCAAATTAAGAAAACTGATGATGGTTTCAGATTTGGCGCGGCAATCAGCGGAAAAGAACTCATGATGAATGAAGAATTTAACAGCGTTTGGCCAGGAATCATGGATGGCGTAAGATTAATTGGATCCCTTCAAATACGGGGCAGAGCCTCCGTTGGCGGTAATCTTTGTAACGCATCACCAGCAGCCGATTCAGTTCCTCCCATGATTACCGCAACTGCTATTGCCAATATTATTGGGCCTAAAGGGACCAGAGATATTCCTGTGGAAGAGATTATCGTCAGTCCAGGCCAAACCTCACTTGCAGACGACGAGATAATTATTTCATTCCAACTTCCCAACCGCCCCCCAAAGTCCGGGGATGCGTATCTCCGTTTTACACCAAGAACCGAAATGGACATTGCCGTTGCTGGCGCCGCGGTCAATCTAACGCTTGATGACAGTGGTGTGTGCAATTCAGCACGCGTGGCTCTAGGGGCTGTAGGGCCCACACCCATCCTCGATACAAAGGCAGCTGGCGCCTTAATTGGAACAACTATAGACGACAGTTCTTTAGAAAATATGGCCTCTGCAGCAAAAGCGTCTTGTTCGCCAATTGATGATAAAAGAGGCACAATCGAATATAGGAAAGACATTATAGGAGTATTGGCAAAAAGGGCTGCGTTAATCGCAAAAAAACGAGCAGAAACAAATTAGGACAACGCGATGAAAAAAATTCATTTACAAACAAATATAAATGGCGACGAAGTCGATGTCCTTGTCGAACCCGGACAGTCTCTGCTTGATATTCTTCGCGATGAACTTCATATGACGGGAACCAAAGAAGGATGCGCTACTGGCGATTGTGGAGCGTGCAGTGTAACCATTGACGGTAATTTGGTATGTGCCTGCCTCGTTTTAGGTGCGGAAATAGGTGGCAAAAAAATTGACACAATAGAAGGCATGGCAAACGGTGATGAACTCCATCCGCTGCAGAAAAAATTTATTGAGCATGTGGCGCTGCAATGCGGTATCTGTACACCAGGCCTGCTAGTAGCAGCCAAGCATTTTCTCGAAGAAAATCCTGATCCCACTGAGGAAGAGGTGCGCTATGGAATTGCGGGTAATCTCTGTCGTTGCACTGGATACCAAAACATTATCAAGGCTGTCATGGACGCCGCCGCGGAAATGAGAGGAGCGTAATTATGGCAATGAAACCATCACCATATGGAACTCAAATTCCTTTTGAGGAAAAGGACTATAAAGTTGTAGGGACGAACCCGTCAGTGAGGCCCGATGCCATCGACAAGGTGACCGGTAAAGCTCGCTATGCGGCTGATATTAACCTCCCCGGTCAGTTAATTGGTAAGGTGCTTAGAAGCCCTCACGCCCATGCCCGAATTTTGTCCATTGATACCTCAAAAGCCGAGGCACTTCCCGGTGTCAAATCAGTTGTCACCCAGAACGATTTCGCGGACTTGCCCGTGCAGCATGCGGCTAGCGGTGAAATTATTATCAACTTCCGTGATGTTACTCGAACAATGATGGCACGCGAAAAAGTACTTTTTGATGGACATCCGTTAGCAGCCGTTGCGGCGACAAGTGAGGCGATCGCCAAACAAGCGCTAAAACTGATTAAAGTCAACTACGAAGTTCTGCCGCATGTTATTGATGTGGTGGAGGCAATGTTACCCGATGCGCCGATCTTGCATGAAGATCAATTCACTAAAGGTGTGGAACCTATTCCAGAAAAACCATCTAATATAGCGGCACAATTAAAAAGTGAAATTGGTGACATTGAATCAGGTTTTGCTCAGGCAGATGTGTCCATTGAACATGAATTCAATACCAAAGCGGCCCACCAAGGCTATATTGAGCCCCATGCAACTGTTGCTAACTATACCGATGGCGGTAACGCTGAAGTATGGACTAGTACGCAGGGACATTTTGTCATTCGCGCGCAGATTGCCAAAGTGCTGGGAATGGATGTTTCAAAAATAAAAGTGACACCAGCAGAACTAGGTGGCGGATTTGGCGGGAAAAATAGCATATATCTTGAACCTCTTGCGATCATATTATCAAAAAAATCTGGCCGCGCGGTAAAAATGACGATGACACGAGATGAAGTATTCCGGGCCTCCGGGCCCACTTCAGGTACCAATATTGTTATCAAAATCGGCATGAAAAACGATGGGACGATAACGGCCGCGGAGGCATTGTTGAATTATCAATCTGGTTGTTTCCCAGGATCTTCGTTGCCATTGTGTATCAATACCGCTTTTACACGCTATGACATCCCAAATGTACGAGTAATAGGCAACGATGTAACGTGCAACCGACCCCGTGTCGCAGCTTACCGAGCTCCCGGTGCGCCAATGATTGCATTTGGCGTTGAAACAGTGATTGACGAGTTGGCGGAGCGACTCAACATTGATCCAATCGACATAAGGCTAAAAAATGCTGCTAAAGAAGGGACCCAAACCCACTTTGGACCAAAACTGGGAAGAATAGGTTTTGTTGAAACCCTCGAAGCCGCTAAAGCGCACGAACATATGAAAGCTGAACTCGGCCCGAACCAAGGCCGAGGTATCGCTACAGCGTTTTGGAATACTCTTGGTATGGAAACATCTTCGACCCTTAATATTAATCAGGACGGTACCGCTTCTCTGATATATGGCACGGTTGATGTTGCTGGCGGCTCTCGAGCTGCCTTTGCTCAAATCGTTGCCGAAGAACTAGGTATTCCCTTTGAAAATGTTCGAGCAATCCAAAGTGACACGTCCTCGCTAGGGTTCAACTTTACAACCGCGGGTAGCCGTGGCACGGCTGCCGGAAGCATGGCAGCCGTAAAAGCGACACGTGATGCCATTACCCGATTGTGTGAGGTCGCGGCTCGGATTTGGGAAGTTGAACCTGACCAAGTGGTTTGGGAAGACGGTCACGCCCGTCCAGCTAGTTCCAATGTGGGTAACTTTGAGCCTCTCTCCATTCAAGAGATAGCTATGAAGGCAGGTTTTTACGGCGGC
>CAZXSC010000123.1:0-8432 GCA_964643045.1 uncultured Rhodospirillaceae bacterium
AATTCAAGAGGTATGTACAAGAATTTTATCGCAGCAATAAACAACATCCTAGGTACCAAGATTACTTACGTGGGCGATTACCCATCACACAAAGATGCGTTTACGGCTATGTTGCAAGGAAAAACAGAGGGCGTTGCTGGAGCGGGCGTGACCGTAAATGCTGAACATCGTCGATATTTTCCTTCACTTCTTAAAGACGGAAAAGCATTCCCTATCTTGAGATACACGAGCAACACAAAAAACGCTGAATATCCGAATGTGATCTTAGCGGGTAAAAAGGCCGCCACTGAAACACAGAAACAAGCTCTAGAAATTATATTTTCTAATCAAGTCCTGGATCGACCAATAATGGGTCCACCAGGTATACCTAAGAAAATTTTGATAGCATTACAAAAGGCTTTTATGCAGGCAATGAACGATCCAGAATTAATAGCGGACGCGAAAACGCGAAAAATTAACATAATCCATCCCATGAGCGGGAAAGGCATGATAACTTTTGTCAAAAGGATCTACGCTCTTCCGGAACCTGCAAAAGAATTAGCTAAAAAGGTGCTCGCGGATAACTCCTTCATAGAGGATGTAAATTATTCTTCTTTCACTGCTGAGCTTTTGAAAGTAAAAACCAAGAGCAAAAGCATAAATGCGACACTCGTTTTTAAATCAGCTAATAAGCCAATTATAGTTAAGCTCGATGGCCGAACTACAGAAGTCAATACGTTCGGCGATCAGATTAAGATACCGCCTTTCAAGGTTCGCTCATTGAATCCAGGAATGCTATGCAAGGTCTCCTGGACTGGACCCGGTTCCACGGCTGGTAAATTAGTTTGTGACAAGAAGTGACGATGTTGTTCTACCGTTCTTGTTTATGTATGGGAAGTCCCCCACGTAAGTGATCTTGTTGCCAAGGATGCTGTTTATAGCTACGGATCCTCTAAAATTAGTATTATTGGTTCTGATTCCTACGCTTGTTTCACGGCTAACTTGAACGATGTTTAACTGAATTAAATATACAAAGTACTCAAGGGATAGAATAATGGCGATCGACAAAAAAACATTCCACGCTCTCTTAGAAACAATTAAGCGCTATGTAGCAGAACGTCTAGTCCCGATGGAAGCAATTGTAGCCGAAAACGATGAGGTGCCAGCAGATATTATAGCTGAAATGAAAGATCTCGGTTTGTTTGGATTATCGATACCGGAAAAATATGGTGGCCTCGGATTAAACATGAGCGAAGAAATTGACGTTGCAATCTGTTTGGGTGCCACTACACCCGCCTTTAGATCCGTTTTTGGCACCAACGTAGGGATAGGCAGCCAGGGCATAATTATTGATGGTACCGAAGAACAAAAACAACACTACCTGCCAAAACTTGCTACGGGAGAAATAATTTCATCTTTCGCGCTGACGGAACCAGAAGCAGGATCTGACGCCGGCTCTCTTAGAACCCGTGCAGTGAAAAAGGGCAACAATTACATTCTCAATGGCACAAAGCGTTATATAACAAATGCCCCCTCAGCAGATATTTTCACATTAATGGCCCGAACGGACCCTAAAACATCTGGAGCCGAAGGTGTAACGGCTTTTATTGTCGAACGAGAAACACCGGGACTAACAATTGGAAACCCCGATAAAAAGATGGGGCAACAGGGTGCCAAAACTGCAGACGTTATTCTTGAAGACTGTTCCGTCCCTGAAAAGAATATCATTGGTGGCATCAAAGGGGTTGGTTTTAAAACAGCTATGAAAGTGCTCGACAGAGGACGCCTTCACATATCTGGGGTCAGCGTTGGAATAGCTGAAAGATTGATCAAAGAATGCGTTACATACTCTAAACAACGTAAACAATTTGGTAAAAATATTTCAAATTTCCAACTCATCCAAGCGATGTTGGCCGATTCTAAGGCAGAAGCTTACGCGGCAAGGTGTATGGTCTTTGATACCGCAAAGAAAAAAGATGAAGGAGAAAATATTACCCTAGAAGCGGCTTGCGCAAAAATGTTTTCAACTGAAATGGTTGGCAAAGTTGCAGATAGGGCAGTGCAAATATTTGGTGGAGCCGGTTATATTACAGAATACCCGATTGAACGTCTCTATCGTGATGTACGCCTTTTTCGGATTTATGAAGGCACAACCCAAATACAACAATTAATCATAGCTCGTGAATTATTGAAAAATTGATCCCAACAAAACTAGGTAAAAATTCGAAGAAACATAAAAGGATATTTAAGGAAGTATTATATGGTATTGTTCTATATTGACTCAAAACGTCCCAGACGTGCCCATTCTGGATTATAAAATCTCCCGGAGATCGTTCTAATAACAGCGTTAAATAAACTTCAAACTACTAAATTTAAGTTGTAACTATCGTCATAATCAACAAACCTGTGGCTCTGCTCGTGACCTGACTTTTCTTTTTCAGCATATTTTTCGTTACTATTAGAATTTGCCGCTCGTAATACTATACCGGGTCTAGAATATTGAGTTCGTGCGCTCGATAGCGGTAATGGCTCAACCATTTCGTTCACCTCTCTGGATTACTAGATATCTGGTCAATTTTAATATCTAACACTAGATATAGTGCCATCAAATCGTTAACAACGTGTAAATTAAGCCTAAATCAAGCCAAACTGGCCAAAATCAGCAGATCACACCCTGTAACAAAAGAGATTTAGGTTATTTTTTTGATTCTAGGAAGTTTATCATCTTGATTACATCCTGGGCTTCCAAACGACTCAAAGGTCCTGAGCTGTAAGAGGACATGATAACCTTACCATCCCCATCGAGAATAAATTCAGATGGCTGAATTAAACCTCGGCGATCTTCCCACCAAGAACCCATTAAATCACGATGCGTTTCTCCAGCACCGAAGCCAACAGGAAAGGATACCTCCGCAGCCACTTCCTGAGCCTTATCCTCAGGATCAACGCTCGCAGCAAAGATTTTTATGTTACGATCTTTGAACTCACTGATTTCACTTTCAAAACCGACCAACTGTCGGCGACAATAAGGTCACCAGTGGCCGCGGTAGAAAAGTACTACGTTATAATTGCCATCCATATCATTAGGAAGTTCAATTTCACCTCCGCCGACCAAATTTACCGACATATTGGGAAATTGCGACCCTGTATCTAACTTCTCGTTCATGAGACATCCCCATAACTAGTGCCAAACAAATCTATTGAATAAATTATAACCCACCGTAATATTATACAGATATTCTTTGTTTTCATTTAAACATTATCAACTTATATATTCATTAGGCAACCGCTTAAATCCAACAGATTGTAATAGGATTCTTATCCTAATAATTATACTTTTTAAACGTTCGTGTTGATTTCCTAGGCGACAAAACTGGGCAAATAATACGTAAACCTTCCCAAAGAACAAGCTCAATTCCCTACTGTATCCAGACTATATTGAGCAATGTCCTTATAGCGATCTGATATTGCGGCTAATTCTGCAGGATCGATAACATCTTCGATACGATCAAACGGCTCGCCATGGGTTAATTTCTCGACAGTTTCGATTATAAAATCAGGTGGTTGATCGCGATTAATCAACACAATCTTACTTGTAATGTCCCGGCGTTCATCTTCATAGGCTAGCAGTGCAGCCCGGGGATCATCTATTTCGGAAATCTTTCGAGCTAACATCTCAGAATCGAGAATTGCTTGCGCTCCACCATTACCGCCGCGAGGATACATCGGATGCGCTGCATCGCCCAGAAGCGTCACACGGCCAAATGTCCAACAATCAACAGGTTCGCGGTCAACCATAGGATATTCCAGAATGAACTCAGCGTCATTGATTAAATTAGGAATATCGAGCCATTCAAATCGCCAATTTTTTAAAAGGTTCAATAAAATCCTCAACCTTGCCCGGCGTTGCCCAATCATTTAGCTTGTGATCATCACGCGGCCGTTCAGTAACCCAATTTATCAGCTGTGTTTCATCATTAAACTGGCGTATCGGATAAATCGTCATCTTACCACAACCTACAGTGCCAATACGGGTTACGCTGGCTCCAGTCAAGAATGGCTTCCGCCGTGTAACTCCACGCCACATATTAATGCCACCAAAATGCGGTTTACCTTCTGAAGGATAAAGCTGTTTTCGAAAAGAAGAGTGAAAACCATCGGCGGCTATTGCTATGGTACCAATTTTGGTGTCAGCAGCATCAAAATACACTTCCACATTATTATCATTCTGCATAAATCCGGTAGACACATGATCAAAATATATAGCTTTAAGACCAAGACGTTCTAACACAGCATCAAACAAAACTTGATGAAGGTCTCCGCGGTGGATGGAAAAATGTGGATATTTGTATCCAGCGAACCGGCCACATGGTTCAGAAAATATGGCCTGGCCGTGTCGATTAAAATAAGCAAATTCCTTGGCCTCTACCCCGTAGTTATTCAATTCTGATTCAAGTCCGAGCGAACTCAACACCCTTATTGCATGAGGCAACATATTAATGCCCACACCGAGCGGCTTAAATTCAGGCGTAGATTCAAAAACCCGACAGGCTATCCCGCGATCGTGAAGTGCGAGAGCTAATGTAAGACCACCAATGCCCCCACCAATAATTAAAATATCAAGATCTCTATTGCTTTTTTTAATATTATTGAACTCCAAATCAATTTACTATTCGTTTTCCGCGATAGCGTTTAATAGTCCGAAACACTGTTTGACCTGTTAAAGCAGCCCAACAAATTGATGCGGAATAATTCCAATAACGCATATTCAACATAGTAGAATAAGCTGCGGGGTAAAATTTTTATCAATCCAAACAATTCCATTTTGCCCAAATTTAGACCCAATAGCATTTGCCTGTCCAAGGCTGATGTTAAAAGCAAGAACTCCAAGCTCATCCGGCCATATTCCCAAGCTATCAATAGCCATTCCACCACAAAATGAGATAGTTTGCTCCGTCAAAAAAGATTCAAGCTTCTTTTGCGCATTTTTATTCACAGCTTCAGACCTCATAATGCTGCCTGGGTTAAATGCGGTGAGGAAAGCTGAATTTGTTGAGTCATAATTTAAACTAAAATCGTTTAACTCTTGGCTTCGTTGTCCTATATGAAGATCAAATGGTTTCGTGCCAAGAACTCTATAAACCGTCGTTTGATAAGCATTAATTGTCTCGCGTGGTATACTTGTCTGTTCCATAAAATTTCTCAATAGCTTAGCAGATTAATTATTTCAGCAATTCACCAAAAGCATCAAAACGATCTTCAATACCTGCCTGCCTCAAAGAGGCCCAAAACGTTGCCTGATTACTGGAAACTACGGGTTTGCCGAGTTCCCCCTCCAATTCCGGTATTAAAGAAAGCGATGGAAAATCAGTACATGATATGAGTATTGCTTCAGCATCGGGGTGATCAACCGACATAACATGTGCCTTTATTTCAGCGATGGGCGTTTGGGCTATCTGTATATATTCATGCGTACCAGCTGACCCAATACCGAGACCAACAATCTTCAGTATTTCAAACCCGTTACTTGTCAGAAATTCAACTTCATGACTATTGAGCGCTTCATGATATGGCGTTGCTACAGAAATTCTATTTACATCTAAAGCTTTGAGGGCCGAAATAATCGATGCCGCAGTCGTGACACAAGGGCTACCGGCAATTCCACTCATGAAATCACTCAACTGATTGAGTGGTTGAACCATTGACCCTGCCGTACAACCGTAGGCGATTACGCTTAAACCTGCTTGGGCTAAATCCGCAGTTGATTTTTCAATATCAATGTAAAGAGCCTTTCTTCCTCCCTCGCTTGAGGTGTCATCATGGAGTGGCATACGGGTGACATGAAACGTAACACCCTCAGGAATCATCTTATGCCACTCGGCTTCATTGACAGTGTTTGTGGGCGGCACAATGAGCCCCAACTTAGCACGTGTACCGTAGGCTGTTTGGGATGTAAATAAATTCGGCATTTATTTTATGGCGGTTTCAGGAAACAAACCGGCCTTCATAATCTGACCAGGAAGTGACGCCTCAAAAAAACCTTCAGCCCAGCTGGCTATTTCCACATAAGCATTAATATCGATGCCGGTCTCAAAACCCATGTTGCGTAGCATAAAACAAAGATCCTCTGTCGCTATGTTACCAGTCGCTCGAGGTGCAAAAGGACAACCTCCGATCCCACCGACCGATGCATCGAGGAATAAAACACCTTGATTAGCCGCTGCCGCTGCATTAGCAAATCCAGTATTACGAGTATTATGAAGGTGAAAACCTATACCGACCTTTGAGCCCACCGCCTCACGAACTTTACTAACGATCTCATCCACCTGGGTTGGAACGCCAGAACCAATGCTATCCGCTATTGCAATTTCAGCACATCCTCCGTCCGCCAGCTGTTTAGCGATTCGGGTTACCTGTGTTGGTTCAACTTTACCTTCAAAAGGACACCCAAACGCGGCCGCCACAGTGCCCGAAAGTTTTAGCCCCGCATTAATAACTTTGTCAGCAATCTGGGAAAAACCCGCCAAGCTTTCATCAATACTGGCTCCTTGATTGCGTTGATTAAAAGTTTCACTAGAGACAATTGCATACCGCACTTCATTAACGCCAGCATCGATAGCACGTTCAGCTCCCTTTGCATTCAAAGCCAATCCTGCAAAGGTAACCCCCGCCGGTCTTTTAATTTTAGCCATCACGGTCTCCGCATCGGCCATTTGCGGTACACGTTTTGGATTAACAAAGCTAACCGCTTCAATTCGCGGGACACCTGTGGAAGAAAGCCGATCAATCAACTCCACACGTTCGTCGACACTCCAAATCCTTTGTTCGCTCTGCAAACCATCCCTTGGACCTACTTCACAAATTTCTATCCTAGATGACCCCATCTTTTTCAAACTCCCTTAACTCATCGACACTGATTCCAAGCACGCCATTATACACTTCTTCATTATGACTTCCGGGGGAGGGTGAACCTAACCAGCCTACGTCACCAGCGGTTTCACTTAGAACAGGCACCACGCCCGGAACTGCTATATCACCAAAAAAATCATCCTGCTCACGTCGGATCATATTTCGAGCCTGATAATGGGGATCCGCTGCAACATCAGCAATTGTGTTGATAGGCCCTACGACGACACCATTCTCGTCTAAATGTTTTGTAAGTTCAGTGGCTGTCATCGTCGATGTCCATTCACCAATAAAATCATCCAGCAATTGAGCATTCTCACCACGCGCCTTGTGATCAATAAAGCGCTCGTCTTCAATCCACTCTGGTTTATCCATCGCCCCACAAAGTCGTTGGAACATAGCATCTATATTTGCAGCAATTATCACATACTTTCCGTCACTCGTTGGATATAAATTTGACGGTGCAACGTTGGCAAGGCCTGTACCACTTGGCTCCCGGATTACACCAAGTTTATCATATTCTGGGAGAGCACTCTCCATCATAGAAAGACAGGACTCGGCGATGGAGGTATCGACTACCTGTCCCTTTTCTCCTCCCATAGCATCTCGCCAATAAAGAGCCATTAAGATGCCTTGGGCCGCAAACATTCCCGTCAGGGTATCACCTAATGATAATCCCGTACGAGGGGGAGGCTCATTGGGAAAACCATTTATATAACGCATACCACTCATGGCTTCTCCCACGCTAGCAAATCCAGGCCGCTCGGCATACGGACCCGTCTGACCATAGCCAGAAACCCGAGATATAATGAGACCCGGATTAATCTTGTGCAGCTCTTCAGGTCCGAGACCCCACTTTTCGAGAGTTCCGGGTTTAAAATTTTCAGTTAAAACATCCGATTCAGCAACAAGCTTTCTTATAAGCTCCTGTCCTCTATCATCCCTTAAGTTTGCCGTAATTGATTTTTTATTGCGAGCTAATGTTGACCACCACAAACATTTCCCCTCCCAGCGGTGATGGCCCCACTCACGCATCGGATCACCTTTACCAGGGGTTTCCACCTTAATAATTTCAGCTCCAAAGTCAGCCAATCGAGAAGCAGTAAAGGGCCCCGCAAGTAATTGCCCCATCTCAATTACTCGGACACCTGCAAGAGGTCCCTTTAAGTTTGGGTCACGATCTTTTGATGGAATAGTCATTTCTTTTCTCCAAGAATGATTGGAATTAATTTATGCTAGATTGTTTTTTATGTAAGTCGCAAAGTCGATTGCCTGGCGGCCAAGTATCCACTCTAATATATTGCTATTACCTATCAACCCGTGCTTATCATAATGTTCATTCATAATACACAATTGCTCTATACGATCGGCTGACATGCCCGAGTTTTTTGCACCATCCTTAAATTCAGCAAAAGTCTTTTTTTCTGCCTTAACAGACCTCCCGGTTACATTAGAAATAATTTCAGCCATATCAATCTGATTTAACGCTTGTGGACCGGCCAATTGATAGGTGGCTGCCTCATGGCCTTCTCCCATTAATATGTTAG
>CAZXSC010000124.1:0-8330 GCA_964643045.1 uncultured Rhodospirillaceae bacterium
TCTTCAGGGCAAGGAGGCAAAGCATAACTCACCCCTGTACTTCCTATCAGCACAGCCAGCATGAGGCTTAATGTTGTGAGTAATCTAGTCATCTTGATATCTTGTCATAAAAATATTGGGATGGGAACTATCCAAGGGCAATGGTCCGTGGGGCCCGTTACGAGGGTCGGTTGTAATCTCGTTTAGATCGGGACCGAAACAATTTATATTCCGTGTGTTGACCCTTCAGAGGTTTCGTGTAGACAAGCCTCAACAACGGCCAAAACAATCCAAGCAAGCAATACAACCATGGTCTTATCGGGATACACTCTTCTTCGACCCATTGAACCCACGCGCCATCGATGGCCATACGATTATCAAAAGGGCGGATCGCAATTTCGGTCCACTCGGCGGGGCAGTCTGTTGCGGTCGGCCGTGTCTTATGGTCGCATTTGACAAATTCGATCACCTGACCGAACGATAAAGGGTGTCATAAAAAACCTTCTGACGGCCATATCGTGTCGGGTCTTCGAATAACAAAATCACCTTCTTTGATCATCTCAATCGTTCCCGTTCTTAAATCTATCTGGGGACATTACATGATCTAAAATTTAATTGGAACCATCGGCGGCAAGGTCCTCGATTTTGTCGTCGACGTTGTTGAAGACAAAGACGAAGCCAGTAAGCTCAAATTTTAAATTCGGAAACAGCTCTTGGAAAGTAAATCCTCGGAGTTGAGTAGTCGTACGCGTGATATTGGTGGAAATCTTGCGGCCAATCTGATGTATGGTGCCGCCATTTTTCGATTATGCTATTATCAAAAGTCTGCCCCTTTAGCCTAAGTGGGTGACCTTGAAGGTACAATAAACATTTAGAGAATTGAGAAGTTAAGCCTGATTTTAAGCTGACTTACTTTTATGCCGCTTATCACATTCTTTGTCACCACCCTTGCAGTGATTTGCACCGCAGGACGCGACCGCTGATACCGACGCTACACTTAAAGCGAACAAACCAACCAGCGCTAGTGCTATAATCCGTGTCATGGATAAGTCTCCATTATCTTGTGTCTGGCGCTCACTTTATACATAATCGAATAGAAGGTCGAGTCTAATTTCAAAAATGGACCCACCTCCAAATTTATTCTAAGGCGGATTAAGTCAAGCAGGCTGAAGCCGAAAAGAAATGAGAGGGACCCGAAAGTAGTAGAATCAATGCCAGTCTGCAGGATGATATTCAAATGAAACTGCTCAGTTATCGTTTAGGCGGAGAACCGATGTACGGCGTCGTTGTTGACGGCGGAGTGGTCAATGTTCATGCCCGATTGGGCGAGGAGTTTAGTACCCTCCGCGGCTTGCTCAATTTCGGGTCACGCTCTAGCCTGAATCGCTTGGCTAGACAAACTCCTGATCACGGTTTTGACGAGATCACCTTCGATCTGCCGTTGCCGGACGCTTCTAAGATCCTATGTGCGGGGCGGAATTATCCAACTTATCACGAAGTGCAAGCGGATGGAGGGCCTAAATTTCCAAGTGTTTTCGCTCGGTTGGCTCACAGCTTGGCGTCCCACGGTACGGCCTTACAAGTACCTAGTGAGTGTCCTAACCTTGATTATGAATGTGAATTGGTCGCGGTGATAGGCAAGGGTGGCAACAATATTCCCAAGGAAGACGCGCTCTCCCATGTTTTGGGCTACACCATCATGAATGAAGGATCAGTCCGGAAGTGGAAAAAAAGCGGTACACAGAATTTTCCGACAAAGAACTTTGATCATTGCGGATCGCTTGGCCCTTGGATTGTCACTGCAGATGAAATTCCTGACCCATCGGCTCTGCATATTACGACGCGCCGTAACGGAGTAGTTGTGCAGGACGGAGCTACCGATATGATGATTTTCGATATACCTTATCTTATTTCTCACATCTCCGAGTTCCTTTCTCTGGAACCAGGAGACATGATTGCGACTGGCAGTCCTGGTGGCTCAATTATGGGGACTGAAAACCCTGACTGGTTAAAGCCCGGTGATCAGATGCTTTTTGCGGTAACGGGCATCGGCGAGCTAGAAAATAGCGTTGCCAAAAGTGCATGCGTAAAGTAGTTATGAGAGAGGAAACTGCGGAGGGCGTAGATTGCTTCTTTTAAGAAAATCTAGTCCAAATTCTACCCTCGATCTTTTCCCTCATAAACTTCTAACACCCGGCTCGCGTCATCCTTTCCCCAGCCCGCTGCTTCCGCACGCTGGAACATTTTGCGGGCAGCGGGGACGACTTGCAGGTCAATGCCGTGCTCTTTAGCGAGTTCAATGGCTATACCCATGTCTTTTGCGAAGATTTCGACCGCACCTCGGGGAGTAAAGTCGCGGTTAAAGAAACGTGGACGCATTGTTTCCCACATCGCCCCCCTTACCGACCCCGCGCTTAAACATTCTTCCATGGTTTCGTGGCTGAGACCTGCACGTTCGCCGAGGATGACCATTTCGGCAATAAGAGCGGTAACAGAATTTACATAAAGGTTAGTAACAACTTTCATAGTAGCACCGGAGCCAACGTCGCCAGTGTGCGTAGTAGCTTTGGCTAGGGGTTGTAAAATTGGGTGGATGCGTTCGAAAATTTCGTCCTTGCCACCGACCATGAAGGTAATAGTTCTATCGTCGACTTTATTGTGAGAACCCGATATAGGTGCATCCAACATCTCAATCCCATGGCCGAAGAGTTTTTTAGCAAGATAGATTTGAAAAGCTGGCGGCATCGTGCTCATTTCGACATGAATGAGACCTTCTTTGCCGGCCTGGGCGATACCGTTAGGACCAGTAGTGTTTTCTTCAATGTGTTCTGGTTTAAGTAAAATACTAAATGTAAGGTCGCATTTTTCGGCGAGGATTCTGGAAGACGTGACAGCGGTGCCGCCTTCGTCTTCAAACAATTTCATGCGTTCCGGGTTGTTATCATAGCCAAAGAGATTATGTCCATCGTTGCTCATTTGACGCGCTAGTGCCAGGCCCATTTTACCGAGGCCTATCATACCTATTTTTTCACCCACTGTTTTTCTCCTCACTTTTTTACTTAAATATTGCTTGTAGGATGTTAGCTACTTGCCGCTTTTACAACCACCCGTATGGTGCGGCAAGTGTGTTAAGGCTGTTTAGACACCTTCTAATATTAGACCGTCAATAGGAGTGGGTCATTTGGCGCGAATTTTACCACACAAATCTTTGCGAATAATTGTCCCGTTGTCGTTGCTGGAATTTTATCAGTGGTGGTGCAAGCTACAGATATTTTATTGTTTGTGTCGCACTCATAACCTGGAGATCGCAGGCTTAAATTCTGCCTCTGTAACCTAATCATGAGGCATTCCAAAAACGCATATCTGCGCTAACTTTATATCGCTGGTGCCAGATTCAAATAGGCATATATTCCGCTCATCGTTAACTTTAACAAAGGAGAGTGCTATGAGTGCACTAACAAAAGAGGAACTCAAGTTGGTCATTGACGAACACATTGGTACGCTTGACGAACAACATTTATGGTCTGTTGGTAATAATCTGGTTAAGCCAGTTAACAATCAGCCAGCAAATGATGATCAAACGGCTAATTCTAACGTTTATTTTAAATGGTTAGGAGCTTGGACCCAAAGCAGTTATGAAGCCTGGTCTAAACACCCCTACGGAAATTATCTTTAACCCATTTTTTCGGCTGATTTGACAAAGCATGCCTAGAGATTCGATCTATTAGTCTATACAAAATTATTGTTAAAACCGACATGCTATCCACCCAAGTCATAATCCATCTTAATCTCTAAAGTATTTTTCTTAAACATGAGCGGTCAAGTTATAAGGGTTATTTAGGGTGCTCTCACTTATAACCTAGGGGCTGCAATTCCCTAAGGTATTGTTATTCTAGACAATTAATTTTTGGAACGATACTCTAGGCCCTTGGATAGTTAGAAGCGACGCAGGAGAATATTAATGGCTACTTTTATATTGATTCATGGGGCATGGCATGGTGGCTGGTGTTGGGAAAAAGTTAAGCCAGTACTGGAAAAAAACGGCCACACGGTGGTCGCTCCCGATCTTCCTGGTCATGGTGAAGATAAAACCTCAATTACTGATGTAAGCCTGGCTGCTTACACCGAACGGGTTTGTCAGGTTATCGATCAGCAATCTGACAAAGTCATTTTGGTAGGTCACTCTTTGGGCGGATTAAGCATCACGCAGGCTGCTGAGCAGCGGCCTGACAATATCGAGTTACTGGTTTATCTCACGGCGTTACTACTAAGAAATGGCGAGAGCCGGACAAGCATTCGGGAAAGAGAGCCTAGCGGATCGGCACTCCCATCGATTATGGAGATGCATCCCGAGGAAGGTTATACTCTGCTAAAGGAGGAGGGCTTGAAGCCTACCTTCTATCATGATTGTTCAGAAGAGGATATTGCTTGGGCGAAGGTGCATCTCGGTTTGCAAGCGTTGAAACCGATGGGGGTTCCTGTGACAATCACGAATGAAAATTTTGGTCGGGTTCGTAGGGTCTATATTGAATGCCTTCAAGATCAGGCACTTGTTCCCGAATTTCAGAAACAAATGTATACCGAATTGCCGTGTGAACAAGTGATTAGTATGGACACATCCCATTCACCGTTTATGTCCGCACCTGAAGAGTTGGCAAACCATTTGATGTCACTATCCTAACTACAAACAATCGTAGCGATAGCACTTTATTAATCGGTTAAATTAACCGCCGTAATAGACAGTTTCGCCCAGTTCTTTCATTTCAAGAATTGCTTCATCCGCCCGGCCTTCTGGTTCTTTGGCAACGTCAGCATTCGTAACCTCACCTATTACAATGTGGTGGTCACCACGCTCAATGATATCTGCAACCGAGCACTCTACACTCGCAGAAGAGGAATCAATGATTGGAGATCCGTTCTCACCACTATGGAAGGCTTCTCCACTGACAGTGGAACCATCTTTTTCGGCGGGTTTGAAAAAGGTAAAAGCCTGGTCTTGCTGTCCTTTACCTAACATATTCAGGGCAAAACAGTTGGTAGTTTTGATAGTAGCGTAAATGCCAGAATCTGGCTTAACCCCAACAGCTACTAGAGGCGGCTCAAAGGAAGTCTGAGTGACCCAATTGACTGTGGCAGCGCCGACGTTCCCACTAGAATCTTCGGCCGTCATTATATAAATTCCGTAGGGTATCATTCTGAGCGCAGTTTTTTTTGCTTCAGTATCCATAATTTACTTTCTCCAGTTTATTCTTCGCAATATTTGTTAAGCATTCGCTTCTTGCAGGCATAATAAATTAACAGGTTTCCGATATGCAACAATTTAAATTCTCCACGGCAAGTGAAAACTCGGTCATTCAATCCAATTGGAGTCTGCGGCAAGCTTGCTCATAAGGGTTTTGTTTTGAGAGAGTCTATTTATCTTTCCCCGATTTGGGGTCGAGCTGTATTTTTGCGGATCAGCCTCAAGCCTCAAGCCTCAAGCCTCATGCTGAGGCTCTTCGTCAGGAGATAATATTTCTACAACACAGATCTGATCAATCAAGTGTAAACGACCGATATCTGAGAGATGCGCTCTCTTTTGATCATTAGTCAAGCTAGCTCCTATTCCCTGTGTCATCACCATGATTATTGAGCGATCTCCCATATCAAGCCAATATCCTCGGCGCACTAATTTACCATCTCCATCCCGGGCGAATGGGTCGTCCGGGTTTGCAGATAGATCGGGGTTATAGAAGTCAGCCATATATGCCTCGACAATTATAGGTTTGCATTGCTATTACAAAATAGAACGGTACCCACGGTGTTGCAACTCATATACCAACCCAATAGATTCAAATTGACTTAGAATGTTGTTTGCCAAGGCCGGAGATCAACTTCAAAAGTCCAGCTACTTTTTGGTTGTTGGTGGATGTGATAATATAAATCAGCTAATGCCTCTGTTGAAACCAGCCCGTCTTCCTCTATCGCCTTTTCAGGTTCTAATTTTCGCATGCGCTGGTTATTGATCATGCCCCCGATGACGAAATGAGAAACGTGAATTCCTTTTGGTGCCAATTCCCGTGCCATGCTCTGGGCGATAGCTCTAAGCCCAAACTTACCGACCGCAAAAGCGCCCTGTTTAGCCTCAGCTCTCCGACTGGGTATACCACCTGTAAATTGTATGGTACCGCGGCCACGTGGCACCATGAGGCGGGCAGCTTCTCTGCCGACAAACATGCCGCCTAAACATGATGTGTGCCATGCATTCTGAAATTCTTTGGTGGGCATATCCAAAATGCTCGCCTCATACCGTAAGGCGCCGACGTTGAATATAGCAATTTCCACCTGTCCTATGTTAGCTTCAGCGCTAGCGAATAGATGGACCACATCCTCTTCTTGTGTTGCGTCAACGTTGAATGCCATAACTGTTCCGCCTGCATTTTGAATTTCGTCGACCAACGGAGTTAGTTTCTTGATATTACGAGCAGCCATAGCAATAGGGTGACCAGCAGCGGCAAAACGTCGGCAAAGAGATGCACCAAGTCCTTCGCCGACACCAACGATTAATGCTGTGCCTAATTCAGATGTTGTTTGGGTCATGAATAACTCCTTAAATAAGCTATCTTAGAGTAGCCTGAGCGGAAGAATCTCCGCAAGTGTATTAATCTTTGAGATTTTTCCTAAAAATTTCGCGATATTTTGGAACGCAAGGTTGAGCCAAATCTAAAGCTTAAACTCTAAAAAAAAGATTTTCTGAAAGGTCAAAATTGCTGTCACTTTTTCTCTCAATGACGTAAGATCTTACGCTTAACAGTGATAGGAGGGCCGCGATGACACACCAGGACGTTGCCAAACCACCATTCCGCGCTGATCACGTTGGCAGTTTGTTGCGGCCAAAGCGATTGCATGAGGCTCGCGAAAAATTGGCCAATAATAACATTTCTTACGAACAACTGCGTGAAGTTGAGGATGAGTGCATCAGTGAAGCAATCAAGAAACAAGAAGAATGCGGTTTAAAGGCGGTGACCGATGGCGAATTTCGGCGCACCACCTGGCATTATGACTTTCTATGCGGCCTTGAAGGCATTGACCAAACGACTTCATCTCAGGGACCAAATTTTCAAGCCGGGCATAACGTCAACTCGCTGGCCGTATCGAATAAAATAGATAATTCCCATGGTGTTATGCTTGATCACTTCGATTACCTTAATGATAACACCAATGTTATTGCAAAATTCTGTATTCCCTCTCCAAGCCTTGCCTATCACCGCGGGGGTCGGAATTTGATCGATGAGAGTGTCTATCCCGACCTCGAAAATTTTTGGGCCGATCTTGTTGCCGCCTACCGTGATGAAATTACGCATTTAGACAAAGCAGGTTGTACATACCTCCAGTTGGACGACACAACCTTCGCGATGTTATGTGATCCTAAAGTACGCCAGCAAATGAAGGATCGCGGTGACGACCCTGAAGAACTTATCCGAATTTATGGAAAGGCTATCACGCAAGCGATAGATGAACGACCAGCTAATATGACCGTTACCGTGCATATGTGTCGAGGGAATTCGAGGAGCTCATGGATTGCTGAAGGTGGATATGAACCGGTTGCGGAAGAGATGTTTGCAGGTGTTCCGGTTGACGGATACTTCATGGAATGGGATAGCGAACGTTCCGGTGATTTTGAACCGCTGCGTTTTGCGCCCCGTGATAAAATGATAGTCCTCGGTCTGGTGTCCTCCAAGTTTGGCGAGCTGGAAACAAAGGACGATCTGAAGCACCGGGTCGATAAAGCATCGAAATACATTCCCCTTGAAAATTTATGTATTAGCCCTCAATGCGGATTTGCTAGCACGGTTGAAGGAAATATTCTCAGCGAGGATGATCAGTGGCGTAAACTCACTTTGGTTGCCGAAGTGGCTGAAGAAATCTGGGGGACTGCCTAGTATCAGATAATCCCAAAAAAATTAGGATTATGCCGTCTAAATCGAACAAAGTTTCAATGAAGCGAGTCTTTAAAAAAAGGGATCCATCGTGGCGGCTTCGCCTGTCACTTGGCCATAAGGTCGAGCCTAATCCTAAAGCCTACACGCGCAAGAAAAAGCACGTTCAAAAGGACATACTGGAAAAAGAATAACTGCGGAACTTTTAGTTTCTTCCGGGTTTAGTTCGGTCACAGTTACCAGTTTTTTTCTACCATCGTTATTAACCAAAGTTCCTTAGATGACGGCTTGTCAATTTAAGAAAACCGGCCATATCCGTCAGATGAATATGTCCGGTGGGAAGGTTTCCTTTAGATAGAAATTAATGCACCTTAAACTAAGATACATTTCGAGCTTACGCGCATCAGAATCTGGTGTACTTGACCCGGATCA
>CAZXSC010000125.1:0-8317 GCA_964643045.1 uncultured Rhodospirillaceae bacterium
TCTTCAGGGCAAGGAGGCAAAGCATAACTCACCCCTGTACTTCCTATCAGCACAGTCAGCATGAGGCTTAAATATTTACGCATTTAGTAGTAAATTCTCTTGAGGAGTTTTTTCATCATCTAAAACTCACCGACTACAGACTTTTTTTAGGATAATTTCATCCGGAGAGTTAGGAGGGGGATAAATCCAACCTTTTTTGACAGGTTCTCGCACATCACCGGTTCCAAGACCCATTGGTTCTATGTGAAAGGAATGACTCAAATAACTATACCGAAATAACTTACAATCACCTTTGATATATGATTTGGAAGATAAATGTCCACTTTTCAGTGGGGTTAACATATCAATTAGTTCCCAAAAATAAACATGCCCACCGTGTTTTCGTATTCTCTCATAATCCACATAGAGGCCGGATCCCTCCGGTCCACCCAACTTCGTCCATTCTGCATAGGAAGGTGATGGAAACATTACTGTTGAGACTAACAGTGTGAATATGAGAATTAGTTTTTTCATCGTTCACCTCACCGACTACAGACCGATTTTAGGATGATTTCCCCAGATGAATTAGGAGAAGGATAATGCCAATTGTCTGGTGGTGCAAAACTTCCACGAGTTCCTCTTCCCATCGATTCTTTGTAATAGAAAAAACTCAAAACCTTAAACCGAAATAACTTACAATCACCTTGATAATATGATTTGGATGACAACGAGCCACTTTCTGCAGGTCTCAAGTTATCAAACAAACTCCAAAAATAAACATACCCTTCAACTTTTTTAATTCTCGTAAAATCCACATAGAAGGTGTCTCCCCTGTTAGCACCTTCGCCAACTTCACCCAACTTCGTCCATTCACTATAGGATGGTGATGAGAACATTACTGTTGAGACTAAAAGTGTGAATAGTATGGTTAGTTTTTTCATGACGATATAAAACCATAGTCAGGTAAACCTCACAAGAAAATCTCCTTAGTTCCCGCGTCGATACTACCTAGGACTAGGCGATGGTATAGCCAGATGCTAGGTTGGGACTACGCAAACAAGAAGGAGAACTAAAATGTCAGATAGAAAAATTACACATGAAGTTAAATTACAGAAGTCAGTTATTATTATTCTGGGTGTGTTAGCTGTTGGAGTTATGGCTAATGCTTTTGCACCTGCATTTAATGTTAAGGATGCTATGGCTCAGGGTTTAGGTGGTGAGTTTAAAGTACAACTTTCGCATTATAAATGTAGCAGCAAAGATTGTCTTACTAACCAGTATATTGATTGAAAAAGAGGCAGACCCCTAGTAACCAAGCTAGGCGCAAGCGAGAGATCTACCCAAGTATTGAACGATCTATTTGTTAATCAGTCTAGGATCTCCTAAGGACTTGTTGTATTCCAGGGGCAACTCTCGTAGATGCCGAAGATTACAACATGCTCGATTACCACAGGCGTGGTCGATTGTATCGATAGGATCCCCTATACATTTCTGAAAGATGTATCTATGGACTAAGGTACTGCCCTTGAAATACCACCTTTGATATTTCTTTGGCCTTGTATGCTTTCCATAGCCATCTTTATCACAAGCTAAACCCCACACTAAACAAGGATCCGCTGGGAATATTTCACTAATAACCGGATAGGTTCTATCGTAGAGATGTTGAATATATTCTAGTACATCTGGCCTTATGTCTTGGCGCACTAGAAATGGTTCAAATCCATGCCCGTAGATATTGTAAATCAGGGAACATTCTCCTTCCCTAAACCCATATCCATCAATGGATTGAGTATATTCTGCGGACATATGCGGAATAAATAATTCTGCGCTATCGCCACAGTTTTTAGCCTTAACTTGCGAAGCTGATTGCATTGGTCTCCTCCCTTGCTAAGTAGTCGTTGAACAAATCAAGCTGGTTGTCTTCCTCTGGAAGGAAAGGATCATTGCTTTCTTTGTATGATTTCAAACCATAAAAACTTGCATACAGCTTTTCCCGATTGATCTTGGTTGTTGGCTCATTGAACAACGATCTCAGATAGACATCACTGTAATCCCACCATGCAACCATGCGCCTGTTATTGTCTCCAAATATTCTTTTGGATCTAAATTCCTTTATTTGTAGACCTGCTTGCATTAGCTGTGAGTTGGTTTCGTTATTGTTTCGAAGTATGGGAAGACCATTCTCTTCAGCCAGCCCTTGCTTAAAATCTTCCAATAAGAAGAATTTATTTTGCTCATATAATCCTGACCTATCCAGCTTCTGGCTTTCGATCACCTCGATCAAGCGACCTTGCGATAATAGGCACGCAGTTTTATGGGCTTGCGTTTGGTATGGAGGCTCGTATGGAAACTTCGCGAGATCTAGGCGAGGAAGATATTCTTTTTCCAAGTAATTGCGAAATGCCCAGATACCACCTTCGTCAAATAAATACCTCCGCAAGTCTTCCCAATACTCTATCGGCCGTTTCGTGGCGTTTGAATGATAGTAGAAAAATCTGCGGTCATCAGCGTCTAACGCAAGCGGATTGATGTAGTTGGAGGCAATAAAGAAACAACTTATATTATCGTACTCAAAAGGATCTCTGTATTTTAGATTAACTGTATAAGTTGGTTCGGTGAAATAAGTCTTGAGCCGATTATAAAAATTCGGATCGTTGTATTCTTTGAGTTCTTCAATTCTAATCAGCCGTTTATTTAACATCCAAGATTGATGATCGCCTTTCATTTGCGAAGGGTTCACATGATTTTTTGATTCACCCGATAACTCCTGTAATATAGTAGCCATTGTTCCTTTGCCTGTGCCTTGGCCGGAAGACAACATCAGGCCATGCTCAATCTTTTGCTTGGTTACGAATAGATAATGCGTCATCCACTTGAGCGTATGATCCATAGCTTTGAGGTCATCTCTGAAGAAATAGCGAAAGAAATCCAACGCTTTCTCATGTGAAACATTAATGTTCGCTGGCGGATTTGGCGGTTGCTTGAAGGTGTTTAATATTTTGAGGCCATCATCATCGAACACCACCTTTTCTTTTTTATCCGGCATTAGTTTCATCCGGTCAAAGATGCGGGTCTCAGCGTGGTCATTCATAATGTAGCGTTCCGGTGTCTTGCCGGCTGGTAGTTTGATTTCCGGAAAGCTGACGTTAAATTGTCTTGCCCTTTTAGCTTGCTTGTATGGGTCATCTATAAGTACGAACCTTTCTTGGTCGACAATGTATGCCCATTTAGCAATCTCGATTACGTTGTAATGTTTTATTCTGCTAATCGATTTGGGTTGTTTGATTGGAATGTTATTCCATGTGTTCAGTTCGTTCATAGTCATTCTCCCTGTGAGAGTTGGAAAGTTTTTGTTCTAGATTGTGAATGTATTTGGGGTCAGCCAGATATTGTGATCTAGCCCACGTTTCGTAGGCGAGTGATTCTGCTTCCAAATAATTGTTAATGTTTGGGTTCTCGACCAATAGCTCTCTTGCCATTGCTCGTATAAAACCTTGTGCCTTTTCATCAGGCCGTGGTGGTTGATACATCATTTATCTCCTTTTCGTTGGTGAATGTTGGGAAGGCTGTGGAGAGATTTGTCGGCGACAGTTCCCTCCACAATTTCCCTGATGCGATGTGCTACCAGCTAGGTTGCACCGCTTGGTTGATATTGTAATGGATCGATGAATAGCAGTTCTTCAAATATGGATAGTCGCTGCAAATGCGGTTGATGATGCTTTCAGGAGTGATCGTAGTCTTCGGCTTGGCCTGCGCTACTTCCAGTTCTCCCTTTTTTACCAACTTGTATATGTAGGACTGATCGCAATTTAGAATCTCAACTGCTTTCTTAACCGATAATCCTTTACTTTTTCCTGTCATCCCTAAAACCCTCCAAAGATGTTACCTTTGTTTCAAAAGGTAGTTTGTTATCATCCGGAGTTTCAGTTGCTTCATCTTTTACACGGGCTACCATTTCCTCCAATGTCTCTTCATCAAAGGGAATACACTCCATAAAGAATTTATCGTGGAGTGCTGGATTGTAATAAGTAACTTGGATACCTTCCTTGACTTCAATCGGCAGGGTTTTGAACCACTCATCCAATGCCATATCATTGAAGGCCATGCAGTTTTCACGCAGGGTTAGTTCTTCCTTCCAGCGTTTCTGATGTTCTTCGTATATTTCAAGGTTGGCATAATCTGAAACATGCGGATACCACATTCTAATTTCATGCATACTTTTAGTCATAATTGTTCTCCATAAGTGAATGAGACACAGACAATCAATGTCTCTAGTTAAAATGTTTTGGAGATTTACAACTGGATTTCTTGCTGGTAACGGAGCGACCCGCAGATGTAATGGGCTTACGACTTCCTAGCCCTACGTTATATTTCTAGATTACGATGCCTGATATCTAGCGCATTTTTTCAGTCTGAACTGAGGCAAATGGAAAAGTTCCTATTGATACTATTATATCATATAATTCACGATATCCCGAATTTTATTTTGGGATTTTTCCAGTTTACATTAGAACATAAAAGTATGGCAAAAGTATGGCAGTGATTGATTTTTTTTAATAATTTAAAATGAATAGTAAGTGACGAGTGGGTTTCAAAACCCTCAGAAGTCTGCGGATAATGTATAGTCATTCTGTACCCCCCTTTTTATCTCTTCATCTTTAAGCATATTGGGTGGGTATATGGAGAGGCTCAAATCGTTATAATTTACTGGACAGATTCAAATGCTCATATACAGCCTTAAATTTGACGCATAGATGCCAGCTACATTCTATATATTAAATGATGGGCGTATGATTCTCTTGGTATGTACCCCCTAAAAGTTCAAATCGGTAAAAAATCTGGAAAAAATGGATACCTTAAAATAGTATAGGTTATCCATTACGTCACACATAACGTCACACAAATTTTTAAAAATGTCCCACAAAATAGAAAATCAGCCTCTAATATTTGGCTGATTTCTGGTATAATTAAGAAGTTGGTGACCCCTACGGGATTCGAACCCGTGTTACCAGAATGAAAATCTGGCGTCCTAGACCTGACTAGACGAAGGGGTCCTTAAGGAACGTATGCGAACGCTGGGTTTATACGTCTCCCCAAATGAAATCAAGTCCATTTTAAACAATTTTCAGATTTTGTTCACCCCAATATTTTCGCTTAAACTAGGAACCAGGACGACTTCGTAACTTCCATAACGCAATTGGCCCTAAAAACGTTACCAGTCCCATTAAAGCAAATGCATAGCCCCACGATGTTGAACTGTTAGCACCTCCAGACAAATCCAATATTACCCCAACAAAAAGAGGTCCTAGTGCTCCCCCACTGAACCCGATAAACGCGTGCAGGCCAAGTGTAACGCCGCGGCGCCCTTTTTCCGCTGCAAGCACCGCTCCCGCTGTCAAAGCGGCAGAATCAAGTTGAATTAACCCCGAATACAGCATGACCAATGCAACAATAATCCAATAAGGTAAGGCCGCTAGAAACCCTATGATTAGTGAGAGAAAACCCGCAGAAATCAGAAAAATCGTAACCATGCGCCGCCGCCCATAACGCTCAGCTATTTCATTACCGCCAATACTTGCGAGGGTCGCTAAAAGAGCGCTATAGGTTGCAACGGAAGTCGGAGTTATAATATTTGCAGAAAGTTTTTGCAGCGAAAGACTAAAAACCAAAAAAGCTACAAGCCAAGAACGCATGGCAAACAACTCCCAACTATGAACGAAATAGGCTAAAATATATCCCATCGCCTCTCGATTACGGAGTACTGGCCTGAAATCCAGTAACCGTGTCTTATCATTAGGCTTTTGTGGGATTATTTTCTGCATTAGAAACAAAACTAAAAGGGCAGAGGAAATTGCACCGATTCCGGCAATGATATGAGCATTAACCCAGCCAAACAAAGAGCCTACTTCACCAGCAAAATAAAAAGAGATTGCAGTACCAAGACTAAAACTCGCCGTATAAAAGGCTAAACCTCGTCCCTGCTTCTCCCCGGTATAGCGATCCACTAAAACTCGCAGCCCAGGCATGTATGTAGAGGCCAAACCGACCCCTGCAAGTGTCCGAAATAACAGGGCACTCCAAAATCCAGAAGCAAAATAAGCAAAACCAAATAAGCTTAGAGCCGTAACTGCCGCACCAAATATGTAAATCCACCGCGCATCAATACGGTCGGTTAAACTCACTAATGCGGGGACACTTATGGCATAGCCAGCTAGCAAAACGCCGGCTATCCAACCGGCCTCAGTATTTGACAATTGCCAGTGATGAATAAAATCCGGCAGAAGTGCAGGAAAAATGAACACACCGAGCATAGTCAATACTTCTGCCAGGCACATAATGGTTACGATATAATAGGAGGATTGGCGCATTGACAAAATCTAGTGGCCAACGATAGGGGCCGCATCGTCAATTAATAGCTGAACAGAGGATTTACCCTTCCAATTATTTTCTCTAAGTCTTCCGGCAATGTGAAGCGGCAAACCATTATGGCCCAAAAGAGCCTGTCCCAGATCCGTATTAACACAGCGAAAAGCGATAGCTGATAGTCGTTTCTTACTATCAATTCCTGTTAAAAAACAGCGAATATGGTCCTTACCCACAATATCAGCTTTCATGATCCGGACCCCTGAAAAAGCTAGTCTTGGCTCCGCATTGCCAGTTCCAAAAGGCGCCATTTTTTGCAGCACCTGCACTAAGTCCATTGTTGCACCGTCGATTGAAATTAATCCATCAACGGTGAGAGTGGGGGAAATATCCCCCTCGATGATTTGTTTACTAATCCGCTGAGACATAAACTCCTCAAAAGCATCGACCTGCCTAATGTCCAAAGAAAAACCTGCTGCCATGGCATGCCCACCCCCATTCGCAATGATGCCCGCTTGTCGAGCAGATATCACGCAAGCTCCAAGATCAACCCCTGTTATTGAACGACCTGAACCAGTCGCAAGCCCGCCTTGTTCCGTAAGAACACAAGTTGGCAAGTCATAAAGCTCTTTCAAGCGGCTAGCGACAATACCGATAACACCCGGATGCCATTCTTTACCAACAACGAAAATCAACGATTGAGATAGATTTTGCCTGGTTTTCTTTTCGGCAAGAGAAAGGGCTTCTTTAAAAACGTTTTCCTCAATTTCTCGGCGCTCTAAATTATAACCATCCAATTTTTGCGCTATTTTGGATGCTTCATCAGCATTTTGCGTGGAGAGAAGTTGTGCGCCTAAATAGGACTCGCCTACCCGCCCTCCGGCATTAACACGAGGCCCGATTATAAATCCCAAATGATAGGCTGACGGTGCTTCATCTACACCTGCAATGTCGACCAAGGCTGAAAGACCTAGATTTTGTCTCTTGGCCATCACTTTTAGCCCCTGCACAACCAGGGCTCTGTTGACCCCTGTTAATGCCACCATGTCGGCAACAGTCCCCAAAGCAACAATATCCAAAAAATTTAGAAGATTTGGTTCCTCAATGAATTTGTTATTGGTGAAAAATTCATCTTCGCGGAGCCCCCTATTCAAGGCCACAGCGAGCAGGAAAGAGACCCCGACAGCTGCTAATTGGGTATGTCGACTTATTTCATCAAGACGATTTGGATTAATTACCGCAACCGCCTTAGGCAAGTTGGCTTCCGCTATATGATGGTCAACTATAATTATATCTAATCCATTTTCTTTCGCGAAAGCCATAGCCTCAAAAGCCGTGGTACCACAATCAACAGTTATAATGACCGAGGCACCTTCCTTTTTCAGTTTTTGAAATGCGGCTATATTAGGACCATAACCTTCTTTAATACGATCTGGGATATAAATTTGATAATCAGCTTTGATGGCGCCAAAATATCGCGCAAGCAACGCTGATGAAGTCGCACCATCGACATCATAATCACCAAATATAAATATTTTTTCATTGGCTTGAATTGCTTGGATAATGCGCTTAACACCAAGCTCCATATCCAGAAAATTACTTGGGTCCGGCAACATAGTGTTTAATTTGGGATCAAGAAAATTTTCGACGAATTCCGACAAAACCCCTCTTGCGCTTAAGAATCGGCCAATAATTTCTGGAAACTGGAACTGCTGGGCGAGCGCCAGCGCCTGACGATAATTTGTTGGTCGCTCAAGCCAACGCTTTCCAGAAAAAGAACGCCCGACATCAAGAAAATTTATGTCCGAAGCGGTTGTTTCCATTATTGCCCGATATGTAAATTTTCAGCCAGCTTCGCGATTGAAATCATGTTCGGCCTCAATATATCGAACCGTGCCTGACTTAGATCGCATGATAAGCGAGTGCGTCGAAGCCCCACCTTTAAAACGGCGAACACCCTTCAGCATTGATCCCG
>CAZXSC010000126.1:0-8103 GCA_964643045.1 uncultured Rhodospirillaceae bacterium
AAGAGACCATTGACGAATTCAAACAGGCGGGATTTTTTAAAACTGGTTTGCCCAAAAAATACGGCGGTTATGAGATGGACTATGATGTTCTTTGTGAAATTATCATGGAAGTCGCTCACGGTTGTGGTTCAAGTGCTTGGAATTTGGCGGTATTAGGCGAACACAACTATACTTTAACCAATTCCACCGCTGAGCAATTGGATGAGCTATGGGCCGAAGATCCAGATGTATTGATTGCCTCCGGGAATGACCCGAATGCGGAACTGACACCTGTTGAAGGCGGTTATATCTTAAATGCTCGGATTAATTTTTCGAGTGGCTGTGATCATTCAAGTTGGTGGATGACCGGTGCCATTGACAAAGCTTCTGGGCAACGGCGAGGTATGCTAATTCCGAAGAAGTATGGAACTATTATTGAAGATTCGTGGAAAGTTGTGGGACTTGCCGGCTCAGGTAGTAAAGATGTTGAGTTTAACGATGTCTTTATTCCAAATAGACGTTTACGCCCGGCGCCTAAAGGGGTCGAATGGGGGGGTAAGGCCGCCGGCGTTGAAAACCCTGCGACCTACCGCTTGTCGCAGCATACGACCAAACCCTTCACGCTTGCTTCAGTTTCTGTCGGTATTGCCGGGGGCGTCTTGCAAGCATTTATAACCGAAATTGAAGAACGGCAATCAAGATTTGGAGATGGACTTGCCGATCTTCAGAGTATGCAATTACGTATAGCAGAATCAGCTGCTGAATATGAAGCAGCCCGGATGATTATTCTTAAGGATATTCGAGAAACTATAGAAATTTTACGCCATGAAGAGGATGTTCCTGAAGCGATGCATTATCGCAACCGTCGCGATATGGCTTATACCCCGCGCTTGGCTCAAGCTTCGGTTGATCGCTTATATCATGCAGCAGGGGCCGGGGCGTTATTTCTTGAAAGAAATCTTCAGCGTCAGTTTAGAGATGTACACGCAGGTGGAGCCCAATTTGCGTTGAATTGGGATATTAACGCTACTGCGTACGGGCAGGCGATGCTGGGTCTCGAGCCAAGTGGACCAAAAATGTTTGGATAATGTTAAACTGCGGTTCTGTCGTAGTGAAGTAAGTCCCAACGATGAAAAAAGGTGAAAACTTATGCGAGGAGAGTATACATGAATATCATTGGGATAGAATCGATCATCTATGGTGTGACTGATTTTGAAATTTGTTGTCGTTATTTGACAGATTGGGGACTGGAACTTGTTAGCAAAAATAACAAAAGCTCAGTTTTTGAAACATTAGAAAAAACAACCATTAATTTGCGTAAAGCAGATGATCCTGAATTAGCTCCGTTAAATTGTGACATACCGTTTTTTGAAGGCTCTTGCGGCCGAGAGGTTATCTGGGGCGTTGATAATGAAGACACCTTAGCTTCTATTCGTGCTGAGCTCAGCAAGGATAGGGATGTTCGTGAAACTTCTGACGGAACGCTTCATGCGGTCGACGATGCAAATAATCCTCTGGGGTTTTGTGTTAGCAAGCGCACAGTTGCCAATGAAATACACCCTGCAGTTAATTCTCCAGGAAACCCTGCTCGCATAAATACGCCGGCCGATGGGGCAGTACCATCTCTGGCTATGCCAGTTAGAATAGGCCATGTCGTTTATTCTGTGTCGAAAGATGTGGAGAAGAAGGTAGAGTTTTATTTTCAGCGTCTGGGTTTTAAGTTATCCGATCGTATAGGTGATGGCGGATTTTTTATGAGACCTGCAGGATCAAAGGATCACCATAATTTGCTCCTTGAAGGCCACGGCGGAGATGGCTTGCAGCACACAGCCTTTGAGCTTCGCGATTTCGATCAGGTTATGCAGCGGGGTCTTTATATGGAAGAACAGGGTTGGCAAACCCATATTGGTCCCACGCGCCACACTGTTGGGTCAAATTACTCTTGGTATCTTTGGGCGCCGGTTGGCGGCTTGTTTGAACTTATCAGCGATATGGATATTTTGGATGACAACTGGAAAGCAGGCCATGCTGATCCAAAAAAGATTGGGCCGCCGTTTTCTTGGTATGCTCGACCTGAGCAGAAGAATTTAAAATTTGGGCAACCTCACGAATAAGAAATAAAAAGGAAAGCGGATACTTAAATTATGTTATTTCTTGAGTTCGACGTATCCACGCAAAGTGCGGTATCGATCTTAACTAATCAGGCGGGGGGGTAGGGACAAAAATGTTTGGATAACGTTAAACTCCCGGACCTTGATTTCAGGTGTAATTTTACAAAGATATTAAACTATGGAACTATAAAACTAAAATACAGTGCAGGAGGTAAAATAATGAATAATTTTAGATTAAGGAATATTTATACAAGTCTAAGACAAGGTTTGTTTTGTTTTGGTTTGTGTGTTTTTGGGTTTGCGTTAAGCGCCCCAACTGATGGAGTAGCATCGCCAAAAAAAGGAGGAAAACTGCGTATAGGAATTCTAGCTGATATAGGCGGTTTTGATAGTTTAAGAATCCCTGTAACAGGTCGTCAAAGGGCGTTTGTCATGACTGCGTTGCATGAAAATTTATTTGATATGGATCCAAAAACTTTTAAAATTATCCCGCGCGTGGGCTTAAAAGCTGAGCCAAAAGATGATTATAAACGGTGGCGCGTTACGTTGCGCAAGGGTGTCAAATTTTCCAATGGTGAAGAAATGACATCGGCAGATTATAAAGCTCACTTTGATCGCCTCCTAGGCTCCAAGAAGTTTGGTGGCCGTTTCAGAGCTTCGCTCGGTCCACGTTTGGACCATGTGGAAGCGCCAAGCAAGTATGTATTGGATTTTGTTTTCTCCGAACCTAGCCCGGGCTGGAAAAACATTATGACCCAAGCTGATTTGGTCTGGTGGGTGCGGCCAAAAAGTTATCTGGAGGCTAATAAAGCAAAAAAAAGTTTTAACAATAATACGGTGGGAGCTGGGGCCTATCGATTAAAGAAGTGGCGCCGAGGCACCAGTATCGTTCTGGAGAAAAATCCTCATTATTGGGATAAAAAAAATCAGCACGTAGATGAAATCCATTATAAAATTATAAAGCAGCAAATTAGTCGTTTTCAGGCATTGCAGGCCGGGCAAATGGATTTTGAATGGTTACCGCCGTGGCTTGCGGATGATGCCAAGCAAGATAAGAGATTAAGAACAATTAAAGGAGTTAATTTTTTTGCGGGTCTTGGAGTTGGGTTTAATCAATCTATCGCACCATTTAACGATATACGGGTTCGCAAAGCGTTGCTCCATGCATTGGATCGAGACCCACTGGTCTCGGTACTTACAAAAATTCCTGGTAAGGCTCCGACTGATATGTATGGCAAAGGCCATCCTTGGTTTTGTCCCGGGATTAAATGGCCAGAATACAATCCGGCCAAGGCGAAGGCTTTGCTGAAAGATTATGGAAAACCGGTTAAGTTCACTCTGAACATTGTCGGGTTGAAGGATTTAATTCGTGTTGCTGAGGCCTTTCAAGCCTATTGGAAAGAAGTAGGCGTTGAGGTTACAGTTAAGCCCGGTCCACGTGGCCCCCAGTGGGGTCGTGCCGTTATGTCGAAGAAGTTTGACGCTTGGTGGAATAATTATGGTATAAATCCTGATCCGAGCATGGTTGGGATGAATTTTCACTCTAAATCCCGCGCCAATATCTTTCGTTTTAAGGATCCGAAGATCGATGCGGCTATTGCTAAAATGAAAGCTGCACGAGGTCGGGATGCGCGTTATAAGGCGTCCTGCAATCTTCAGAAATCGCTTGTTGATCAGGCTCGTATTTTACTATGGGAGCAGCCGAAGATAACTGTTGCTTTTCAACCGTATGTAAAGAATGTAATCCCGCCGCTTGCAGTACAAAATGTAAAATATCAGCGAGTTTGGTTGGATAAGTAGCTGAACTATGAAATAGTTTGGGCCTGTCTGGATAGATTTAGGTGGGCTCAAACAAATTTCTCAATTAGTCCTGATTAATGCGTTATTTAACCTTTCGACTGCTTCGTATGATACCGGTATTTTTTCTGGTAACAATTGCGAGCTTTTCACTCCTAAATGTTTTGCCCGGGGATGCGGCTGACGCCATATTGGGGAACCCAGATGTCGCGGATGATCCTGAGAGCATACTTGAAGCGCGCCTCGAAATACGAAAAGAACTTGGATTGGATCGGCCTATAACAGTTCGTTATTTTTCATGGCTTGGCTCGGTTCTGCAAGGTGATTTCGGCGAATCTTACGTGCAAGTTGCTCCTGTTTGGGAGTTGCTTATGGAACGCCTGCCCGTAACGATCGAATTGCTTATTCTGTCACAAGTGTTTGCCCTTTTGATTGCGTTGCCCATGGGGATTTATTCTGCACTCAGGGCGGATCAAGCGGTGGATAGGGTCATTAGTGCTGTGACATTTGCCATTGTCGCCATGCCCCCATTTCTCTTGGCCATTATTCTGGTTTTCCTGTTTGCTGTCACCTGGCGACTTCTACCTTCAAGTGGTTATATACCTATTGAGGAAGGTCTGATTCAAAATTTGTATCATTATATTTTACCGGCCATGGTCATTGGGATTTTGGAGGCCCCCATTTTGTTGCGTGTCCTGCGTGTTGATTTGATTGCCACGCTTCAGGAAGATTACATAGCGCTGGCAAAGGCGAAAGGAATGACGAAAAGTTATATTTTGTTCCGGCATGCGTTAAGGCCATCCTCATTTTCACTTGTGACTGTTTTAGGATTGCAATTTGGTTTTTTGATAAGTGGCACCGTCATCATTGAACAAATTTTTGCCTTGCCTGGAATGGGGAAATTAATCCTGGACGCAATCGATAATCGAGACGCTATGTTGTTACAGGGTGGGGTAACTTTGATCGCAGTTGCTTATGTGGCAATAAATTTTCTGGTTGATGTGCTTTATGCCATCCTCGACCCACGTATCGGTCATGATTCTAGGGCTAAAACATGAGTACGGCAAATATGCTTCCCAGAGAAAAAATTGCGAATGAAAAACTGCATTCATCAGAAAAAAGAACGTGGGGGCCGTTTGGGTTAGTATTCTGGATGTCAGTCGGTTGGGTGTTTATAATTACTTTCTGCGCAATATTTGCAGAAGTGCTGCCTTTTCAAGATCCACTTAAACCAGATCTGAGCAACACCTTTGGTCCAATGTTTAGTAACGGTCATATTCTCGGTACTGACCCGATTGGCAGGGACATGCTTAGCCGTATCGTGAATGGGGCACAAATATCACTTAAAATAGCTTATTCGGCGCCTGTGATTAGTCTCGTTTTGGGTCTGACTTTTGGTATCTGTGCAGGTTATTTTAGAGGCAAAATCGATGGTTTGATCGGTATAGGTGTAGATTCAATTTTAGCGTTCCCCAATATCATTGCGATCATTGCGATTTTGTTTTTCTTGGGGCCTACGTTATTCAACATGATTTTAGTATTAGGTTTTTTTGGTATGGTGGGAGATTTGAGGGTCGCACGTGCAAATACGATGTTGTACTCAGAGCGAGATTTTGTGCGCGCTGCCCGAGCACAAGGTGCGTCGCATTTGCGGATAATGTTTAAGGAACTTCTGCCAAATGTAATTATTCCGGTTCTAGCACTTGCGGTAATTGGGATGTCTCGCGTTATTGTGATAGAGGGTATATTATCTTTTTTGGGGGTTGGTTTGCCACCACCTAATCCGAGTTGGGGGAAAATGATCTCAGACGGATTTTCAGAGATGTCTTACGCCCCACATGTAACTTTTGTTCCAGCTGGTGCTATGTTTCTAACCATCCTTAGCTTTAATCTCATAGGAGATAGATTAAGGACATTAACGAATGCTAGGGCAGGGCAAATTTAAATTAGTAAGTTTAAAAACTTTATTTTCTTCTTTAATTCTAGGCGATCAAGCTATCGCCTATTAACCTTTTTAAAAAAAATCCTTTATATGTCATATCCCCACCGAAGATTCTTGTCACCAAAGGTAAGATTGTTTATTGATCAATTGAAAGATTTTGTTGGAAAACCTCCCCACTGGGATAATTTTGGTGATTTAGAAAAATTAGAGACAAGAGAATTTATCGTTAATCGCAAAGTTCATAATTAATAAAAGAGTTTACTGTTATTAAAAAAGGGGAATAGCGTGGCTGCTGGTGACATATCAGAACCACTATTACAGGTTAATAATCTTTATACCCAATTTGACACCCCGAGAGGTCTCGCACGGGCTGTAGATGGAGTATCCTTTTCTTTGGAAAGAGGAAAAACGTTAGGGATAGTTGGAGAGTCAGGTTCCGGTAAAAGTGTTCTATCACGAACGATTATTGATATACTCGCAAAAGATGGTTCAGTTCTCTACGATGGGGAAGTAATTTTTGAGGGTAGAGATCTTCGTGCATTGCCAGAAAGGGAGATGCGTGAAATCCGTGGGCGAGAAATCGCAATGATATTTCAGGATCCAATGTCTTCTCTAAACCCGGTAAAAAAAATAGGAAAGCAAATTACTGAGGTTTTGACCAAACGCATGGGAATGAGCTCACGTTCAGCCAAAGTTCGTGCTGCGGAATTAATTAACTCGGTGGGAATTCCTGATGCCGAACAACAACTTCGTCGCTACCCTATGCACTTATCCGGTGGTATGCGTCAACGGGTTGCCATTGCTATTGCCATTGCATGTGAGCCAAAGTTGCTCATTGCCGATGAACCGACAACGGCATTGGATGTTACGATCCAAGCGCAAATTCTTGATTTGCTCAAAGAACAGCAAACAAAACAGAACATGTCCGTAATACTAATTACACATAATCTTGGTATTGTTTCTGGTTATACGGATGACGTAGCCGTAATGTATGCCGGCAAAATTGTTGAAAAGTGTGCAACAGATGAACTTATTTCTGACCCATTAATGCCATATACGGAAGCTCTTATGAATTCAGCCCCATCTCTTGCGGATGCTCCGCATACCAGATTGAAAGCGATATCCGGGCTTCCACCAAATTTACTTGATCTTCCAGGCGGATGTAGTTTTTATTCACGCTGTTTATATCGTGAAGATAAGTGTGTTAACTCTGCCCCAGAGCTAACACCTCATAATAGTGCCGACCACGAGTTTGCTTGTTGGTATCCTCTGGATCAGTCTGAGTTTGAGGGAGCAGCCAAATAATGCCTGATGGATCGAAAATCATTAATGAACCTCTTCTAGAAGTCAGTAGTGTTACTGTGGAATATAACATGCAAGGCAAAAGATTTGCAGCAATATCAGAAATAGACCTGAGTATAGAGAAGGGCGAAACTCTGGGACTGGTCGGTGAATCAGGGTGTGGCAAGTCAACTATGGGCAAAGCAATTATTCAATTGCCAAGTCCAACTTCTGGCAGTGTAAAGTTTTCAGGTCAAGAACTTACTGATATGAGCCACGCCGAGATGCGTCCTATTCGCAAAAGTTTGCAGATTATTTTTCAAGATCCAATCTCTTCACTAAATCCCCGGCGTCGAGTGCGAAATATTGTCGCGGAGCCACTGGTTATCTCAGGTGTTAAAAATAAAGAAGAGATAGATCATAAAGTGCGTGAAGCTCTGAATACTGTAGGTATGGACCCGGATATTACCATGGATAGAAGGCCTCACCAGTTTTCCGGAGGACAGTGTCAAAGGATTTGCATAGCCCGTGCGTTAATTTTGCGGCCCGATTTAATTGTTTGTGATGAACCTGTTTCCGCATTGGATGTCTCAGTGCAGGCTCAAATCCTGAATTTGCTTGAAGACATGAAAGAACGTTATGGTTTAACTCTCCTTTTTATAAGCCATGATCTTGCGGTGGTAAAAAATATAAGCGACCGGGTTGCTGTAATGTATCTCGGTAAAATTTGTGAACTTTCTGGTTCGGAACGCCTGTATAAATCTCCGGCGCATCCCTATACGGCTGGTTTAATTGCTACGATACCTGAGATAGGCAATAAAGGTGCTGAGAGTAAATTGGCGTTAAAAGGTGAAATTCCGTCCCCCCTTAATCCACCAAGCGGGTGCCGGTTTAGAAGTAGATGTCCGATCGCTCAGGACAAATGTTCTAAAATTGAACCTCAATTTGAGGAGATTGCACCGGGACATCAGGTGGCGTGTCATTTTCCATTAG
>CAZXSC010000127.1:0-7878 GCA_964643045.1 uncultured Rhodospirillaceae bacterium
CGCCATAAACTTTACAAGCTGTATCAAATACTCGACGGACATCTTTTGGTTTTGTCACATCGCTATAAAGCCCGAGACCGCCGACTGCTTTAGCAATTTTTTCAGCACTTTTTTTATTAATATCAACTGCAATTACAACCGCACCTTGATCAGAAAAAGCCTTCGCTGTAGCCGCACCAATACCTGATCCTGCACCGGTGATCAATACTATCTTGCCTTCCATCGGAAGTGGTTCTAGCCTGGTAAGTTTAGTTGTCTCTGGTGGCCAATATTCGATATCAAAAATATCTGCCTGCTTCGCTGGTCTATAGTGCCCTATAGCTTCAGCATTCGTTATAATGTCAATGTTAACTGTGGCAAGATCAGCCGCAATACGAGCACTCTTAAGACTTTGCCCTACGCCCAATAATCCTAGGCCTTTAACCAAGACGACACGTGGTTTTGGATCCCTAATATTTTTTTTACCGTTATGCCGAATATTCTGTTTAACAAAATAACGTTTATATTGGTCCTCAAATCGTTCAACCGCTTGATGGACCTTTATAGAAAATCTTCTGCTAGAATCTGGTATGGGCAAAACTAAGGGTTTTGGTTTTACCCATATTACATGATCAGGTGTCGCAGGTCCCGCTGTTCCATAACGCGCTAAATCTTTCCCAAGAAGAAAATTCCTAATTGATTTATTAGACCTGAAATCCAACAACCATCCAGGACCTAACGCTCCTCGGATAATTGGGTTGATTTCGGAAACGGGGAGTAATTTTGCTGGAACTGTTATGGTTCTAGGAGTATTGCGTCTCTTATTTCTTATTTCTAATTCAGCTAATGTTACAAGACGGATCATCTCATCATAAGCTTCTTTTGCTGTCCGACCAAAAGTGAAAAGGCCATGCCTCATTACAACTAAGCCGCTAATATTTGGTTTTTTTTCACAAATAACAGCCGCCTTTTTTGCTAAGTCAAAACCTGACATTGCATAGGGCATAACCCCAACTTTATCACCAAAAACCCGTTTACATCGCTTCTCTCCATCGGATTGATTGGTCAAGGCCAACACAGCATTGGCATGAGTATGGACTATAAATTTATGGTCTAAAAAAGCATGAAAAAGAGTCTCAACTGAAGGATCAAGTGCATCCGGATCCAACCTAGCTGATTTTAAACTCTTCACCATTCGCCAATCTGAAAAACTATCGCGCGACCGCAATTTCAACAAATATGTTAAATCAAGGGCTGTAAAGCCGGAGGCTTCAATTATCCCAAGATTTGAACCCGAGGATTTGATATATAAAGTGTCGTCCAGAAACTTTACCGAGATATTGCCGCCACCATGCAACACAAGTTTTGGGACAACGCCTAATAAATTTGAGATATAAACCGAAAGAGCCAAATCCTTCGGTACTTTCTCTCTCTTTGCCCGGTTAATTATTTTTTTTTCTGCTTCTTTCGAATATTTATTTTTCATTAAATCAAATCGAGCCAGAATTTATGATTGAGTTTCCACGCGTGGTATATTTTCTAAATTAAATGCCCATGGCTGTGCCGAGCGGCTCCAAATTTGTTTTGTTGGAGCAAATTTTTCAATTTCATTAACAGTCCCTAATCGGATATTAAAATTACGATGACCAACGTCATTTACCGAAGTAGCATAAATACTAGATCCACACTCCGAACAAAAGGCTTGAATACGCTGTGTCCCACTATCTGTAGTTTTAATGTAAATCTTTGGCTGATTATTTAACAATTTAAAATCTTGCTCTGCCGAAACGACACTTATGCGATAACTGCCAGCGGACAATCTCTGACAATCTGTGCAATGACAAATAACCACAACGTCCTCGCTCACCTCAGCTTCATATGCAACATTGTTACAATGACATCCACCAGTAATTTTCATGCTATGGGGCTCCTCTTATAGTAATTTAACTCGTCCCTGGACTTCAGGCCCAACTGCGTCATAACGATAGGCGCGAAAAATATTATTATGAGTCCGACCTTCAGCATCTTGATTGGTAAAGTAAGGGGAAATATACTCCCATACTATCTCCTTATCTGGTGTAACCTCAAATATACGGCCCCACATACCCTCACAGATAAGTGTATTTCCATTGGGAAGCCGTTGTGCACCGGATATAAACGGGCTATGAAATGTATATCGAGGATTGCCAGCATACTCCCAGACGGCTTCCTTAGTTTTAGGATCAAATTCGAGCACTTTTGAGCCTGCCTCACTGGGAAGGCCCGGATTATGATTTATGAAAACCATATAATTTCCGTTCTCTAACACCTGAAAATCATGTTGATGCCCAAGCTCAGGGCTACACCATTCAAAGTTAAATTGCCCAGTTTTTTTATCAATTACCGCAATTAAGTTATTGTGACGCCAACTTACCATAATATCACCATTCGGTAGCAACATCATCGAATTGGGATGGGCCCATTCGCGTCGCCCCGCCATAGGGGCATTTGGGTATTTTTCAATTTCTATATTTTCCCACATACGCCATTCCCAAATGGTTTCTCCTTTAGTATCTACCTCACGTATGTAGTCACCCCAAATCCCATCCGGATGAACCGGACCATGCTCGCCACCACACACACGGGCGGCATAGTCCTCTGGCATTAATTCCCAACCCATATAAATCGTATTACCATTGGCACATCGACGGAAATCATGGTGTTGAAAATCGTCATGATGTTCCCACACAAGATTCCCATCCCAATCGAGCTCTTGTATTTTACCTCCACCTGCACGAAACCCGGGCGGGCCGTTTTCCGATTTGATGGCTATTAGCAAATTACCATTTGGCAGCAGGTGCCCGTAACTACCTGGTGGCGCTCCCAATTTCCACGTGTGGAGTACTTCGCCACACACACCAATCAAGTACGCCTCTTTCTGGTGTAATGGTGAAAACAGCGTCACACCTGGAAAAACACGTGTACGATCATGGTGAGTTACACCAAAGCTTGAAAATCGCATTAAAATATTCCTTAAAAAAATGCTATCGTTTATAAGCAATTAGCTATATTGGGCGAGCCCCAGCTCAAAAGACCAGAATAAGTATATTAAGCGAGTTCAATCTTACACTAATTTGGATTATCTTTCTTACTGAGGCAAATCAATTTCCAAAATTGCCATATTAAAATCATAAGAAATTTCCCCATCTTCATCATCACGGTAAAGTGTTCCTATAAACTCTTCCGCCAGATAAACCTCGACCGAATCCTGTGACTTGATCCTATCGACAAGACGGAAATTATCATTGCCAAATTTATCACGCAAATAATCTTGAAGTTTATTAACTTCGCCTTCAGTCACATTTTTCTCCTGATGTAGCGAGCCATGTTATAGCAATCTATAATATGTTTAACAGGTCTATAACCTCGTGTCGAATAGTTCGATATTTAAACATTTAGGACATGCTCTATTTGAGATTCGAAATTAATTACTCAGCTGCAGCTGGCTTATTTGCCAAAATTTGGCCTGCCAGTGTTTCCCTTCGATGCAAATTTTCTTCAAAAACCTCTGCAAAATCTTCTGAAACTGAGCCACTTACAGCTTCATTCTTCAACAACGCTGCCGACCATGCTTTTATTCTTGGAAAGCCCTCTAAAATACCAGTAGGGTTGATATTCTCAACAATATCAAAACGCATTAGAAATGGTGCGTAGGCTGCATCAACTAAAGACAACTTATCATCATTAAAATACGGGCCATTGCCCACACGTTGACTTAACGCATCTTCAATTTTATGTAACGTGACTGGCAAGGCCTCTAACGCAGAAGCATGTTCTTTCAGGGTTTTAGCATAATTCACCTTACCTAGAGCATCAGACCAACCGCCCGCAAAATCAGTCCAAGCACGGTTTTGAGCTCGCTTTATTGGATCCTTGGGAGATAGGCAGGGTTCAACAACCTCATCCAGAAATTCAGCAATAGCGTTAGATTCAAACAATACATCATCATCTACTCTCAAGACCGGAACTTTAGCATGAGGTGAAATTTCTAAAAACCAATCTGGTTTGGTATTTTTAGTAATATAGGTCACTTCAAATTTAACATTCTTAGCACGCATAACAATCACGGCGCGCTGAACCCATGGTCAGACTTTAAAGCTGATCAAGTGATATTTTGTCATCAAATTCTCCTCAATTTCAAAGGAGGGATCGTGGCACAAGAAAAAGCAAAATTCAATGAACAATCGGGGGATTTTAATAAATCGCTTTAAAAGTCAGATAACGCGTTGGAATTATGCCAAGAATCAGGGTAGAACTAGCTACATGAAACAAATTATACAAAGCGCTCGTTCTGGTGAGCTAAAAGTAAAAAACGTTCCAACTCCTAAAGCCGGACAAGGGGAGATCCTCGTCCATACGCAAGCCTCACTGATTTCAGCAGGCACGGAACGTATGATAATTAAATTCGCAAAAAAGAGCCTTATTGGAAAAGCAAAGAGCCGGCCTGATTTGGTAAGAAAAGTCCTGAACAAAGCCAAGGCTGATGGCATCAAAGCTACCATAAATTCTGTTTTATCTAGGCTCGATAACCCTATTCCTCTGGGTTATTCCGCAGCTGGTAGGGTTATTTCTGTTGGCTCAGGACTTGAGGGGTCCTTTAAAGTTGGGGATCGTGTTGCCATATGCGGGGCAGGAATTGCTAATCATTCCGAAATAAACGCTGTACCCGCAAATCTTGCCGTTCATGTTCCCGAAGGTGTGAGTGATGATGAGGCAGCCTTTGGTACAGTAGGAGCAATCGCACTTCACGCTGTTCGAAATCTTGATGCAAAACTTGGTGAAGTAGTGACTATTCTTGGTGCTGGAATAATTGGTCAGATAGCGGCGCAACTTCTCAATCTCTCAGGCGTTCAGGTTATTTTAATCGATTCTAATCAAGAAAGACTCAATCTGGCTCGAAGACTGGGTGTCCTGAAATGCTATAATCTCGCTGATAAAAATATTGGGAATAATATAATGGCAACTACAGGAGGTATCGGCTGCGATGGTATTTTAATTGCTGCTGCAACGGAATCAAACAATCCTTTTATTTTAGCCTCGGATATCGCTCGCGATCGCGCTCGCGTCTGTTTAGTAGGCATGAGCGGTACCGAATTTCCTTATGCAGAATTTATGAAAAAAGAAATGTCTATTATTGTATCACGATCTTATGGCCCGGGCCGTTACGATGCAGACTATGAAACTCGCGGAATGAAATACCCCGAAGGGTTTATACGATGGACTGAAACAAATAATTTAAGTGAAATAATGCGATTACTTGCTCTACCAACAAAAAATAAATTAGATGTGAATTCACTAATAACACACCATTTTGATCTAGAAAATGCGAAAGATGCATATAAAACTGTGCTCGATAAAACGATTCCTCAATTAGGAATAGTTCTCCATTATGCAAAGAAAATCAAAAAACGGCCAAAAAATATTAGTGTATCAACTAGGCGCCCTAAAGGATGCGTACTCGGCATGATTGGAGCCGGCAACTTTGCCCGAACAATTCTTTTGCCTGAATTAAAAAAACTACACGGTGTTTCACTGAGAACTATAGTGACTAAAACTGGTGCTTCGGCAAATTTTGCAAAAGAAAATTTTGGCTTTGACATAGCTGATACCGATGAAGAAAGAATATTAAAAGATAAGAAAATTAATGCTGTTCTCATTGCCACCCGCCACGATAGCCATGCAGACTTCACGGCGCGTGCGTTAAAAGCTGGAAAATCCGTTCTGGTTGAAAAGCCACTAGGATTAAACGAAAAAGAATTAAACCTCATTAGAAAAGCCCGAAAAGATTCAATTCATTTTTTCCAAGTTGGCTTCAATCGGCGTTTTGCACCGGTGGTAAAAGAAGCACATAGTTTCCTAAATAAAATTGAAGGGCCTCGGTTTATGCTGTTCCGCATAAATGCCGGTAAGATCGCAGAGGATAGTTGGTTGTACAAACAAAATGAAGGCGGGGGCAGAATAACTAGTGAAATGTGTCACTTTGTTGACCTAGCCCGTCACTTTGCTAACTCCAAAATTAAATCGGTACAAGCGGATACTGCTAGTGGCACATACCAAACAGTCGATGATGTTACAGCAACCATTCGATTTGCAAACGGAAGCCTAGCAACTATTGCATATACAAGCCTTGGGGATGAAACTTTTCCAAAAGAACGCTTTGAGATTTTTTCCGGTAATACCGTGATAACTATCGACAATCTAAAGAATCTCAGTATTACATCAAACAACACAACAAAAATTTATTCACACATCAATCAAGACAAAGGTTTTAAGGCCTCACTTCTTGCTTTTACACATGCGGTTGCTTCAGGGGGGCCAGCGCCAATTGAAGAGAATGAACTTTTGGAAACAAGTTCTGGAACATTTGCAATCTCAGAGTCATTAAAAACTGGCTTAAAGATAATATTTTGAAAATAATGGGTATATAAATGAATATTGATTCAGTTTCATTAACAATGAGCGTCAATGCGCTAACTAAGGCTAAGGTTCTATGTGTTGGCGACGTCATGCTTGATAGATTTGTGTATGGCGATATTAGGCGCATTTCACCAGAAGCGCCAATTCCTATCTTCAATATTGGATCCGACAAACTTATGTTAGGTGGCGCAGGAAATGTTACTTGTAATCTTTCAGGACTAGGAGCTAAAACCCGGTTTATCACAGTGGTAGGTAATGACCTAGCAGGGACCGATATAAAGAAATTAATTTCTAATGTTCCAAATACGAAAACGACTTTGATTACTGAAAAGAAACGTCGCACGTCGATAAAAACCCGTTATGTAGCAAGCGGGCAACAAATGATGAGAACCGATGATGAAACTATTGCGCCTATTGAAGAAAAAACTAAGCAACGACTTATTAATCTGGTTGAGTCTGCACTAAATAATAACACTGCTGTCATTTTAGCTGATTATGCCAAAGGCGTTTTAACGCCTGACATAACAAAAGCAATAATTAGACGGGCAAAAAAGGCCAAGATTCCCGTCATTGTCGACCCGCAAGGTACAGATTATAAGCATTATAAAGGGGCCGATATCATTACTCCTAATAGAAAAGAATTGTCTTTAGCAACTGGCATGCAAACTAATAGTGATAAGGCAATCATAGCCGCTGCCCGTAAATTAATTTCCGAAAATGGTATAAAATCTATACTCGCTACCCGCTCTAGTGATGGCATGAGCTTAATAGATGTTAACCGTTTTAACAGTTTTAAAGCCGAATCTCAGGAAGTATTTGATGTATCTGGCGCTGGCGATACGGTTGCAGCGGCAATTGGGGCCAGTTTATCGGCCGGGATTAATCTAAAACAGGCTGTAAGGCTTGCGAACACATCGGCTGGGGTAGTAGTTGCCAAGGCCGGCACAGCTGCCGTTCATGCAAGTGAAATAATTGAAGCTTTACATAATAGAGATTTTCCCGAAACGGACGGAAAAATTATTACTATTAAGATGGCGCTAAATCGTGCTGAAAATTGGCGCTCAAAAAATTACAAAATTGGCTTTACTAATGGGTGTTTTGATCTCCTGCATCCGGGCCATATTTCAACAATAGCCAATGCTAAAGCGGCTTGCGATAAACTGATTGTAGGGCTCAATAGTGACGCATCTATTAACCGATTAAAAGGTTCAAAACGGCCAATACAATCAGAAATAACACGGGCTAAGATACTGTCATCCCTTGAAAAGGTGGATGCTGTCGTTATCTTTTCTGGCAATACGCCTATTAAGCTTATAAATTCTTTAAAGCCGGAAATTTTCATTAAAGGTGCGGATTATAGGATCAGCAATTTACCGGAGGCTAAAATTGTCAAAGCCTATGGTGGAAAAATTATCTTAGCTGAATTCAAGAACGGCTATAGCA
>CAZXSC010000128.1:0-7835 GCA_964643045.1 uncultured Rhodospirillaceae bacterium
ACAACATCGTCAACGGAACGAGTTGAGTGGCCTACTTTTAATCCCATATCCCATAACATATAGAGCATAAATTCTATCACTTGCTCACTGTATGGTGTTTCTTTATATGGTATAATAAACATCAAATCGACGTCCGAAAACGGCGCAAGCTCACTTCTACCGTACCCACCAATTGCCACCACACTAAGTTGTTCAGAGGTTGACTTATTGGCTATTGGATAAGCCTTCTGTGTTGCAACATCAAAAATTATGCGGACTAATTGATCAATCAAGAACGCATTGCCACGCATTGCTTCGATGCCACAATTGGTATTCCCAGCGCTGCTCTCAAAACGTCGTTGAACTTCGTCTCTTCCTGAGAATAATACAGACTTAAGAATTAAAACTAGCTCAGAACGTTTCGAAGAATTATAGGCAGCATCACCTAACACATTCTCAAGCTTCTCGGCTACAGCGATGCGATTAATAATTTGACGTTGGCGACTTATATTGTTCATAGTAATTCATTTCTTACTTACTATTTTTAATGCCTAATTTCTATGCTGCTTTAATTTATAGATTAGTTCTAATGCTTCTTTGGGACTGAGTTCATCAGGTAGAATTTCATCCACCTCTTTCTCCAAAGCCGTTAATATAGTGTCGGTTGTTTTATTTGTTCTTAAAGCATCAGAAAATAGGGGCAAATCAGAGGTTAACGACTGGTCGTTAGTGGCTGTTTTTTGATTCTCCAAAACAACCAAAATATCCTTGGCACGGTTAACCACCGAAGCCGGCAACCCAGCCAACTGGCCCACGTGAATCCCATACGAACGATCCGCCGTCCCACAAACAACCTCGTGCAAAAAAACAACAGATTCATTCCATTCTTTTACGCGCACTGTATGGCAAGTTATACCATCAAGCGTCGAACCTAGCTGTGTAAGCTCATGATAATGTGTTGCAAATAGAGCGCGAGACTTATTAATTTCATAAAGGTATTCAATCACAGCCCATGCAATCGAAAGTCCATCAAAGGTAGCTGTGCCACGACCAATTTCATCCAAAATTACAAAACTACGCTCTGTTGCTTGAGAAAGGATAGTCGCTGTTTCAACCATCTCAACCATAAAAGTAGAACGCCCACGGGCAAGATCGTCTGCCGCCCCAACGCGGGAAAACAGCCTATCAATTAAGCCCAAGTGCACACTATCAGCTGGTACATAAGAACCCATTTGGGCCAAGACAGCTATCAAAGCATTTTGCCTTAAAAATGTACTTTTCCCCGCCATATTGGGCCCTGTTATCAACCAAATTCTATTTTTGGCATCAAGGCTGCAATCGTTTTTGACAAAGATGTTAGCTCCACCGCCGACCCCATTTGAATCTTCTTCTGTTAAAAAAGCTTTTTCAACGACCGGGTGCCGCCCCCCAGATACTTCAAATTTAAGACTTTCATCTATTAGTGGGCGACTGTAATCATTGTCAATTGCCAACGCCGCAAGGGCGGTTGTAACATCCATATGGGCTAAAGCTGAAGCTACTAAAGCAATGTTATCAGCTTGAACTAATACTTCCTCCACGAGGCTACCATAAAGTTCTACCTCCATTGCCAGCGCTTTATCTACAGCACTTGCAATTTGTCCTTCTAGTTCGCCAAGCTCAGCTGTAGTATAACGAACAGCATTTTTCATCGTCTGCCGATGTATAAATATACCTTCAGGGCTAATAGGAACGTGTTTTGAGTTGCTTAAAGAAACCTCAACAAAATAACCAATCACTTTGTTGTATTTAATTTTTAATCCTTGGACACCAGAAGTTTGAACATATTTGACCTGAAGCTGGGATATTAGGTATCGCCTATCATCGCGAAGTTCGCGCAACTGATCAAATTCCTTAGAAAAACCCTTGGCTATAAATCCGCCATCTCTCACATAAACAGGCAGGTCAGATTCCAATGCATCCGACAAAATGGATACTAATTTATCGTGAGACCCAAAATCATTCAGCAAGCCTTGAAGTCCTTTAGGTAATTTTAGCCCTATCAAACAAGCGCCAATGCTTTTTGACGCTATGAGGCCTTCTCTTATCACCGCTAAATCCCTCGGCCCTCCCCGACCTAACGATAAACGGGAAAGGGCTCTTTCGATATCTGGCACCTTCTTTAAGTGGTCCTTTACCTGATTAAGAACACTGTGATTAATAAAAAAAAACTCAACCATATCTAGGCGGTAATTAATGACGTCAACCTTTGTCAACGGTGCCGAGATTTGTCTTGCAAAGAGGCGCGCGCCTGCTCCTGTGAGGGTTTGGTCCACATGAGATAGCAAACTACCCCTCCTTTCACCACTTAGTGTTTGTGTAATTTCGAGATTTCGTCGGGTTGCGGAGTCAATTTCCATTATTGAACCTTCGGAAATGGACTTTGGAGGAGTAATTCGTGGTAACTGGCCCTGCTGGGTAAGCTCAACGTATTCTATTAGAGCCCCGCCTGCCGATAGTTCAGCCCGCGAAAAAGTACCAAAAGCATCTAATGTATTGACTTTAAATAGTGTTTCCAACCGCTGGGTGCCGTTGATCGAATCAAACCTAGCGCGTGGTAGCACTGTTGTGCACGTTTTCCAGTATTCTAAAAAATCACTGAATTCTTTGTTTAATAAAATATTGTCTGATATAAGAAGCTCGCCAGGGTTTATGCGTGTCAAACTCGCTGGAACGCTCGTTTTTTTTAAGGATTGGGTTTGCAGTGAACCTGTGGACATATCAAGCCAGGCCAAACCATAACCACCTTGAACATCTGATAGAGCCGCTAGAAAATTATTCTGTTTACTATCTAGTAGTGAATCTTCTGTGATGGTGCCTGATGTAATTGTCCGGACCACTTTTCGCTGGACGACTGATTTTGCCCCGCGTTTTCTTGCTTCAGCTGGACTCTCAGTTTGTTCACAAACAACGACTTTGTAGCCCTTCTTGATTAAACGAGATAAATAATTTTCATGACTATGAATTGGCACACCACACATAGGTATATCCTCACCCAAGTGTTTGCCACGTTTCGTTAAGGTTATATCGAGAGCTCGTGCGGCAATCACGGCGTCTTCAAAAAATAATTCATAAAAATCACCCATACGATAGAACAGTAGCCCTTCCGGATTTTCAAGTTTGATCGCCAAATACTGCTCCATCATCGGCGTAATGACGCGGGGGGCTTGGGAATTAAACTCGGGCAAGGTCGTTTGGTTCTGGTTGGCAGCATCCATCATAAAATTATCGTCTTTCCTAACTCATTAAAATCATTTTAACACAAACCGAAGAAGACAACAGGTTATTTAGGTCACGGTCCGATAAAATAATCACTTGCATGCAACAAATTAAAAAGCAGGATGCAGTAGACAACGCTTAATCGCTAATACAATTAGGGAAGTCCTTATGAAAAATTGGACACAGACATTAGAGGTATATCGTGAAAGACGTATGGCTAAGATTTTTTTGCTGGGGATAATTAGCGGTTTCCCATGGGTATTAATCGGAACATCTTTATCTCTTTGGCTTAAGGAAGATGGTTTGAGTCGTTCAACCATTGGTTGGGCTGGTTTAATATTTGGGGTTTATGCGTTGAATTTTCTTTGGGCGCCGCTAATTGATAAACTGAAAATACCTTTTTTCTCCAAAACTCTTGGCCACAGAAAATCATGGATCTTAATATCCCAGCTAATGATTTTTTTGGGTCTTTCCGCATGGAGCTTTGTTGCTCCTCAAGAAAGTTTACGGCTAATAATCGCTATTGGGCTATTTATAGCAATTTTTTCTGCTACTCAAGATATAGCAATTGATGCTTTCAGGATTGAGCTAGCAAAAAGCTCCGAAGAGGCCGCGATGGCTGCTGGAGCTGCCGTGGCTGTGATTGGCTGGTGGACTGGCTTCAAGGTAGGCGGAATCGTCTCCTTATATTCCGCCGAACTATTTCAAAAGGCTGGTTTTGAAAACTATTGGCAGCTAACATTTCTTTCGCTGGGCTTAATAATTATTATCTGTAGCACCTGCCTAATAATGATAGGAGAGACAAAAAAACTGGAGCCGGCCAGTACTAACATTAGCCCCAATCAATTCTTGGCATACTCATATGAGTACGTTGTGAATCCGATTCTTAGCTTCTTCAAAAAGAATGGCTGGAACCTTAGCATAGCATTAATAAGTTTTATTTTTTTATTTAAAATTGGCGAAGCCTTTATGGGCAGAATGTCGATTGTTTTCTATAAAGAAATTGGATTTAGCAAAACCGATATCGCGCTTTATTCAAAAGGTGTGGGTTGGATTACTACTGTTGCATTTACTCTAATAGGTGGGATGTTTGCAATTAGAACTGGCATCTTTAAAGCTCTCATATTTTCGGGTATCGCCATGGCAACCACCAACTTATTATTTTCTTTAATGGCGTGGATTGAAAAGTCCGAATTAATTTTTGTTTTTGCCGTGCTATTAGACGATCTAGCGACAGCTTTCGCGACAGTAACTTTTGTGGCATTTATTTCTACTTTAATAGACCGAAATTATACGGCAACGCAGTACGCTTTGCTAGCTTCCATAGGAACAGCCGGCAGAACTCTTTTGGCCTCATCTTCAGGAGCAATGGTAGATTATTGGTTGAATGGGAATTGGGGCTTGTTTTTTATATTGACAACAATGATGGTTATACCATCTCTAATTTTGCTTGTCTTAATTAGAAAAAAAATTTCCACTTGATGGTGATTCAAACATTATCCCCGTTAGCAAGATTCTCGGCTGAAATGTTATACAGCTCATCTATCATTGGGATAATTCTAATAAATATGCCGAACAAAAATTTTCGAGACATTAAGCCAATTTTTAAATCACCTAATTCTTTTATTTGTTTAAAAATTCATCAATTGTGTTTAAAATTTGATCTGTTTTAATTCGAGCCATACATGGAAAACGCTCAAATTCTAACTCCAAATGGCAGCTTCCTAGGCATCCTTGGCAATGCATTGGCTGATAGATAAACCGCACGTTATCCGGCGTAATTTCAGGTGCATAAGGGACTATTTCATTAACATAGGCTGCGCTGGCTATACAAATTGTAGGCACACCTAGGGAAACTGCGAGGTGCATCGTTGCTGTATCAACAGATACGACGAGATTCGCATTTTTAATTTTCGGGGCTAAATCCTCAAATGAAGACTTATCTATGCTTATGCCTGCCTTATGAAAAATATTTCCGTATTCTGGATTAGCTTCTATATCACGTTCGGTCGTTGCCACCAGAAAGTCATAGCGACCTTTTAAATGTTTTATTATATCAGCGAATGCTTGGGGTACACTTTGTTTTTCTTTAACGGCAGAAAACGGAACAAGAACGACGGTAGGTTTTGAAAAATCCCTACCTGGCTTAACCCTACCATCAGGCAGTCGTAATTGCGGGGGTGGCATCTGCACTCCAGAAAGCCAATCCGCAAACTTAGACCAGCGTAAAATCTTATCCAAATGAACTGGACCACTATTAAACAGTTGGGTATATAAAGCGCGATTTTTTTTTAATGATTTCTCATACTTCCGCCAAGGACGCGCTTCCATCGCAACCACCTCTTGGGCATCGCAACATTTTATGATTCTTTCATCAAGCATAGGATGCCGAAGAAAATCAGTGCTTATAACTAATCGAAAGTTAGCTTCGTAAAATTGTTTGGTAATTTGTTTAACATAAGCCCGATCTTTTCTAAAAGCTTTATAGTCTACTGGTAAAATGCGAATTTCGCGGTCAAAAAGAAACGAAACTTTTATAGATTCCTTCGGCAAAACTAGAGTTACGTTCTCGCCGGGGGTGGCCAACATTTTAAAGCGATCTACGACAAATGAAAATAATATCGTATCACCTAAACCTCCTGAGGAAACCAATAAAGTCCCTGACGGATTATCCGATCGATACGTTTTGCGCAGCCACAACATATCGTTAAGCGTATATCAGCTCTTCAGTCTGCTTCCAAATGTTATCTGGCGAAATAGCGCTTACACAGGGAAAACTTTCCAATTTGTTTTCTCGCTTATTGCAATTCCAAAAACAGTGGTAACAGGGCATTTCTTCAAAGGCAAATTTGACATGTATCGGTCGAATCTTATCTGGATAGGGTACAAAACTACTAAAGTGCCCACCCCCAACAATCACTACGGTTGGAGTTTCGAGCGCAATTGATAAATGAGCCGGACCTGTGTCATTGCTAATCATACACTTTGCATGGTTAATAACATCCAACAAGTCGGGTAGTATGGTTTTTCCACGAAGATCTATAATACCATCACCGTCAATGCGACCCTTGAGACCGGCTATCTTTTCTCCAGGGCCACCTATAATCACAACCCGTAGTCCGGCTTCATTTAAACGATTTGCTATATTGAGATAATTTTCTATTGGCCAGCGTCGGCCATATTCATTGCTACCTGGATTAATTACAGCATAAGAAATGTTCTTATTCTTTAGCTCGCTTATATCTGGAAATCTATCTCGCCACTTGATTTTTGGTGGCTCTGGATCTAGTTGCCTACCAGCAATATGTGACAAAAACCAATAATGTCGAAGCACTTCGTGAGTTGGGTAAGGTCCAGTATCCACCACCTGATCAACTTGACTTAAATAGTATTTGAACTCAGGGCGCGTGGCTTCGTTTATAAATGGCAAAGAAGATATTGACCTCGGAGCGCCAACCATCCAAACCAAGCTATCTGCCATCATAGCTCTGCGGAAGTACTGATCACAAACAGTCAATTTTGGAGCGAGAAACTTCACCATTAAACCCATCTTAAAACGATAAAATAGCCGCTTCGCAAAGGCGTGTTCGTCAATAATGCGCAATTGATAACCTTCAAATATTGTTTGGCCTATAGTGCCCCAACTTTGGCAACCGAGAACAGTTATTTCCGATTTATTAAACTCAAAAACCCTGGCGTACTGATCAAGAGCCCGGCGAAATAAAACCATATCGCCTATGCCATCCATACGAACAACCAACATCCCTGATCTCTTCTTAAAAACCGGCAACCACCGCACTGCTAGGTCAAAAAATCTAAACAACCACCAGCGTCGTCTCATACCAGCGGGCAAGATTCGCCAAAATCGTGATGAGACAAACGAATGGTTTGTGGCCGATAAGTAGATCGACTCTCCTGAAAAAGTGTTTTTTGTACTTTTAGATATCACGAGTTTTCAGTTAATTTTTCTTCAAGTATAGCCTTTAAATCACCATGGGAGCGAGCACCATAATTAGAAATTATTTCACCCGCCATAATGCTCCCAAACCGACCACACACCGACAACTTTTCGCCCAAGGTTAAACCATACAAAAAACCTGCGGCGAATGAATCACCTGCACCAGTAGTATCTACTACGCCATTTGTAAGTTCGGCTTCATGAACAGAGGTTAAATCACCGCTAACAATCACAGACCCCTTTGGTCCCCGGGTTAACGCAGCGATATAGCAATGCTGTCTAGCTTTTTTAACCCCCTCGTCAAAAGTTTTGACTTGGTACAATGACTTAATTTCTTCCTCATTAGCAAACAAAATATCAACATAATTATTGATGAAGTCAATAAATTCCACTCGATGGCGGTCAACGCAGAACGAATCTGATAGACTTAGCGAAACCTTACGGCCAGTTTTCTTGGCAATCTTCGCCGCTTTTACGAATGCTTTTTTTGCTTTGGGCGGATCAAACAAGTAGCCTTCTAAATAAGTTATTTTTGATCCGCTAATAATCTCTTCATCAATGTCGTCGGGGCATAGATCAACGGAAGCCCCTAAATACGTTTGCATAGTCCGCTCAGCATCTGGGGTTACAAAAATAAGAC
>CAZXSC010000129.1:0-7668 GCA_964643045.1 uncultured Rhodospirillaceae bacterium
ATAATGGCACCTTTGAGACTTTCATGGTTCTTGAAGGGACAATTGAATATCATATTGGCGAGCCCATTGCGCACGTAATAACACTAGATAAATGGGATGTTTTGTCCTGTCCACCTAACGTTTATCGAGGATTCAACAATGTGGGTCAAACCGATGCCGTTCAGCTCACAGTCATTACGGGAACGGGCGAGAGCCGAGACGATGTTTCGATGCCTGATTCAATTGCGCAACAAGTTGAAAAAGATTTTGGTAAGAAAGTTGTCGATGCATTTCGTTCCGTATTTAGTTTTGATCCGCCAACATCTGGTGTAAGCTAAATTTTTGGCAGTATTTGCTCTGACTTCGAAACTATTTATCGTGCCAGTTAAAAACAAGGGCTAATTTATCATGTTTGCCGGAGATTTTGTTTCGATAAGGCAGTGACTACTCTCATTAGAATAATAGCTTCGGTAGGGGAGTATTAGTCCTTATATTCTGAGAATGTTTTTCAAAAGGGAGTGCCGATTTGCATACTCTAATAATAGGAGGAACGGGTCCAACGGGCCCTTTTATAGTCAAAGGTTTATTGGAACGAGGCCACAAAGTCTCAATTCTCAATCGTGGTTCTCACGATACGAAAGAAATACCTGATAGTGTTGAACGAATTGTTGGCGATCCCCACTTTGAAGAGACTTTACGGGAGGCTTTAGAGGGTAGGAATTTTGATTTGATCATTGCGAGTTATGGGCGCCTTCGGATAATTGCGGAAATAGCAGGAGATTATACGGATCGTTTGATCAGTTTAGGGGGTTCGCCGGGTTATAGGGGAACAAGACACCCAGATGCATTGTTCCCAAATGGTTTGCGGGTATCGATTCCTGAAAATGCGCCAAAAGTTGCTTCTGAGAATGAGTTTCGATTTGGATATTTGATTAAAATTAGTGAAGATGCAGTTTTTGAGGGCCACAGAGCGGGTCGTTATCAGGCAACCCATTTAAGATATCCGCTTATTTATGGTCCACGGCAGCCTATACCCTGCGAATGGTGGGTTATAAGGAGACTGCTGGATAAGCGAAAATCAATTATTCTTCCTGATGCGGGACTCACGATTATTACACGTGGCTATGCGGAAAATATGGCGGAAGCCGTGTTATTGGCTGCTGATCAGGGTGATGTGGCAACCGGGAAAATATATAATTGCGGTGATGATCACCAACTAACGATGGCACAGTGGGTTGAAGTGATAGGCAACGCAATGAATAGTGAAATAGAAATAATTTCCATCCCGGCGGCTTTTGCGACGCCCTCCAGAGATATGATGGTAGGTGCTATACACTCTAATCATTTGCAGTACGATACTCATGCAATACGCAGCGATCTTGGATATAAGGACAAAATACCTGTATTAGAAGCATTAAAACGCACAGTTGAATGGTATTTGGAAAATCCACCTGACTTAAACAAATCGACAGAGAGCGACTTGGATAGACATTATGAGATTGAAGACAAATTAATTGCTATTAATGCTGAAACATTGAAGAAATATAAAGGCCTTTCTTTAAGAGACGTGGAATTCAAACATCCATATGCCCATCCGAAGAAGCCAGGTAAAACAAAGGACCACTTGGGACGTTAGACGTAATCGTGTTTAATCATATCGGCTGCTTTTTCACCAATCATGATAGCTGGGGCATTTGTATTTCCGCCAATTATCCTTGGCGCTATTGAAAGATCAACTATTCGTAACCCGTTTAGACCGTGTACTCGCAATCGATTGTCTACGACAGCAAAGTCATCGTCGCCCATCTTACATGTGCCTACCGGATGAAAGATAGTACCCGCATTGTTAAGTATGTATTGTTTGAGGTCATCGTCTGTTTGGACAGTAGAACCTGGATTTGTTTCGATTGGTCCATATTTGTTAAATACATCACCATGAATAATTCGTCGGCATTCCTTCAGGCCCCATAGCAAAGTATCCAGATCAGGTTTCTTTGAATAAAATTGTGGGTCTATGAGGGGAGGATCTTCGGGATTTGCAGATCTTAGTCCGACAGTCCCGCGGCTTTTCGGCCTTAAAAGGACAGCTACAGCCGAGTAGCCATGCCCATAGTCGATGATTTTTGGCGGTGGTACGCGCTGTCCAGGCATAAATACAAATTGAATGTCGGGGCGATCTAGTGAAGGATTACTTTTTACAAAGCCGCCCGATTCTATCAGTTGGGCAGAAAACCAACCCTTTCGTGTGAAAATGTATTTTATCGCTTCAATCGCGAAATAAGGTACTTTAGGCCACGAAAATCCCCACGGTGTTCGCGATTTCGTTTTCATGGTTGCCCAGACGGCTGCATGATCCTGGAGATTTTTGCCGACACCTCTTAGGGTATGTTTCACTTCAATACCATGTGAGGAAATACTTTCCGGATCACCTATACCCGATAACATCAGTATTTTTGGCGATACTATCGACCCCGCTGATAGAATAACCTCAAATTTGGCATGAAAAATTCTGCCATCAATAAGTTCCACGCCAGTTGCGCGTCCATTCTCAAGTAAAACTCGTTTTACCGCTGCATCGGTATGGACCCTAAGATTGGATCGTTTCATGACTGGATGCAGATAGGCTTTTGACGTTGACCAACGTCTGCCATTTTTTTGTGTGGCTTGATGGAGCCCTACACCCTCCTGGGTTTCCCCATTAAAGTCCCGGTTATGTTTATATTGCAATGCCTCGGAGGCAGTAACAAAATCTTTCTCCAGAGGACTAACAATATTGGGAAAAGTTACGTTTAAAGGTCCGCCTTGACCGTGGTGTTCGTCATTAAATTGCTCGTTATGTTCAGCTTTTAGAAAATACGGTTTGACGTCGTTCCAGGCCCACCCTTCATTCCCAAGTCCCGCCCATTCGTCATAATCAAGGCGGTTGCCTCGAATATATACCATTCCGTTTATGGAACTTGATCCACCGAGTGTTCTGCCACGTGGGGTGAAGAGTTCACGGTCATGCATTTGTTTTTGTGGTGCCGTCGCAAAGCGCCAGTTTAATTTTTTGTGTGAGGCTAGGCGTATGACACCAGTTGGCACGTGGACAAATTGACTTTTGTCAGGAGGTCCGGCCTCAAGCAAACATACAGAAAAATTCGGATTCTCGCTTAACCTAGAAGCTACAACCGAACCTGACGACCCCGCTCCAACAATTAAAAAATCATAGATGTCCATCACCAAATTCTTTCTAATTGACCAATATCAAATATTATTAGATTATTTTTATGCATTGTAACTGTATTGAACTTTCTTATGGAGTTTTAAGTGATATTTAAATTACATTATGAACTATTTTGATGACACTTAAAATCCCGGCAGGTTGATTACGTAGGAGGTACCATGATTAACGTTACAGATATAGCTTATGGAAGATTGACAGCGCCTGATCTCGATAGGATGGAGGAATTTCTTTTAGACTTTGGGATGGTTCGTGCAGATCGTACAAAGAATGCCCTCTATATGCGCGGCTCTGATGGAGACCATCACCATTTACATGTTACGGAGCTTGGCGAGCCGTCGCATATTGGAATGGCTTGGTGGGCTAAGAGTGAGGAAGATTTAAAAAAAATATCCAAAGCACCGGGTGCGAGTGAAATTCATGAAATCGATGAGCCCGGAGGAGGTAAGAGGGTGACACTTACTGATCCAGACGGGCGTATCATTGAAGTTATTCATGGCATGGAAACTTTAGAAGATCTGGAGGTTCGGGATGTTATAATCAATACAGGAAAAAATAAAATAGCCCGCACCGACCTGCAGCGAATTTCGGCGAACCCTGGACAGCCGTCCCACGTGAAGAGAAGTGCCCATGTCGTGGTAAAGACAAAAAATTTAAAGAAGTTTAACGAATGGTATCAATCGACACTTGGTTTGTCCCGTAGTGATAGCATCAATGATGAAAATAACCCAGCAGAAGATATGATGACTTTTAATCATATTGAGGCTGGTTCCGAATACGTTGATCACCATGTGATTTTAGGGATCCAATCGGACAACGCGGAGTATAATCATCTGTCATTCGAGGTTGCCGATATGGATGACACTCATATTGGCCACAACTGGTTGAAGTCAAAAGGATACAAACATGCCTGGGGTATTGGACGACACGTGCTTGGCAGCCAAGTATTTGATTACTGGCGCGACCCATGGGGCCGCATCCATGAACATTGGGCCGATGGCGACGTTGTAAATAACAGTCACGTTGCTGGAAGATGGGATGCTCCCGTCGGATTGAATTGTCAGTGGGGTCCTGACTTTCCGACGGACTTCGTTGATGACCCGCATCTTCATGTACTCTAGGTCAGTTTGATACTTAATGGCAATTGACAAGCTGATAACAGGATTCAGAAATTTCCGCGAGGTATATTATAGTGGACAACCCGAATTTTATCGTACCCTTATAGAAAAAGGTCAGAAACCTGAGGTTATGGTTATCGCTTGTTCAGATAGTCGTGTTAACCCTTCCATTATAGCTCAGGCGAAGCCCGGTGAACTTTTTATCGTTCGTAATGTAGCTAATTTGGTTCCTCCCTATGAACCAGACGGCAGTTATCACGGAACAAGTGCCGCTATTGAGTATGCGGTCCGTGTTTTAGGTATAGGTCATATTATTGTTTTGGGGCATTCTCATTGCGGAGGCATCCATAGCCTCTATGACGGCGACGAGAAATCGGACAACAGGGAATTTATTGATGATTGGATGGCTATCGTTGGTTGCGCCGTCCAATCTAGATTAACGGGCGAAGCGCTTCATAGATACGTTGAAAAAGAGGCAGTAAAAATTTCTCTCGCTAATTTATTATCTTTCCCCTGGGTTCAAGACCGCGTTGATGCAGGTAATTTAAAGACGCATGGCTGGTGGTTTGACTTGGAAGAGGGGGATCTTAAGTCCTATAGCGAGAAATTGGAATGGATCTCGCTTATTCAATGAGCTTTTGCCGTAATGCCTTTCGTCTATGTTATATTCTAAGTTTCAGAACTTAGCCTTGATCTGAAACTAATATAGCCGCGCGACCCGTAACTTTACCTTGTTCAACTAACTCGTGTACCTCTTCAACATCGTCAAGTGATTTGATTAATGAAACTAACGGCCAGATTTCACCCCTCGCACAAAGCTCAAGTGTTTCGATGATTTCTGAACGCGTTACATATCGGCTCCCTAAAATCGACTGCTCTTGAAGTAGCAATGTTTTGGCATTGGCCTTGAAATCTTCGCCGGCGCCACCCAATGTGACCATTCGGCCGTGTGGTCCAAGTGCGGCGATTGCCGCTTCGACAGTTGATGTTGAAGATACGTAGTCAATTGAGACATCAACACCACCACCCGTTAAATCACGCAAAGCTTCGACAGGGTTACCATCACTTGGATTGATTGTTTCGTCGGCACCAGCGCCAATACAGGCGCCGAACTTATCCGCATCTGTATCAATAGCAATAACGTGTGCGCCTGCCCATTTAGCAAGCATGATCTGGTGTATTCCCAATCCTCCACCGGCGCCGAAAATGGCAACAGTTTCGCCGGGCTTAATTTGGGCGCGTTTAATAACCTTATAGGGGGTAGCTAGAGCATCGGTGACGACCCCTATCTGGGCTGCATCTCTTTTGTAATCCAAGCTCTCGGGTAATAAAATGAAATTTCGCGCAGGTAATTTGAGGTATTCTGCGTAACCGCCATCGCGATTAGTACCGACAAAACCGAGATTGTTTTCACATAATGGCTCAAACCCCGATAGACACTTTCGGCAATACCCGCAGAACAGATAAAAATGAATGGTGACTGGATCACCTATTTTAAGGTTTTCAACTCCCAAACCTATTTCAACGATCTCGCCCGTGATTTCGTGACCGATGATGCGCGGGAAAGTAGCGGGCGTTCGCCCCATTTTGACGTGTTGAACTGTTAGACCGGAGCCGCAAGAGATCACTTTGGCAATTGCTTCCCCGGCCCCCACAATGGGATCAGGCACTTCTTTCTTTACAAATGGAGTATTAGCAGCCTCCAACACCATAGCTTTCATAATACAGTTCCTTTGATTGAATGCATTTTGCCATTTTATCCTAGGCTATTTGTTATTGTAACGCAGATGCGTTGAAAGCGAATTAAGCTTAGTATAGTCAATTAGTCTGTTCCCCAATCAATTCCCTCACCTGGAGCTTCGGCGGTTAAGTGAAGAGCATCAGCAAATCGCGTCGAACAGTTCCATAGTGAAGTCGTGTACGTTAGTTCCACGATTTCCTCATCCGTAAAGTGTGTCTTCATATTTTTAAAAGCTTCATCGTCGCGTGATGCTTTCAAATGCGTCACCGATGAAGACCAATCAAGCACAGCCTTTTCTTTCTCTGAGAAGTCATCGTTGTCATGCCACGTGCCCCCGGCAATAGAAGAAAGCTGTTCATCGTTGTAGCCAAGTCCACGGGCGAGCGCGACATTATGGTGTGAACAGTTGTGACAGGAGTTATCCAGCGATGTTTCAAGAATACAAAGAACCTGCATGCGAGATCTTTCAAGCTCATCCGCTCGCAAAGCCGCAACTTTAATGTCGCGGTCAAATACCAGCCAGCTTCTTGCAGACCCGGGCGAATGGGCTAGGAGTTGAATATATCGGGGAACAATTCCGAAGAGTTCTCGGCAGTTATCATAGATTTCCGATACTTCAGGGGTTTCGGTTCCGGGTTCAATTAATGGTAATCGGGGGGAAACGGGACACGCGAGATCGGCTAGGGTTTGATCAATTGTTTTTTTATTACCAATCCGCGGTTTAACCTTTTTATCCATGCTTAGTCCTCCTTGGATGTTTTATGATCCTTTTATCGTGCAAACCCAAAAAAACAAACGGGCGGTTTTATACATATCCTCCTATCAGCCTATATATTTTCCCCAGCCACCGCACACTTCGACAACAGTCCCCGTCATATAGGAATTTTTCTCAGATACTAAGAAGGCGGCTACGTCACCTATTTCCTCAGGCTCGGCAAGACGGTTGAACATGGCGTTAGCTGCCATCATAGCTCGCACTTCGTCAGAGGTTATACCGCGCGCCTTTGCCACGGCTTCGGCTCTTGGTCCCATCCAGGCTTCAGTTTTAACGGTTCCAGGCGCTATGGCGTTTACGGTAATATTATCGGCAGCAAATTCGCTGGCGAGTAACTTGGTCATACCATGTATACCTGCATTTGTAATGGTTGTAGACCATGAGCCTGGTAATAATTGAGTACCTGACAGCCCAGAGACACTTAATACTCGACCGGCATTCGATTTCCTTAAGTGAGGTACTGCAGCCCTCGACGTCCAGATATATGACATGAGATTTCGGTCAATCGTACCTTGCCATTCTTCGTCGGTGATGGACTCTATGTTCCCGGGCACCATTCCGCCGACGTTGTTAATTACAATATCAATTCCGCCTAGGGTATTTGCTGCTTCTTGGACAAAACTATCGCAGCCTTCCGATGTGCTAAAATCTATAATAATTGGAAGCGCCTTAACGCCTAAAGCCTCAAGCTCTTTAGCGGAGGCCTCAAGTTTATCCTTACCGCGTGCGCCTAACGCAACGTTGCATCCTTCGCGGGCTAACCCTTGTGCGATCGCGAAACCGACACCCTGGCTACCGCCTGTTACAATGGCATTTTTATTTTTTAATCCAA
>CAZXSC010000130.1:0-7551 GCA_964643045.1 uncultured Rhodospirillaceae bacterium
AGCAGCGACATAAATCCTCAACGCATCAAACGCATGTGAACCATAAACATTGGGTTGGACTTCCCAACGCTTTCTGTATAATTTCATATAGCTAAGTAAAACAGGTTTTATAGGATCTCCCCTGGGCAATTTCTCCGCTATCACGATGGGAGGAACTGGCATCCGTACGCCGTCCGCAGCAATCCCAGACAAATCTAGATAATCCAAGGTCGCCACGCCATGGGTCTGATACAAAGGAATCTTAAATCCAAGTTCGCGAAAACTTCGCGTTACATAAGAAGGGGAAGAGCCAAAGTCTACGTTAAGCAGGGACTGAATAGTCGTTTTGAGTTTAATTTTACTTAGCAGACCAACGACCTTTCTAGTATTAGTACGATAAACTTCATCTGCAACTACTGTAATTCCCATTATTTTTGCAACATCTAAGCAGTGAGTGCGCATCGATGAAGCAAACCCGCCATCTCCGGAAATTAAACCGATAATTTTAATGCCGCGCCGCGTCATGTCTCTCAGAATAGAGCTGCAAGCCATACGGTTCGTCTGTGACGATTTAAATACCCATTTTCGAACGGGATTGATTATCGATGCTGAGCTAGCCAATGCTATAAAGGGTATCCTTGCCTGGGTTACTATAGGGATGACAGACATCGCTGCCCCCGAGGTCGAACCGCCAATAATAACCTTAACTTTGTCAAAGAAAATAAGACGCTTAACCGCTATCTGTGCTGTTCGAGGATCAATTCCAACATCATAATCAATTAATTCAACTTTGCGACCTAATAGACCACCCTGTAAATTAAGAAAGTTTATATAAAGTTTCAACGTAGCAAGAGCCGGCGCGCCAATAAAGGAAGCCTGCCCTGTTACCGATAAGAACGTCCCAACACGTAATGTGTCACTGGACGTTTTTTCCGCAAACACATAATTCGGACACAGCGACGGACCCAGAAATAAATAAATGATTAAGGTGATTGGACGGAGCGAAAAATGATTGCGTGTAAAAAATGAAATTTGCATATGTTGTTGAATTTTCAATCTGGATCAATCACAGAAGTTTGTCTTTCTCTTAATTGCCTCGTTTTCTTTTTTGCTACAATTTTAATTTAAAAGTCGATATTTGTACCACATCCCGCTGCCAACGCATAGATTTGAGTAATGTATCAAGTGTAATGGAGCCAAAGGTTGCCTGCGTGATCTCATCAATCTCAGTAAGAACCAGAAGAAGAGCAGATCCAATATCAGTTTGGCCACCAGGATCGGAAGCGCGAACTGAATCGCTACCAATATCCTCAAAAATATTGATCACATCCATCAATGTAATTCGCTTCGAATTTTCCGAGAAACGATATCCACCACCTGCCCCACGAACTGAATCAACTAAACCAGCACGGCCAAGATCTCTCAAAACCTTAGCCAGATGATTTGACGATATACCGTATTTTTCAGCAATATCCATAGCAGAGAGCTGGCGAGTTGGATCACGGGCCAATTCTAGGACGGCATATAATCCATATTGTGTGGCTTTTTGAAGTCTCAATAATTTTCTCCCCCTCGGAAAATCAACATTTCAAAGCGATTTCTCTAATTCAATGAATGGACCACCCATCATGCCTTGAGCTCTAAAAAACGACATATTTAGCTGATCTTGTCTTGCTATCATAGTCCGAACAGAACTGGCACCATCAATCTTAAATGCTTCACAAATGGCATTAAACAGTTTTTCACCAATCCCCTGAACCCGATAATCAGGATCAACACCCAGCGCGAATATCCAGCCACATGGCCGAGAGCCAAACTCCCAAGCTCGGACTTCACCCAGAATAAAACCCAAAATCGCTCCTGAACTCTGCTGCTCAACCAATTCCGCGACGATCAAATGCCGTCCTTCTCTGTTTTTTAGACGGTCAAACCGATCTTCCCAATATTTTCTTTTTTCCAATCCACTTACTTTTGCATCTAAGAGAATGATTGGCTGCAAATCGTCAATATTAGCTGTGCGCAACTTAACCCTAACTTTAAAATCTAGCCTATCCATGTCAACCTTTTGCAACGCGTAATGTAAAATAGTATTGATTGATTGATCGATTGATTCATTCATTTAGTTACTTGACAGAATGGTCCGAAACCGCGAATATGTAAACAGGTATTTTGGTACCGATTTACTCTATGGAGAAAACTAGCTACAAGATTCATGAGTAAAATCGCGCAAAATCAAGGTTTTTAGGTTTTACTTTGATTGGCTATATTCAATACACAATAGTCATATTTTTTGTAAAAACAGGAAAATTTATTAGATGATCAATTTTTCAACTAACCCTGAACAATACAAACACTGGAAATTAATTTTAGAGGGCCCGGTAGCTACGCTGATAATGGACGTCGCAGAAGATGGCGGTATGGTTCCGGGCTACGAACTTAAGTTAAACTCATATGATTTAGGCGTTGATATAGAACTTTACGACGCAACTCAGCGTCTACGTTTTGAACACCCAGAAATCAAAAGTGTAATTATAACTTCGGCAAAAGATCGCGTATTTTGCGCTGGTGCAAATATTGCCATGCTCGGCTCTTCTACCCACGCCCATAAAGTTAATTTCTGTAAATTTACAAATGAGACACGAAACGGAATAGAAGATTCAACCGCAAATTCGGATCAAAAGTACCTCTGCGTTATTAATGGTACGGCAGCCGGCGGGGGCTACGAACTCGCTCTTGCAGCAGACCATATTATGCTTATCGACGATGGAGCAAGCACGGTCTCCCTTCCCGAAGTACCTCTTTTAGCGGTTCTTCCTGGTACCGGTGGCCTCACACGTGTTGTCGATAAAAGAAATGTCCGCCGTGATCATGCTGATTATTTCTGCACCTTAAATGAAGGGATAAAAGGTAAACGTGCTGTTGAGTGGAATTTAGTTGATGAATTAGTTCCGCGTTCAAAATTGATGGACGTAGCCAGAGAAAGAGCAATTGAATTTGCCAAAGATTCGTCCCGTCCAAGTGATGAAAAAGGTATTGTTTTGACACCCATAAACCGTGGAATGACAGAAGATGAAATTAATTACAATACAATTTCCTGCGTAATTAATAGGAAGGACCTTACAGCTGAAATATGTGTTCGCGCACCAGCAAATCAGCCAGAGCAAGATATCGATGAAATTCACAAAGCAGGTGTTGAATTTTGGCCTCTAGCCTTTGCACGTGACTTCGATGACTTAATCCTGCATCTTCGTACCAATGAAGATCAGATTACAACGTGGGTTTTAAAAACTGAAGGCAATCCAGAATTTGTAGCAGCGGCTGACGAAGCTCTGATAAAAAATGCTGAAGACTGGCTGGTAAAAGAAACAACCCTTTACTTAAAACGGACATATAAACGACTTGATGTTTCATCTCGCAGTATCATAACACTAATCGAACCGGGTAGCTGTTTCACCGGCACCTTATTAGAACTTGTCCTTGCTGCAGATCGCAGTTACATGCTCGACGGTATTTTCGAAGGCTCAAATGTGGCTGCAGCCACTTTGCGTCCAACTGCTATAAATTTTGGAGCATTACCAATGTGCAATGGCCTCAGTCGCCTAGAAACACGTTTTCTTGATGACAGTGCAAAAATCGCCGCCATCAAAAAAGAAGTAGGCAACGACCTAGATACAGAAACAGCAGAAAAACTTGGCCTTGTTACCTTTATTCCTGACGACATTGATTGGGAAGATGAGGTTCGTATTGCGATTGAGGAACGCGCAAGTTATTCCGGCGATGCCCTTACTGGAATGGAAGCAAGCCTGCGATTTGCAGGGCCTGAAACTTTAGAAACAAAAATTTTTGGCCGGCTAAGTGCCTGGCAAAATTGGATATTCCAGCGGCCGAACGCCGTTGGCGAGGAAGGTGCGCTTAAACTTTTTGGTACTGGTAAACAGGCTAATTTTGACAGAAAGCGAGTATAACCATGACTGAAATAGACTATTCACAAAAAATTCCAAATAATGTTGACCTTGCTGACGATCGCCGCCTTCAACGTGCGTTAGAGGCATGGCAACCGGCTTTTCTCAATTGGTGGGACGAACTTGGGCCGGTCAAAAGCGCCAATCACGAAGTATTTTTGCGTACGGCTATCGACGTGAGTGCAAAAGGTTGGGCACACTTTGATATGGTCCGTATGCCCGAATATCGCTGGGGTATTTTCCTAGCTGAAAAAGAAAAAAACCGAACCATTGGTTTCGGAGCTCACAAAGGTGAAGATGTGTGGCAAGAAGTTCCAGGTGAATACCGTGCCGAACTCCGGCGGCTAATTGTAACACAGGGAGATACAGAGCCGGCATCGGTTGAGCAGCAACGCCAACTTGGAAAAACCTGCCCCTCTCTTTACGACTTACGCAGCTTATTCCAGGTTAATGTTGAAGAAGGCCGGCATTTATGGGCCATGGTGTATCTTCTCCATGCTTATTTTGGTCGTGATGGACGTGAGGAAGCAGAAGAAATGTTGCAACGACATGCGGGCGACGAAGATAAACCCCGTATACTGCAAGCTTTTAATGTTCCAACCACAGACTGGCTATCCTTCTTTATGTTTACTTATTTCCAAGATCGGGATGGCAAATTTCAACTGAATTCGCTTGCTGAATCGGGATTTGATCCATTATCTAGGACATGCAACTTTATGCTCACGGAGGAAGCGCACCACATGTTTGTTGGAGATTCGGGTGTAGGCCGCATCGTTGAACGCAGCATTGAATTGACCAAGGAGCATGATACGCTCGACATAAGAGGGAAAGGCGGCATTGATCTAGCGACAATACAGAAATGGATTAACTTTCATTTTTCAATTTGCCTTGATCTTTTTGGCCAAGAGAAATCAACCAATGCAGCTAATTTTTTCAATATGGGACTTAAGGGTCGATTCCAGGAAGCCAAAATTGATGATGACCATCGGCTGGATAACGATGTTTATCAGGTACCCGAAATTCAAGATAACAAAGTTGTTTTGATGGAAGTTGCGGCTTTAACGTCGATAAATGAGAGATTGCGAAATGAATTTCGTGACGATTGTCAACGCGGAGTAGACCGGTGGAACAGGATGATAGCAAAGGCCGATATAGATTTTGAATTGAAATTGCCCCATACAGCTTTCCATCGAAATATTGGCACCTTTACCGATATCTATGCGGATACTCAAGGCAACATTCTCTCTCAAGAGGAGTGGAACGCAAATCGAGATAAGTGGATTCCAACCGCAGAAGACCGAGCCTTTGTTGAAAGTCTTATGATCCCAGTCACAAAAATTGGTAAAATGGCAGGTTGGATAGCCCCTCCAGCACGTGGAATTCAAGGTAAGGATCCTGATTTCGAATACGTCAAATTTCACTAGCAATAAATAAGTCGTTTCTATTAAAACTCAATTTCTTTATTTTAGATTTGCGATTGGCGTTTAATTGTATTTGAATAAACTAAATTTGGGGGTTCTCATGTCCGACAATATTGTAACTGTAAACACGGAGGTGTCTCCAGCCATAATAAGTTATTCAAATACTTTCAATGTAGCTGTGCCTTTTATTGACCGGCATATAGAAGAAGGCCGAGGTAACAAGATTGCTATACGAGTTCATGGTGGTGGAGAGGTAACCTACAAAACTCTATCGGAGCACGTAAACCGTGCAGGAAACGCTCTCATCAATCTAGGTATTAGCAAAGACGATCGTGTGCTCCTGATCGTCAAAGACAGTTCTGAGTTTTATTATTTATTCTGGGGGGCCATAAAAGCTGGCATCATCCCTGTCCCCTTAAATACGCTACTGCGAGCCAAAGACTACTCTTACATGATTGAAAACTCTGAGGCATCTGGTGTTGTTTTTTCCCCTGAGTACTCAGCCGAAGTCGAGCCCGCGCTGAAAGAAGCCAAACATAAACCCAAAGTAACCTTATTAACCGAAGGCTCTGGAGAAACCATTGCAGAACAGATGGCAATAGCATCTCCAAGCCTTACGGCCGCCGCGACCACCGCCAATGACGACTGTTTTTGGTTATATTCTTCTGGTACCACAGGAGGCCCTAAAGGTGTTGTCCATGCGCATAAAGATATCGCTGTTACCTGCCAGCACTATGCCGTTGGTATTCTCGGCATAAATGAAGATGATATTTGTTTTTCAGCCGCAAAATTATTTTTTGCCTATGGCCTTGGAAACGCAATGACCTTCCCTCTTTGGGTCGGCGCAGAAGCGATTTTATTTCCAGGTCCTCCCACCCCAGATTCATGTCATGAAATTATAGAAAAATACAAACCAACTGTTTTTTATGGGGTTCCTACCCTGTATGCTAGCCAATTAAAATCAATGGCCACAAAAGAACCTGACCTCTCTTCAATACGTGTTTGCACATCTGCTGGCGAAGCGTTACCGCCGGACTTGTTGAAAAGATGGGTGGAAAAAACAGGTATCCCCCTTCTAGATGGAATAGGTACAACAGAAATCCTGCATATTTTTCTATCGAACCAAATTGAAAAAATAAGACCTGGCTCAACCGGCCTCATGGTTCCCGGATACGAAGGAAAGGTCGTTGATGACAACGGAAAAGAAATACCAAGAGGTGAACCTGGTAACTTAATAATTAAAGGCGACTCATTGTTAAAACGTTACTGGCGCAATCCAGAAAAAACAGCTGAATCTATGCACGATGGTTGGATGTATACCGGCGATACCTATTATCAAGATGGAGATGGATTTTTCTTTTGCTGTGGGCGTAGCGATGACATGCTGAAAGTAGGAGGTATTTGGTGTTCCCCCGTTGAAATTGAAAACAAACTTGTTGAACATCCAAAAGTATTAGAGGCCGCTATTGTTGGGAGAGAAGATAATGAACAATTAATAAAACCTGAAGCTTTTGTCGTATTGAATGATCCAACCAACGCTGGAGAGGACCTAGAGACTGAACTTCTTGAGCATTGCAAATCCGGATTAGCTCGTTACAAATACCCCCGTTGGTTTAATTTTGTCGATGACTTGCCAAAGACAGCGACGGGTAAAATTCAACGCTTCCTATTACGTTCTGATTAGCCAATTCCAGCTTTAGTTAGAACACCAAAAAAGCCCTTCTATCACTCCCAACCGATTAATAAAATACTGTCAGCTGCGGAAGTCCTTAGAAGGCCTGGCATCGTCATAATTGTTTCTGCAACAAAAACAATAAAACCAGCCCCTGCAGATAATATATCTTTAATGATTAGGATAATCAGATATAAGTAAAATTGTATTCATTTTCTCAAGCTGAAACTGTTTCGAATCTCAAAAATCGCCCACTATGCTCTTGATGGTATATAGAACACTGACTTTGAAAAGAGAGGTCTAAAGATGAAGATTTTGGTTTTACAGCATGCAAGAATAGAACACCCAGGAGCCTTCCGGAAATTTTTACAAGAAGATGGTCATGAATGGTCCCCAGTAAATCTTGATGAGGGGGAAAAAATACCAAAACTCGATAGTTTTGACGCGTTATGGGTAATGGGTGGGCCAATGGATGTATGGGAAGAAAATAAATACCCTTGGCTTCACGATGAAAAAA
>CAZXSC010000131.1:0-7266 GCA_964643045.1 uncultured Rhodospirillaceae bacterium
GATGGCAGCCATGAACATCCTACACAAGCTCTACTGGATGCCTTAACCATAAAACGGCGACGCGGTAAACTTAAGGGACTTAAAATCGCAATCTGCGGGGATATCTTGCATTCACGGGTAGCGAGATCAAACATATATCTATTAGTGACAATGGGTGCACAAGTGAGGTTGGTCGCCCCGATGACTCTAATACCATCAAAAGCTAGAAGTCTAGGTGTCGAAGTATTCCACAATATGAAAGAAGGCCTGAAAAATTGCGATATCGTGATGATGCTGCGGCTTCAGAATGAACGGATGCAAGGAAATTTTTTCCCTTCCATACGCGAATATTTTCATTTCTTCGGTCTCGATTATGAAAAACTATCCGTCGCCAAGCCTGATGCACTAATAATGCATCCAGGCCCCGCAAACCGAGGAGTAGAAATTGACTCAGAAGTTGCTGATGACTTTAGCCGCAGCGTAATCCGGGAACAGGTTGAAATGGGGGTCGCCGTCCGCATGGCCTGTCTTGAGATATTATCGAATAACCTCCAGCGAGAATTACTGGAGCAAAAGACATGACGGGATATTGGAAAATGTCGCAACCGAGTGGGGAACTTGGGTTAAAGGCATATATAAATGTTCGACTCCTTGATCCAGCGTCCAAACTAGATGTGCTTTGTGGTGCCACTGGTGGGTTACTGACGGATGGAACAAAAATTTCCGATTGTGGGCAAAATATCTTCAAAGAAGGCGTCCCCGAAGGTGCTGAAATAATAGATGGCAATGGACTTTGTTTAAGCCCCGGCCTTGTCGACGTACGTGTCCAGGTTCGTGAACCTGGATATGAGCACAAAGGTACGTTCGAGAGTGCCGGACGGGCTGCGACAGCCGGCGGCGTAACAACAATGGCTTGCCTACCAAATACCAAACCTATCATAGCTGATATGTCACAAGTTGAGTTTGTAGCTCGGCGTGCCCGTAAAATAGGATTATCAAAAATCTATCCCTATGCAGCACTAACCAGAGATTTATTGGGCGAGGAACTGACTGAAATAGGTATACTCGCTGAGGCCGGTGCTATCGCTTTTACTGATGGGGATAGAGCAATCTCTAATGCACAGGTTCTGAGGCGTGCACTAAGTTATGCCCGGACATTTGATCTTCTCATTGTTCAGCACCCAGAAGAACCAACGTTGGTTCCTTCTGGCGGAATGAATGCGAGTGAAACAGCAACGCGCCTAGGGCTCCCGGGCATTCCGAATGAAGCTGAAATTATTATTGTTGAACGCGACCTGCGTCTTGTTGAAATGACTGGAGGTAAACTCCACTTCGGCCATGTTTCGACCGGGGAAGCTGTCGATGTCATTCGCAAAGGTAAAACTCGTGGATTAAATATTACCTGTGATACAGCGCCACCATATTTTGCACTCAATGATCAATCAGTTGATGACTACCGCACTTTCGCTAAACTTTCCCCACCACTCCGCTCTGAAAATGATCGCAAAGCTATCGTAGCAGGCCTAAGAGATGGCACAATTGATGCTATCGCTAGTGATGACACGCCCCAAGATGCAGACAGCAAGCGATTACCGTTTACTCAAGCTGAATCTGGTGGCGTGGGCCTCGAAACCTTGCTCGCAGTGAGCCTTGATCTTTATCACAACGGAGACATGTCTTTGCTGGACACACTTGCCAAAATCACTTGTTTGCCAGCAAAACTATTCAAACTACCGGCTGGCACCTTAAAAAAAGGGACGGCTGCAGATTTGATACTATTTGATCTAGAACGTGGCTGGAAAGTTAAAGATACCGACCTCGTAAGTAAATCCAAAAATACTCCTTTTGATCTTCGATTGGTTCAGGGTGTTGTGCTACGTACAGTTATTGATGGCCGGACCGTGTACAAACTAGAAAAATAAAAAATGCTCAATAACGCTATTATTATTTTTTCCACGTCACATTTTCTTATTGTGTTGTTAGCTTACCTTTTAGGATCTATTCCCTTTGGTTTAATTCTAACACGGCTCTTCGGACTTGGTGACATTAGGAAATTCGGATCGGGCAACGTTGGTGCAACAAACGTATTGAGAACGGGCAACAAAATGCTAGCCCTTTTAACCTTAATTTTAGACGCAGGCAAAGGAGGCTTCGCAGTATTGGTTACGGCCCATTATTGCCCAAGCGGCGAACATGGAATCGACTATGCTATGTTTGCGGGCATCACTGCTGTAATGGGTCATAACTTTCCCATCTGGACTGGATTTAGAGGCGGCAAAGGCGTCGCAACAACTTTGGGGACATTGCTTGCTATAGCTTGGCCAATCGGGTTGGCAGCATGCGTTACATGGCTCGTCGTCGCAGTTGTATTTAGATACTCATCTTTAGCTGGTATAATATCATTAATCAGCGCTCCATTTTATTCGTGGTTTCTGGACCGGGAGGATATCATCTTCTTCGCATCATTTTTATCGGTCCTTGCGATCATCCGGCACCATGAAAATATCCAGCGACTGCTCATAGGAAATGAAAAAAAAATAGGCAGCCAATAGGCATGACTGAATTATTAAAGCCATAAACCCAATAAATTGTGGTACGGCTGCTTAATTTCAAATAACCAAATAATGGACCAATTATAAAACTCGTAACTTATTGAAATAAAGGGTATAATTATCAATAAACACAGTGATTTTAGAAACAAATACTTGGGTCACAATCAAAGAAAAAAATAAATTTCTTGTCCTCTTGGTGTTGACGAATTCATTTGGCGATGCCACATGTCCCCTGCAGTGATGCTATTAAGCCTACCAAAGATGGCATTAGCAGAACGTTTGCAACAGTGTACAGAGGACCCATGTTTAAATTTATTAACAATATAGAAATCTAAGAATGCCGAATGTCGTAATCGTAGAATCGCCTTCGAAAGCGAAAACTATTAATAAGTATTTAGGTGAGGACTATAAAGTTCTGGCAAGCATCGGTCATATCCGCGACTTGCCCTCAAAAAATGGATCAGTAAATCCAGACAACGATTTTGATATGGTTTGGGAAACTAACAGTAGATCCAAAAAACAAATTAGAGAAATTGCTGCTGCAATGAAAGGTGCGGATCATTTATATCTAGCGACTGATCCTGATCGCGAAGGGGAAGCAATCTCATGGCACGTTCAGGAAGTTTTAAATCAGAAAAAACTATTGGGAGGCGTCAACGTTAAACGCGTTGTTTTTAATGAAATTACCAAAGCAGCTATTTTAGAAGCATTTGCACATCCACGGGAACTAGACAAGGAGCTAGTTGATGCATATCTTGCCCGCCGTGCACTTGATTATTTAGTTGGCTTTACGCTTTCACCTGTCTTATGGCGGAAATTACCAGGCAGCCGGTCAGCTGGACGTGTACAGTCTGTTGCACTACGTCTCATTTGCGAACGCGAAACCGCAATTGAGGCATTCGATCCAACCGAATACTGGTCCGTTAAGGCGGAATTTTCTAAAACAACAGGGCAAACATTTATCGCAAACCTCACTCATTTAGATGGTGAACAGCTAAATAAACTTGCACTAAGAAATGAAAAAGATGCTCTTGATGCGGTTGCAAAAATTGAATCGGCAGACTTTAGCATTTCAAAATTAGAAAAAAAGCAATCGAGACGCAATCCACCGCCGCCATTTACAACGTCAACACTTCAGCAAGAAGCTGCTCGAAAGCTGCATTTCGGGGCGAAGCGAACAATGCAAACAGCTCAACGCCTCTATGAGGGTGTGAACCTTAATGGTGAAACAACCGGCCTCATTACTTATATGCGAACCGATGGTGTAACGATTGCTAACGAAGCCATTAATGAAATTAGAAACCATATCAGTCACGCTTATGGATCAAATTATATTCCAGCTAGCCCACGGATTTACACCTCTAAAGCAAAAAACACCCAAGAAGCACATGAGGCTATACGCCCAACGAATATTACGCGCCTTCCCGCAGATTTACCGATGTTAGATGAAGACCAACGGAGATTATATCGATTAATATGGAATAGGACAGCAGCCAGCCAAATGGAATCAGCCGTACTTGATCAAGTTGCCGTCGATATCAGGACTAAAGGCGTCCCTGAGACTGATAATAAAATCACATTACGAGCAACTGGCTCTGTTATTGCTTTTGATGGTTTTTTGCGGCTCTACCAGGAGGGGAAAGATGAAAAAAATGACGGTTCCCGCGATGATCCAGATGATAAAGAACGCATCCTACCGCAACTCAGCGTTGGCGAAGACTTAAAAAGAGATTCAATTTTACCCGAACAACATTTCACTAAGCCACCACCTCGTTTTTCAGAAGCAAGCCTGGTAAAAAAACTTGAAGAACTAGGCATAGGTCGTCCCTCTACTTACGCTTCTATTATATCTGTACTTCAAGACCGCAATTACGTCAGAGTAGAAAACCGACGATTTTTCTCCGAAGATCGGGGGCGTTTAGTTACCGCATTTCTTTCAAGCTTTTTTAGCCAATATGTCGAATATGGTTTTACCGCCGACCTTGAAGAAAAACTTGATAAAATTTCTGATGGTGAATTAGACTATAAATCTGTCTTGTTGGATTTTTGGACTCATTTTAAGACAGCAGTAGATGGCACTGCAGACTTGCGAGTTCGTGAAGTCCTTGATGTTTTAAATGACATTCTAGGACCACATTTCTTTCATGATAACGGCAATGGCAATCCCCGCCAATGCCCCTCTTGTACCGAAGGCGAATTAAGCTTAAAACTGGGTCGCCATGGGGCATTTATAGGATGCTCACATTATCCCGACTGTCGTCACACCCGTCCACTTTCCGTTGGAGATGGAAATCACACTGAGGTCACGGATAGCGGTCCAAAAGAACTCGGAAAACACCCTTCACTTGGTCTTGATATCACCTTGCGACGTGGCCCGTATGGTTTCTATATTCAACTCGGCGAAGGCGAAGGTAAAAAGAAACCAAAGCGAAGCTCTTTAGCCAAGACTATGGATCCTAGTGAAATGGATCTCGAAATGGCCTTAAAACTTCTTGAATTACCACGCGAGGTTGGCGTGTATCCAGAAACCGGCCAGATGATTACGGCGGGTATAGGACCTTTCGGGCCATTTATTAAATTGGCTGGTACGTATGTATCACTCAAAGAGGATGATGTTCTGACAATAGGCCTCAACCGTGCTTGTGATCTACTGGCCAATGCACCAAAAAAACCAGAACCCCGGGAAATTGGTATTCATCCACGAACCAAAAAGCCTGTAATGATGAAATGGGGTCGCTGGGGACCATTCGTACAACATGGAAAAATTAAAGCGAATCTGCCAAAAGAAATGAAATCTCCGAAGGGTGAGGAAGAAAATCAAATTAATCCAAGCTTAGAAGAAGCTCTATCCTGGCTGAAAGCTAAAGGCGATAAGGTAAAAAAAACGAAGAAAAATAAAAAAGCAGCGGTGCCTCTTGAAAAAACGAATACAGAGTTAGAAAAAATTGAAACCCAGATAAACACTAAACTAAATACTACCTCGTGAGAAATTCCGGAAACAAGCCGGTCTCCCCTGTTCAAAAGAATCAAATAATTGATTTTATTGGTAGCAGTCGTGAAGGGATAGGCATCAGAAATATAATGATTGGTATTGGCACCAAGGATCGTGAAGGTGTTAAACAAGCTGTTAAAGAGCTTCAACAATCTGGCGCGGTTGAACGAATTCAAGGCAAGAAATATGTGCTGCCAGGTCGCCTCCCACGCATTACTGTCATTGTTGTCATTGGGACCGACGAATTTGGTGAAGCAATTGCTGAACCATTAAGCTGGAATTATAATAGCACACCGCCCTTAATTTATATTAAAACCGATAAACGCCACAAAACAAGACAATCTGCGCTTGGTAAAGGCGATAGAGCTCTTGCTCGGCTTGAACCTTTTCAGGAAAACAGCTACACGGCTTCGGTTATCAAAAAAATCGGCAGCGCACCAGGAACTGTACTTGGCATTTACCGAGAACATTCTACCGGCAGTGTGATAGAACCAACCGAGCGCAAATATCGTTCTAATTTTACCATAACACCTGGCAATGAAATAAAAGCGAGAACTGGCGATCTAGTTAAAGCTAGAATCGAGCCCAGAAAAAAATACCAAAATGGCACAGCAACTATTATTGAAGTTCTTTATTCTAATACGGGTACCAATTCGAAGGAAAACCAATTATATAGCCAAATTGCACTTCATAGCCATAACATCCCCCATATCTTCAACGATCGTACAAATGAACAAGCCGCTAAAGCCAAATCAGTTCCACTTGGCAAACGCCGCGATCTTAGAGAAATTCCGCTGGTTACCATCGACGATGAAGATGCTCGGGATTTTGACGATGCTGTTTTTGCGGAGCCCGATAGTGACAAAGGTAATCCCGGAGGGTGGCATATAATAGTGGCCATCGCCGACGTTGCTTGGTATGTCCAGACCGGAGACCACCTCGATAAAACCGCTCTGGAACGCGGAAACTCTGTCTACTTCCCGGATCAAGTTATCCCAATGCTACCGGAACCTCTCTCAAACCATTGGTGCTCACTGAAACCAAACAAAGAACGTCCTTGCCTAGCTGTACATATCTGGATTGATACCAATGGCCAAACACTTCGTCATAAATTCGTACGTGGGTTGATGAAATCGCACGCGAGACTTAACTATAGTCAGGTACAGGCCGCGGCAGATGGTAGCCCTGATAGCATAACTGTCCCACTATTAAGAAATGTTATCAAACCGCTCTACGGCGCATACGAAGCACTCTGTCAAAAACGCCAAGAGCGAGAACCATTGGACCTTGACCTGCCAGAGAAGAAAATCGTGCTAAATGAAAACGGCACCATCCAAAGTGTGCAAACCCGCATTCGCCATGACAGTCATAAATTGATAGAAGAATTTATGATTACCGCAAATGTTGCAGCTGCAAAGACTTTAGAAAAACAAAAACAACGATGCTTATACAGGGTTCACGACGAACCACCCGCAAAGAATTTAGAGAGCTACCGCACCTTCCTTAAGACGATTGGCTTCAAATTATCAAAAGGTCAGGTTCTAATACCACGAAACTTTAATCAGATTCTAAGGCAAGCCAAAGACAGTGACTTTTTTGACGCTATTAGTCAAATGACCCTGAGGAGCCAATCTCAAGCCATTTATACAAGCAAGAATTTTGGTCATTTTGGCCTTGCTCTGCGACAATATTGTCATTTTACATCACCAATCCGTCGGTATGCAGATTTAGTTATCCACCGTT
>CAZXSC010000132.1:0-6919 GCA_964643045.1 uncultured Rhodospirillaceae bacterium
ACCCAATGTTTATGGTTCACATGCGTTTGATGCGTTGAGGATTTATGTCGCTGCTGTGCGGCAGGCAGGTAGTTTTGATTCTATAGAAATTAGGCTATCCCTAGAAAAGACAAATAATTATATTGGAGCTAATGGGATAGTAAAAATGTCTCCGAAAGATCATTTGGGATTATCCTCTAAGGCTTTTCGAATGGTTGAGATACAAAGTGGTGAGTGGGTGCCAATTAATTAAGTGCAAAATTGGAGATAAGAGTTTAAGCATGGAATTATTATTAGTTTATTCTGAGAGATTTTGATGAAAGTACTTGGTGTTATTCCAGCACGGTGGGCTTCAACCCGATTTCCTGGCAAACCGCTCAAAGAGATAGCTGGTAAGGCCATGGTGCACAGAGTTTGGGACCAGGCAAAAAAAGCAAAAATTATCTCAGAAGTTTTAATTGCAACAGATGACGAACGAATTGCAACGTATTGTATGACAAATAATCTTGATTTTGTGATGACGTCGGTTTCCCATCCAACGGGAAGCGATCGTTTAGCAGAGGTTGCCGAGAACATAGAGGCAGATGTATATGTCAATGTACAAGGCGACGAACCATTAATTGAACCCAAGTCAATTGATGCGGTTGCGTCTTGTCTTTTGAATTCGATGGATCGTGGGATTGAAATTGCAACCGGATATATTGAAAATGTAAACGATGAGCAGCTAGAAGACCCCTCTGTTGTTCATTTAGTGCCAAGTCTAGATGGTTGCGTGATAACTTTTACACGTTTTCCCGCCCCTTATCCGCTTTCGGAGGCGACCAAAAGAATGGTTCATGTTGGATTATACGCTTTCACACGCCAAGCCCTTCAGTTATTTGCAAAACTTGAGCGCGGGCCAGTTGAAAGAGCAGAGAGTATTGAAGTTATGCGTTATCTTGAACACGGTTATCGAGTAGCATGTTCTCCATTAGAACCAGGTTCTCATGGCGTTGATACTCCCGAAGATCTAGCTGCAGTTGAAGCCGTCCTTGGAGTTAGGTCATGAACCAATTAACTAATGAGCAATTTTCAGAGCGGCTTTCAAACATAAAATTGTTATCGCTTGATACTGATGGAGTTTTGACAGATGGGGGTATTTATTTTACCGACGATGGTGAGGAATTTCGTAAGTTTAACGTAAAAGATGGGGTTGGTATTAAACGTTTACGGACCTTGGGAATAAAAGTAGCGATTATTACCGCGAGCTCTACTCCCTCCATAGCGCATCGTGGCCGTCGTCTTGGGGTGGACTATGTTTTTCTTGACTGTGAAGATAAACTCGCGACGTTAGTACATATTTGTGATGAGATGGGAATAGATCTGGATCAAGTAGGACATATCGGCGATGATTTGAATGATATCCCAGTTTTTGGTGCAGTCGGCTGTCCAATCGCGGTAGCAGATGCCGTCGACGATGCGTTAACTGCGGCGCTATTGACTACACAAAAAAAAGGCGGGGAGGGCGCTGTGCGAGAAATATGCGATATGATTTTTGGCATCAAAGGATGAAACTAGTTGTCTCTCGAAAAGCATAGTCGGCAAAACGAAGCTGTCCTCAATGATCGCCTTAATGAATTAAAATCTCTGGCACTTAATATTGTAGAGACCGAGCCCAGAAACTCCGATGCTTTAAATAGTCTCGGCCTCATTTGTATGCAAAGTAAATTCTATGACGAGGCGATTGGTTTTTTTGAACAGGCGCACAATATTGAACCTGAACGCGTTGAATATACTGATAATTTGGCCAAAGCGTTTGAGTTTTGCGCTAAAAAGATGTGTGAGCTTGGGCATTTTCCATCCGCAATAGAAATATTGGAACGCGGGTTAGTAATTTTTCCCGATAATTTGGCGCTTACCCTGAAAATGTCATTTGCCCTTGGGCTCGCAAAACGTAATAAAGAGGCATTAGCAGTATCTAATGCTGTAATAAAGAGTGATCCGGAATCGGCTGAAGCTCACGATATGCGTGGTTTGGCCTTGCTCGGATTAAGCCAAATCGATTTAGCGATTAATAGTTTCAGAAGAGCCCTAGATTGTAACAACGAATATGCTGGGGTGTGCGTGAATATGGGGTCAGCCTTTCGTATAAAAGGCGATCTGAATGAGGCTGCACTATGGTTCGAAAAGGCCATTAATCTTGATAAAAATAACAAACAGGCTCATAACAATTTAGGGATTTTATTTTTTGAAAGAAATGATTTAAAACGAGCAGAAAAATCTATCAGAAATGCATTAGCCATTGATCCTGATTTTGCAGAGGCCCATTTTAATTTAAGTCGTGTATTGCTGATGGCAGAAGATTTTTCAGAAGGCTGGAAGCAGTATGGATGGCGCTGGTCTTGTCCAGAGTTTCCCTCGACATGGCGAGAATACCCTCAACCTATTTGGAAGGGCGAAGATTTAAACAATAAGAATATTTTGGTATGGAGCGAACAAGGTATTGGTGATGAAATTATGTTCGCCAATACCCTGGCAGATCTGAATCAAAATAGTGCCGGGGTCATTATTGAATGTAGTGAACGTCTAGTGCCGGTTTTTAAGCGTTCGTTCGGGGGTATCACCGTGGTTGCCCGGCAGGAGCCGCCACATCCACTTATTGAAAATTTCAATGCCAAGGTGCAGATACCATTGGGTTCAATATGTAACTATTACAGGACAACCATCGATAGTTTTCCATCAAAGTCGCAAGGTTATCTCAAATCTGATCCCAGTATCACAGAAAAAATTAAGTCTCGTTATGATGCTTTGGGTGAAGGTATTAAAGTTGGTATCAGTTGGAGAAGTGGAAATCCTATTGTTGGACATGAGCGCTCTATCCCAATAGAAATGTGGCATGAAATTCTAAGCTTACCGGGGTGCCATTTTATCAATTTGCAATACGGAAACATTGAAGACGATCTGAAGGATATTTTTAATAGCTATGGCATAAGTGTGCATCAAGATAAATTAGTTGATCCTATGAAGAGTGCAGAAGAGTGGTTTGCACAAATTGCGGCTCTGGATCATGTGATTTCTGTAGATAATTCAACAATTCAGGTTTCCGGTTCACTAGGTGTTCCGACTTGGACACTTCTCTCGGCTGCTCCGGAGTGGCGTTTTGGATTAGATCGTTCCGATCATCTTTGGCATCCCTCGGTCCGTGTTTTTCGACAGCAACAAAAAGGTAAGTGGGGACCACTAATGAAAAAGGTGGCTTCCGAGTTTGCCTATTTCATAGAAAATTGATGCTAATTCGGATTTGGATTAGAGGTCTAGGCGGTTGTACCCTTGTTCTCGTTTAGGCGGCTGTTCATGATGTCTTTTACGTGGTCTCCTAAATCTGGATAGGTTCTTGCCAGTTCATTGAACTTTACTTTTCGTAACTCTAATAGCTGACACTCTGTTCTTGCAACGACATCTGCAGTCCGTATAGTCCCTCTTAAAATTCCTGTTTCACCAAAGAAATCTCCAGGTCTGAGTTTTATTGTTTTGGCTTCAACATAGACTTCAACTTCACCTGAAATAATAATATACATAGCGTCTGCTTCATCTCCTTGTTTTACTATCTTATGACCAGGTGGAACAAGAAGCGGGTTTAACGTGTCGACTATACTGGCAATTTCTTCTGCATTTAGACTAGAGAACAATGGAACTTTTGCAATGAGCCGCCACGTGACAATAAATTCACTTTTCTTAATTTCATTTGCAAAGCCTGTTGCAATGACACCGATTGGTAACGCAGCTAAGCCAATGGCTAACATCATTGTAAGCCCTGCAAATAATTTACCACCAGCGGTGACTGGGGTTACATCGCCATAACCAACTGTCGTGAGTGTTGCTAGTGCCCACCACATGGATTCTGGGATGCTGGAAAATTTCTCTGGCTGTACCTTGTGTTCAAATAAGAAAATGATTGAGGATGTGAAAAGAAGGGCAAAGAGCATAATAAAAAAGGCGGCAGTGAGAGCCCGTCGTTGAGTAATAATGACAGCCCAAATTACAGCGAGCGCTGGCGAGTAACGCGAGAGTTTCAGTAGTCTCAGCATTCTCAATATACGAAGTAAGCGCAAATCAATGGCAAAAAATGTGGTTAGGTAAAAAGGAAGAAAAGCGAGTAAATCAATGATTGCCATTGGTGATAAGGCGAATTTTATTCTTCCCATCACAGGGTGGGAGTAGTCGTTATCTTTATCTTCTAAACAGGACCACACCCTCAAGATATATTCAATGGTAAAGACAGCAACTGAAAACACTTCAAAATAATGGAAAAATTCTCCAAACGCAGTATTTATTGATTGCACTGTTTCTAAGACAATGGCCAAGATATTTAACAGAATCAGCGTTATCATAAACTGATCGAAAATGAATCCTAAGCGGTCACCGGGGATAGAAACACCTAAGAATTCATGTGTGCGTTGCCTTATCAATCTATAAATCTTTCAAATTAAGAATATTTCAAATTCATATAACAGTTGTTATGACCGAATTCTTAATTTTCGTCTATGCTTAAAGATAGATCCTCCAAATCACTTAGCCTTCAAATTCTATCCGCTGGATAGTGAACCATTATCAAATTTTTGCTGGACCGTGCTTAGTCCTTCTTGCAGCAGTGTTGCAATAAATGCCCGATTTAGTCATCGACCCCGCCAAATTGCGGCGCGCTTTTCAAGAAATGCATCGATTCCTTCGTGAGCATCGTGTTCTTGCATATTTTTTGCCATAACTTCTGACGTGTATTTGTATGCATCTTCCAAATTCATGTTAAGTTGTTCATAAAACGCAGCTTTTCCGATAGAGATTGTTGCACTTGAGCGGCCAGCAATACTAATTGCATATTCCATGATGGCACCCTCAAGTTCTTCGGGTAATACAACTTTGTTGATCAAGCCAAATCGGAATGCATCTTCCGCGTTAAAAGGCTCACCCATCAATAACATTTCCATCGTGTGCTTTGAAGCGGCAACCCGGCTGACAGCAACCGCAGGGGATGTGCAGAATAGACCAATAGCAGAACCAGGAAGTGCAAATGTTGAATTTTTAGAAGCGACCGCTAGATCACAATTACTCATTAGCTGACATCCTGCAGCCATTGCGGAACCGTGAACTTTTGCGATGATTGGCTGTGGTTGTTTTTTCATCGAAATCATCAGGTTGCCGCATTGGAAAAATAATTCTTGCATTACTTCGTAGCTAGAGTCTTCTCGGATTTCTTTTAGGTCATGGCCTGAGCAAAAAATAGGGCCATTGGCAGCTAGAATTATTACTTTAATGTTTTTGTCCTTAGCAACTTCATCAAATGCTTTTTGGAGATTTCGTAAAAGCTCACTAGATAGAGCATTCCGTTTCTCTGGGCGATTAAGCGTAAGTGTGCAAATGTCATCTGCGTCAGCGCGTAAAACGCTTGGTTTATTATAAATAACAGCCATCAAACACTCCATTGGCTTCATAATCTGTTGGGACAATCTGCAGATTGCCGGGTTTCAGGCCTATTTGGCAATAGCAAAATTAAAGTTTTATATTCTTAGGGGCTAATGGTCGGTCAGAAGTTATTAACATAGTATAAATGTGGTAATTAAATACCACAGTTATATCACATTGATTTTTATAAATAAAATCCTAATAAAGAGCATTGACTAAGTTAGAAATCTTTGCATACTGCGCCGCAAATATATAGCAGGCCACTTTACCATTAAATCCGTGAAATTGGGCTATTTTGAATTAGATATTAGATGAAAACCTATTCGCAAAAATCCCGTGAAACTGAGAGAAGTTGGTTCTTAATAGACGCCGAAGGACTGGTGTTGGGCCGTCTAGCAAGCATTGTAGCAATGCGGCTAAGAGGAAAACATAAACCAACATTCACACCGCATGTTGATTGTGGCGACAACATTATCATCGTTAATGCTGATAAAGTTGGTCTGACGGGCAATAAACGGAATGACAAGATCTATTACTGGCATACTGGCTATCCCGGTGGTTTAAAAAGTCGGACCGCAGATAATCTGTTAGACGGTAAACATCCCGAACGTGTTATGATAAAAGCCGTGGAGCGTATGATAACTCGAAACCGTCTAGGTCGACAGCAAATGAAAAAGCTTCATGTGTACGCTGGTCCCGATCATCCACATCAAGCTCAAAGTCCACAGGTGTTGGATATTGCTGGAATGAATCCAAAGAATTTAGTTAATCGCGTTTCTAGCGCAAAAGAAAGTACCTGATTATGCCCGAAGAAAAGAAGACTTTAGGGGATTTGGAAGAAGCAGTAGCAGAAAAAGCGGCGCAAGAGACCGTGATTGATGATGTTTCAACTAAAGAAAACGATGGACCCGCCGAACCAGAAATTATCGAAAATGACTCAGCCTTAACCGAGCCAAAAATTGACGACCTGGGGAGGGCTTACGCGACTGGTAAACGTAAAGATGCGGTTGCGCGCGTTTGGATAAAGCGTGGCAATGGCAGAATTACAGTTAATGGCAATGAGTTCGAAACTTATTTTGCTCGTCCCGTCCTGCGAATGATGATTAATCAGCCTTTTGGTATTGCAGAACGCGTTGATCAGTTTGATGTTACGTGCACCGTCAAGGGTGGTGGACTTTCAGGGCAAGCGGGTGCGGTTCGTCATGGAATTTCAAAAGCAATGGTATTTTATGAGCCTAATCTTCGATCTCCTCTAAAGAAAGCTGGTTTTCTCACGCGCGATAGCCGTGTCGTGGAGAGAAAGAAGTACGGCCGCAAGAAGGCTCGACGAAGTTATCAATTTTCAAAACGTTGATTTTACGCAGTAAAATTACATAGAAAACTGCTGTTTTTTTAGCCTTTTTGAGGAAAAAAATTAAAATTGGAACTCATTAACCCGTTTCCAAATTATCGCCTATCTTCCTCCGAACCATTTCTGTAAACAATACTTCATCCCACTCAA
>CAZXSC010000133.1:0-6916 GCA_964643045.1 uncultured Rhodospirillaceae bacterium
CATTGGCCATGCACCCCTGATTCTGGAAAAATCAATGAAGAGTGGGACCGGCGCTTCATTACTCAAGTGGTGGCCAAGAACAAAGATGCCTTACTCGACTATAACGAAGCCAAAACGCTTCTGGATGCAGGTCAGGGAGCGGGCGAAATGAGAACGTCTATTTGCTTGGCGGCGGCGACCGACGATCAGGAGGGTGAGGTTTGGTATTTAGAACCAATCCCGATCTTTGCCACCAGTTGTGTAATCGCAACTCTCTATCAATAAGTGGCGGAATGTCGATCCTATTTTACTTATTGAATGTCAAATAGCTGAAGCAAATTCAGTCATTTAAGCCTCGCCTGTATAGCTTTCCAGTCGGTCCGGTTGGCAATTCGCCGTGGAAATAAATTTCCTTGGGTAAATGAGTCCTCGGCAGCAAATCATTTTCAAGACAGTAATCTAATATGTCCTCTGCATCCAATTCAGGCCAACTTGAGACCACATGAGCAATAATTTTTTGACCCCATTTCTCATCTGGAACGCCCACAACTGCGACGGATTGGACATCGGGATGTTCAAGTAAACACGCCTCTACTTCCTCAGCAAATACCTTAATACCTCCTGTATTTATTCGATTATCTAACCGCCCTTTGACATAAAGCAATCCTTTCTGACCAATCAAGCCCAGATCTCCACTTCGCCACCAACCATTCGAAAATTTTTCTTCACTCAATCTTTCGTTTTTGAAATAGCCTATAGCAATTGAATTACTCTTTAATGCTATTTCACCAATTTCACCGTCGGACAAAATATTCTCGAAGGATCCATCCGGATCAATGATTCGAATTTGACCATCCTCAATCACGTAACCCGTCGATGCCGCCTGCCCTTTAACAGAGAGAATATCTGATCCAGCAACTACCCCAGATGCACAGCCACCTTCTGATGCTAAATACGACGTGATGACATTAAGTCCTATTTTCTTTTGCAGATCTTTAACCAAATTGTCAGAGCCAGGTTCCCCAGAAAAAAATACCGATTTCAATTTTGATAGGTCATAATTTTCTGGCTTTGCATCAAATACCTTACGCCAAATAGTTGGCACCAAAGGTGCCAGCGTAATTTGTTCTACTTCCAGGGTTTGAAGAAAATTCGACGGGTCAAAACTAGAGCAAAACACAATACGTCCTTGAATAAAAATAAACGGAAGAACGGTGTGGATCCAGGCCGCAAAAGAAGGCGCCATAATTACAATCGTACTATCCTTATCAGACCAGCATTCATAATTATAAGGACCGTACTCTGCTGTCGCCGCTAATGTTTCCTGAGTATGTGAAATACATTTTGGCTCACCTGTCGTTCCAGAAGAAATTAATACGAGTGCCAAATCGCTCGGAGCAACATCTGTTGCAAGCTTTTTCTCAATTCGGATCTTAATAAACTCTTGAGATAGAATAATAATGGAGTTTGGTTTAATTAAGGCTTCAGCTTGATCACTTAAATCACGATCAGAGAAAAGTGCTTTCGCTTTTATAAACTTAATATTTTTGCGATTGCGTTCATTAGTTTCACGAGTATGAAGACAACAAGGTATGATACCAGAAACCAGACAGGCAAAAAACGTTACAGCTTGAGGAATTGAGCTTGTACAATAAAAAGCGACAACGTCACCTTTCTTGAAACCACTTTCAAATAGCTGATTGGCTACAGAGGCTATACGCGCCCATAAAAGCTTTCCTGTAAGGCTTTGGGTTTCATCAGCCAGAAACACGTCATCAGCCTTCGAAATACAAGAATTCTTAATCAATGAAGCTATCGTGGAATGTATCACGCGGGCCACATTAGTTTTAGCTACAAGTTTTTGGCAATAATATATTTCATTACTTCGTTCGTGCCGGCATAAATACGGTGAACGCGGGCATCTGCCCATGCGCGCGCTATGGGGAATTCCCACATATAACCATAACCACCATGCAATTGGAGGCATTCGTCCAAAACACGATCGGCCAATTCAGTAGTCCATAATTTAGCCTTTGCTGCTAGTTCGGGTGAGACGCCACCATTTGCGTGAAGTTCAATACAACGATCTATAAACGGCCGTCCTGCCTCAACATCTGCTGACATTTCAGCCAATTTAAATTGTGTGTTTTGAAAATCAAAAACAGTTTGACCAAAAGTTTTTCGCTGTTTTGTATACTCTATAGTCTGCTCCACAGCGATTTCTGCCATCGCCATAGAACGTAAAGCTACTACAAGTCTCTCTTGAGCTAAACCGTCTATCAACAAAGACCAACCTTGATTCAACTCACCAACCAAATTTGCTGCAAGCACACGGACGCCATCAAAGAATAGCTCGGCAGTGTCTTGTGCTTTATTGCCAATCTTTTTCAAATTCTTGCCCCTACTCACGCCGGGTAGAGACATATCAACCCAAAACATGGAGATACCCCGCGCTCCAAGAGACAGATCAGTCTTAGCTGCCAATAATACGTAATCCGCTATATGTCCATTTGTGATGAAGGTCTTTGAGCCATTAATAATATAATCATCACCATCAGATTTGGCGCTCGTTTTTATTTCCTTCATATCACTCCCGCCACCGGGTTCAGTTAGACCAATCGCTGAGATCCACTCACCACCTATCATTTTCGGCAACCAATCTTTTTTTTGCTCTTCAGTGCAAAATTTATTCAAAATAGGGACAATGATGTACGCGTGCATATCAAATGCGGGTGCGGAAACGCCAAAGCGGCCTAGCTCCTCTAAGACAATAGCATCAAACAGAAATCCCCCCCCAATGCCGCCATATTCCTCGGCCGTGCTGGTACCAAAGAGACCAACTTCACCCGCCCGCAGCCAAATTTCTCTTGGGGTTTTGCCGGCTTCTTCCCACTCATCATAAACGGGAAGAACTTCTTCTTTTAAAAAACGTGCTACCGTCTCTCTAAAAATCTCATGCTCTTCATCAAATATTGTTCGAGGTATCCCCAACTGCATTGACTTGCTTCCTAAATTCAAAAATTTCCTACTAAAGTAGAAACATAATACAAAACTATCTTACTTCTAAAACGTTTGCCTGCCAATTAATCAAAATGGATGACTTTTTTTAATGGTGTCAGGTTTATTTCATCAATAACAGTTTCCGAACGCATCGTTAAAACATTCATAATTACATCGGCAATATCGTCGGGCTCAATGGCATTCTCTTTGCTCTCTCCTGGCCGAAAATTCAAATCATCAAAAAATGATGTCCTTACCATCCCAGGGTTAATCAATGTCACACGGATACCTTTGTCGGCGCTTTCCTGTCTAATTGACTGGGCAAATCCACGCAGTCCGAATTTTGTCGCACAGTACAAGCTACCCTTTCGTCCCCCATCCATAGCCGCCTCAGATCCAATGAATATAATATCACCTCTATTTTTCGTTTTTAAATGAGGGAGCAGACAACGTGTTATGAGCAGATGAGAAATCAAGTTGTCATTAACATAAGAAATAATTTGTTCTGGTGAAAAATTTTCCAATCCGCCGAATTTCCCATAGCCGGCATTACTGATAAGGCCATCTATCTCTGGCGTTGATTTAATTAGTTCTGAGAGGTGTTTCGAAAGTGATTTGAGATCAGTAATATCCATGGTAAGGGGATTATAACGTTTGGTATCGGGCTGAAATTTTTTATGATCGCGAGCAATCCCGTGAACGGTAGCCCCTACTTCCAAGAGTTTTTCCGCCGCAGCACGCCCTAAGCCACTGGAACTTCCTGTTATTAAAATATGCCTATTCTTCACTTTTTCCATGCTCAAGAGGCTGCCCTTCTGGTATGCATTGGAAAACAATACTGTCAGGAATAAATTTAGCAAACACTTGGCGGCAAAAGTCGGTCATTTCATCCTCGATGTCGCTTCGATAGGCAACGATAGATCCTCGCTGATGGAGAGGGCCCGTAAAAAGGGGTTCATCTGGGTAAAGTTTAAAAATTTGCCGATGCATTGCTTTAGGAAAACGGAGTGGACCAAAACTGACAGAATGAATTGATTTCTGCGGTATTACTTGAAACACATCCTCAATCAAATTCCTATAGAGGTTCTTCCAATTGCGTCCGTGAATCAGAGGATCAAGCCTCAATCCAATCTTCCACCCCTGCTGAGCTAATTTCTGCATCGTCTCGATGCGTCTTTTGACGCTAGGGGCTCTATGATCGAGAGCTTTAGAGATTAAGTCAGGCAACAGACTATAAGCAATAATGCAATTTGATAACGCCTTTACGGACGTTAATGGGTTGACTTGGATACTTTTTGTCCTGAACTCGAGAAGCGAAGTAGGATGATTTTCAAAAACTGGTAGGATATGCCGGGCAAAACCTGTGATATTTTCAAGAGCGAGTGAATCGCAATCATACCCTGAAAAAAACGTAACTTCTTCATCCGGGTGTTGGTTTATAATCGTCTCAATTTTATTATCAAAATCCTCATAATTCACGAAAACAACATAATTTGCTGAAACATACATACCTTGTAAAAAGCAGTACCGACAGTCATACACACAATTATACATATGAGAAAAATAATAGTTTTTTGTGCCTCCTATACCAAAACCACTAGGTGCCGGTAAGACATGCCCACTGTATTTCTGCGCCAATATCAAAGCCGGATTACTTTTTTGAATCCGAAAACTTTGGCTGCGTTGATTAAAAATTTCACCAAATCTTTTTATCGGAATGGTTCGAGCGGCTTTGATCTTTGATACTATTGACAAGGTTCTTGGATGGTCGCGAACATCGTCTTCAATATAAATTGTGTCAATCAATTCTGTCTCCAGTCCACTTCATATGCATCTAAAGTTTGTGATAAATATTTAATCACAGACTTTGAACTTTCAAGGTTTACGAGTTCGGACATTAGATCGTTCTTGGGAAAAGCTACCGCCCAACGGTGCACTAAATAATTAAGTTGATGCTCTTGAGATACTGTAAAGTGCCATTTTCTTATAACCTGGTCGCAAACATCGAGCGGAGCTTGTCGTTTGAATTCCAATTCCGATAACTTTTCTAACTTGGAAACAACACTGAGTATATTATCCATATTATCTGAAATTAATTCCGAAATATTTTTTGGGGTAATATTCTTCAAACTTACTACGGGGCTATCGGAAACAACCTTCAAAATGACTACCAATTCACGACAGGAGAACTTACTTACAGTTGCATAAAAGCTATACCCTTCCATATCGATAAGATTTTGATCAGTGTAGTCAGATTTTGGCTGATTAACTGTTAGCAGACTTGTTCGTGGAAGGCTCGTGGAAACAGCAACTCCCGGATACTCACAGCGAGCCTTTGTTTCACAGTATATCTTATCGACCATGTAAAGAGTTCCGTAATTTCCATGTCCACATCCCGCAATCCCAATATTTATCCAGCTAGCCCACGACGGGGCTTGGCTTTTCTCGTGAAGATGGGCACTGGCAGCGGCAGCGGCAGTATAGCCTACCCCCGAAACAGTTAACCAGTGACACCCTGTCGTGTCTTTATAAGTAGGGTATGCCGCGCCTTTCTCAACAGATGACATTCCTAAATTCTTGATAATTGGATTCGCTTCTGATTTTAACGCAATAACCCAACGAATAGCTGGCAGATATTTCATGACACAATTTTTTGTTCTTTTAGATTATGTGGATATTCTTCATTTTCCCAGTATTTTAATTTATTGGTATATAAATCCACTATTTCAATATTGTCTCTCTTTATTCCACCTTGGATTATTATGTTCAGCTTCTGCAGTAAAACCTTATGAACAGCCCTTGTCTGAGAGGAAGTCAGGAGTTGATTAGCTAGCAACTTCTCAAGAGATTGTATTCGAAAACGGTCCATCCCCCAATATTTGGAGGACAACTGACCTTCATGGCCACCATATTTAATTGTAAGAGCTTCATCGACATATAAAACTGATTCCCCAGATGTTATGCGCAACCATAAATCATAATCTTCACAAGCGGGTAATGCGTCATCAAATAATCCAACATCTTGGATTAAATCTTTTCTTAAAAGAACACTACTTGGGGAAATGCAGCACAAGAGAAGACAATTTTCAAAAATATCCCCACCTCTCTTTTTATGTTTTTTCATCTGGTTAACTCGTTTACCCTCTCGATACCAAATTTCATCGGTATGAATAAGTCGGAAATCAGAATTTTTTGAATGCGCTGCGACTTGTTTTTCTAATTTTGTTGGCAACCATGCATCATCTGAATCAAGAAAAGCAATCCAGTTACCTTTTGCAATGGATATTCCTCTATTGCGGGCCGCGCTGACGCCAAGTTTATGTTCCGTTATACAATGGACCCTAGGAAAATTGGACCGTAGCATCGAACGAGTCCCGTCAGTTGATCCATTATCAACAACAATTATTTCTTCTATAGGTATAGACTGTTCTAGAACAGACTTAACTGCCCTCTTGAGGAGATTGCGACGATTAAGGGTTGGAATTATAACTGAGATAGCTGGTGAAGAATTAGGCAAATCCGTAGGTTCCGCTTTTTAATGGCAAGCAATCGATTGTACAGTACCCAATACATTAATCCTATTAAAATGCTCCAATTTAATAAATAAAATATACATGGTGCTCTATATCGATACCCTTTTGCACAGACCAACACTAATCGCGCAAAGTTTAAAATTTAACCCAACCTTCTGGAGGGAGTCCCTTACCAGGATGTACTGTGCCACATTCTCGGCAAGTCCGAGCATCTATATCTTTGTGATAAGATTCAAAAATTTCTGGCAGTTGGCTAACAATACCTTGAGGACCATCGAGGGGTACCTCAACACGATGAACCATGTTTTCACATTTAAAGCAAAACCACTCAAAGCCCTCCATCATACCTGCTTGTCGAGGTCCTTCCACAACAATACCGATTGAATTTTTCTGACGTTGAGGAG
>CAZXSC010000134.1:0-6867 GCA_964643045.1 uncultured Rhodospirillaceae bacterium
TGTAGCAGACAAAAGTGGCGGCAAGGCACCCGAGCGCAGCGGCTTCAGTTGGGGCAGCTAGTTTGAAAAATATACTACCAACAACAACAACAAAAATAATAAACAAAGGTAAAATGTACAGGATGAACGGCAGGATACGATTAAAGAATTGGAGGTTACTGCCAGTGTATACGCATAAAATTCGATCACGTCCGCCGAAATTAAGAGTAACGCTAATTGGTTTATTGAGGAAGTCTTCTTCGGGATCATAAGTAGGCGCTAAGCTCGGGTCCAGAATGCAACGGATGATGACGTAGGCAAAAAACAAGACGGCCATCAAAATACCGGGAATGATGCCGGCAATGAGTAGATGGGCCACTGATTGTTCAGTCAAGCTGGCCAATAGAACAGCCAGCGCGGATGGAGGAATTAACATAGCAATGCCGCCAACTGCCATAATCGGTCCCATGGCGATAGACGGTTTATAGCCGCGTTTGACCATGTCTGGTAATAGCACACTGCCGAGAATTGCAGTATTGGCGATTGTTGAACCAGAGAGTGACGAAAATACAGTGCCGCCGATGATTGAAACCACCGAGAGACGACCGGGAATACGTGAAATCATTCGATCAATGGCACCAATCGCGTTAAAAGCAACACCCGTATGAAGCAGTATCTCGCCCATTAATAGAAAAAGAGCGATGGGAGTCAGTGAATATTTGGATATTGCGAGGTGAAATTCCAGCGGCATTGAAACCAAGCCGAGTTCACCTCCATGAAACAGGTAGGTGCCGAGTATGTTGGCTGCGAAAAAAGCAAAGGCAACTGGAACGCCCATGAACATGATGAAGCATACTGTACCCAGCATCAATACCATGGCGGCATACCATTCCACGGCTAGAACCCTGCCTCGGTTGAAATTGTTTTCTCCTTTTCCAATACGGTTCGGGCACGTCGCATGCGCAAAAGGAACTCAATTGCTAGCATGAAAAATGAAACCGAGAAGATGGATACCATCCACCAGTTGTCTATTTTTAGCAGCTTATCAGGAATGGATTTGTCCACATAGGCTTCGATTGATCCTTGGAGGCCATAATAAAAAAGGACTACGCAGATAACAAAGCCGACAAAGTCCAGCAGGATTTCCGCTGAAACAGCAAGATTTTTTGGTAAGTGTGCAACTAATAAATCAACTCGAACGTGAGCACCTTGCTGCAAAGCCCACGGCGCGCCTAAAAAAACACCAACATAAAGGGCGTATTCAATTCCCTCGTGAAGCCAGGGCATGTTGCCCCAACCAATGCTCCTGATGAAAAGATCGACTGGAATTAAAATTGCAAATAATGCAATGCTAACCGCAGTACAGCCGGCGAATATCAAGCACAATCGACTGAAGGCAATCTCGGACCGATTGAGGAAATTATGCATTGGATCACTGATAACAATTATTTGGTGAAATCATTAACCGGATAAGATTCATTTCTAAATATTATCCGGTTAATCGTCGTATTTTATCTCGTGAACATCTTTTTTAATTTTGGTCCTTCGGTCGGACTTAAAGCGATGACTTCATCCCAACCCGCTTTCTTGGCTGCAGCTGTCCATTTTTTTGCTTCAGCACCCTGTAGGCGGATACCCTTTAACCCTTGTTTTGCGGTTTTCGCATTCTGTACTTTAAGGCGTTCACGCCATTTGGCATTACGAGCTTCGAAAGCTAAAACAACTTTCATAACCACACCTTGCTGCGAGCTATTCAATTTGTTCCACGTCTTGAGGTTTACAAGGGCCTCGAGTGGCGCAACGTAAAATCCAGGTTCTATTCTGTACTTGGTAACCTTTACCCATGAAGGGACCCATCCCAGAGCTGGCCAACCGTAACCTTTAACAGTGCCATTTTCCATATAAGTGTATACCTGGGCAATGTTAGATCGCTGCACAGTAGCACCTAAGGCTTTAAAAAACGGCGTATAAACTGGCGAAACCCGAAGGTGTAAACCAGAAAGATCGGCCTTTTTGATCTCTACATTGCTCCAGAGAAAAAATGGCCCAAAATTCATGTACTCGCCTAATGATTTCAGATTTTTCTTGGCCAAGATAGTATTGTAGTAGGCGTAGGCACCATTGGAACGCATTTCTGCGGCAGAGAATTCCGTTAACTTATGGGCCTTAGCTTCTGGGACTACGTTTCCGTAATAGGCGTCCGGGCAACCTGCAATATCATAAATACCCTTTGCCATATTCTTGACCAAGGTGAAAGGGCTGCCGATAGCCGGTGCACCACCAATTAGCTTAATTTGAATTACACCTTTACCGGCAGCGTTGATTTGTTTTACGACACCTTCAAATGGTTTTGATGGCGGACTGCCAATTGGAAAACAGCTTGCTCCTTTAATCGTAACTTCAGTTGAATTCGCTGAAAGGCCTGCAAACCCGAAGATAGCTATACAGGCCACTCCCATTGCAAAAATACTAATTTTTCGAGTCATATTTAGTCTCCCTGTTAAACAAATTTAATTTTATGCCAGCGCGTAACTAACCCACGGTAAACAAGTTAATCTATACGTTTACTCCCGCTCACAGGCTGCAAAGCTAATTTTTGTAGCTATACTTTTTAATTACCTTGTTGGTATAAGCAATTTCTAGCACAAAAAAAACCATATTACCACTCGATCTTAGTTTAGCTCTGCCTATTCAAAAAAAGGCAGCCACAACCGGCACGAAAATCAGAACTGTCAAAAAGATCACCCTATTTGAATACTCGTCCGATTAGTGGATTGCGTCCGCTTTTGGGAGCGAAGTCGGCGGCGGTGAAAAAAGCAATAAACCTATTCGAAAGTGAATTGAGGGCGAACCGATCGTTCTTGAAGAGCAATGGTCGGTCGATACGGCTGTCTCGACTTCAGGCTGCTTTCAAGTTTGTTAGCCTGGGTCTATGCTATCAACTCATCACGATGTTTTTTGGTAGTGATCCGAAAAGCTAAAATTTGGGCCAACGATAGAGGAGAAAATGATGTCAATTCTAGATGGCGAACGCGTTATCGCGATTGAAGAACATTATTATGACACCGAGGTGGTGTCCCATTTCACCGGTCTCGACGGCAATCTGGGCGGCTGGGTAAAAGCAAAAATCGAAGATGTCGGCGAGGGGCGCATCAAATCGATGGATATGTCGGGCATAGATGTACAAATATTGTCTCACGGCGCCCCCTCAACACAAAAACTGGATGCGGAAACCGGACCGGCCGTGGCCGCCGCGGCAAATGACAGGCTCCATGAAATCTGTCGGGCCTATCCGGACCGGCTCGCCGGATTTGCCAACTTGGCGACAGCCAATCCGTCAGCTTCTGCAGATGAATTGGATCGTGCCATTAACAAACTGGGCATGAAGGGGGCTATGATCCACGGGCTTACGGAAGGTGAACACTTTATCGATAAGGAACAATATTGGCCGATTTTTGAAGCGGCGGAGGCGCTCGATGTGCCAATTTATCTGCACCCTGGCGTACCGCATCAGGCGGTTATTGATGCATATCTTAAAGACTACATAGAAAAATATCCGGGTTTTCTCAATGCCGGTTGGGGGTTCACCATGGAGACCGCGACCGCCGGCATTCGTCTGGTGCTATCCGGTGTGTTTGAAAAATACCCCGGTCTTAAAATTATATTGGGGCATTTGGGAGAGGCACTACCTTTTCTCATGTGGCGGATTGATCTGGCGCTCAATCGTCCCGGTAATGACGGAGTTGAATTTCGCAAACTCTTTACATCGCATTTTTTTATTACCACCTCGGGATTTTTTTCTGATCCCGCTTTGAATTTGTGTATTGGGGAGATGGGGGCGGATCGAATTTTATTTGCCATTGACTATCCCTTCGTACCGAACGAGCCGGGGCCGAAGTGGATGGAAAGCCTGATGCTCAATCGCGAGGACAAGGCAAAAATCCTACATGGTAATGCCGAACGCCTGTTGCGGATGTAAGCTGCTGGAAACCATTAAAGTTTCAGATGTCGGCTTGAACAGCGCCATCCACGCTTCATTTGAATACAGGGCGCATCTCATCAATGTAATGGTGCGTCGCGCGATCGGTTAATGATCGAGTAATTAGGCCTTATAAAATTCTTCTAATAACCGGGGATTAGTTGGATTTCTTTAACGCACTTATGGAGGGCTTTTTAAAAGACTGGACGCGATCTAGATTTAAGTTTTAGATTAATTCTTAATAACTGTGCTGAAGGCTAAGATATAGAATGTTTGGCTATAACCGAAAAAAACGTCCCGTCGAATTTGGACCGTATCCGTCAGAAAAACTCAAACGGGATTCATCAATTATAGAGATTGAGAAAGTGTCTAACTCAATCACACCTAGCCCAATGCCCATCGGGCAAAGCGGATATCTTTCTGCTGCTATAAAAACGCATCTTGACGCTTATGAAGATTTGCGGCAACCAATGCCCTTTTCCAGAGTAACGGCTGTGCCTGATGATGTCGCGCTACGTTCCCGCGATATTAAGGGGGCGGGTTATTTTCTCGACGCTTCACAAATAGGGATCTGCGAACTTTTCAACAATGTTTGGCTAAACGAAATAGAGGAGAATCAAAGCTATGGTGTTGTAATCATGGTAGAATATGGCAATCCAATTGACAAAGATAATAATGCAGCAGAATGGATTGAAGGAAATGAACATTTACTAGCGACACTTTTTGCAGCTGAAATTGGCGTTGATCTGAGCGGACAGATATCGAGTATGGGTTTCACTAGCTGTGTCCATTGGACTGGGGCGACAAATGTTGATTTGGATAAACTCGCTGTCTTGTCAGGTATAGGAATTCGAAGGGTAGATAAGATAATCAATCCCTATTTGGGGGACCGTTTTGCTGTTGCTGCGGTTACTACTAACTACACTCTGGCTGCGGATATCCCACTTCATGCGACTCAAATAAACGGTAAAAATTTCAGTTATCAACTTGGTTTTTCGGGGGCCGTCTCTGGACTTGAACGCTGGAGACGTAAAAGACGCCCTTCTCATCTGGGTCCGTATCCTGTTGAAACTTTGAAGCGAGTGGAAAAATTGACGACAGAAGTCTTTGAAGATGAAGTGCCGCGAGTACCAAGTCGGACGAATATGTATGTACGCACGGCTTTAGGTGATCTCAGTCAGAAAGCACAGGATGAGGCTGATCGTTGGTCGCAAAAACACCCTGTTTCGCAGGGTATCGTCCGCCCTAGTTGGGCAATAAAGCCACTACAAGATGGGCAAACTGCTATCGAGATAGCACCGGGCGCTGAAAATGCTGATGAGAATACCAAGGCCTTAAAAGCACTAAGTCATTATATGGGGTCTGCGATCACGGGTGTGTGCAAGGTGCCTGACTATGCCTGGTACTCCCATGATAAGCGAGCTAACCCTATAGAGCCTTATCATAAATATGCGCTTGTTGTACTCATTGATCAGGGTTACGAGACTTTTCTGGGTGCAAGCGGTAATGATTGGATATCGGGATCGCAGTCTATGCGAGCTTATCTAAAGGGCGGCGAGATTGTCGGTGTAATGGCTGACATGATTCGCAAAATGGGTTTTGGCGCGCGAGCTCACTCGAATCTTGATAGTCATGTTTTACACGTGCCCTTGGTTCTTCAGGCGGGTTTAGGTGAGCAGAGTAGGATTGGCGAAAGCGCAATTAATCCTTTTCTTGGCATGCGATTCAAGACCGCTGTTCTGACAACTGATATGCCTATGAAACCAGATATGCCAATTGACTTCGGAGTGCAGTTGTTTTGTTCAAAATGCTTTAAATGTGCACGAGAATGTCCGTCACAAGCTATCCCTTATGGGGAAAAAGTGATTTTTAATGGCTATGAGACTTGGAAGCCTGATAGCGAACGCTGTACTCTTTATAGAGCAACAAATTTAAAGGGGTCTGCATGCGGGCGCTGTGTCAAGGTTTGTCCTATTTCAAAAGATACGACTTGGGATGGACCGGTGACACATCAGCTTGGCAGTTGGCTCGGTATTAATGCTATGTGGTTAAAGCCTGTCTTCGCGCCTATCGCTATTTGGCTGGATGATTTTTTGGGTAATGGCAACCCAGTGAATGAAAAAAAATGGTGGCTAGATTTAGAAGTGATCGGTAAACGCTCGTTCAAATACGATCCAGCGAATTTTGTGAAAGTGGCAAAAGCTGCCAACCGTCCACTAATTAATCCACGAAAGAAGCGACGTGGAAAGGATAATATTGCGTATTTTCCAGCTTCAACGCTACCTCCACCTAATATGACAGGACCATATCCTACTGATCGAAAGCTTGGTATAGAAATTGCCCAAAAAGCTGAAACAGTGGCTCAAGCTAGAGCTCGGCGCAAAGCAGGCGGCAAAATACCAGCAACCTACATCCCGAGTTACCGCATCAATGAGAAAAGCTAAAACTCACGACGACCACTAATGCCTGGGAATATTCTTTTATTCGGGGATAGAATTCTTCCCGGCGCGTGGCTATCTTTACCAAATCGTGGAAATTAATGACTTTGTCAATTTATTTTAAATGAAACGACTGGTTGATTAAAAGATAACCGTTGCGTCATTTTGAGACTTTTATTGAAATAGTCCTATATTCGAGTAAAAAGGGATCTTAGAATTATTATTGAGGTGAGTAATGGCGCGGCTTGAAGGTAAAGTGGCGATTATAACAGGTGCAACTAGCGGAATCGGCCTTAAGACTGCGGAGCTGTTTTTAAACGAAGGGGCATCGGTAATTCTGGCGGCTAGAAGAGCTGAAGAGGGTAAGGCGATTGAGAACAGATTGGGCTCCAACTCGCTCTTTGTTCGAACTGATGTTGTTCAGGAGGAAGAAGTAGCTAACTTGATCCAAACGTCTGTCGATCGTTTCGG
>CAZXSC010000135.1:0-6743 GCA_964643045.1 uncultured Rhodospirillaceae bacterium
GGATCGTCGATATACTTACAGCCTGTTGGTCCTTGAACTGCGAGTTGACCGGGTGTGCCAACTGGTGCCTCATTACCATTATCATCAACAACGCGGGCTCGATAGCCAGGAACGGCTATGCCGGTATAACCAGCACGCATATCTTCCGGCGGTGTTGAAACAAATATGTGAAACATCTCAGTTGAACCCAAACCATCAATCAACCGAATACCCGTCGCTTTATGAAAAGCCTCCCATGTGGCTTTTGGCAGAGTTTCACCTGCAGAGATACCTTGGCGAAGTGACGATACATCATAATCCTGAACCATATCCGCCATGGCCCGGTAAGCCGTTGGGGCCGTATAAATTTGAGTCACCTTATATTTTTGAATCGTCTCCAAGACCTTATCAGGGAGAGGGCTTTCTAAAAACCGAATTGAAGCGCCAAATCTCATCGGAAAAATTGCGAGTCCCCCAAGTCCAAATGTAAACGCCATTGGCGGGGTGCCTGTTACAATATCATCAGGCTCAAGCTTTGCTATGTATCGGCCACAAGTATCTGCAGTTGCAATCACATCCCTATGAAAATGCATGGCGCCCTTGGGCTGGCCTGTGGTGCCTGAAGTAAACGCTATTAACGCTATGTCATCAGCCGCTGTTTCAACATTCTTAAACTTACCAGTTTTTTTGTCACACAACCGCTCCAAAGTGGCTGTTTTTCCACCATTACCCACTTGGGAAAAATATAAAGAGTGTTTGATTTTATCCGTGAGTTCAAACGCACTTTCGATTTCTTCTGCCAGATCCTCATCACAAAGAACTATGGAAACATTGGCCCTATCAATTGAAACTTGCAATTCCCGAGCACGTAACATTGGCATTGTGGTAACGCAAATGCCACCTGCTTTCAGAACCCCAAACCACGCCGCAAGCAACATGGGCGTGTTTGGAGCACGCAGCAAAACTCGATTTCCTGTTACCAGATCACATTCCTCAACCAAAACTTCCGCAATGCGATTAGCACGGTCTAATAATTCGAAATATGTCCAACTTGTATCAGACAGATGGACAACATCATTATCCCCAAACCCTTTCTCAACAACATTATCAAGAAGTTCTGTCGCTACATTCATGTAATCCCAATAAGAGGTTAATTCTGGGGTGCCCGAAAAATCAAAGTCAGGAAGCAAGTCATTAGGTGGCAAGCGATCTCTTGCAAAGCTATCTACATGTGCCGTAGGAACACCACCAGGAAGTTTATTTGCCATTATGCCCTCACAAAATCAGTATTAGCTCTTTTCCGCCGACAGAATTGATTTTTTCAAATCACCTAATAATTCATAAAGTTCCGCCGCACTTTTTTTATCCAGATCGGCCATGAGGCTATTAACCCAGGAACTGTGCGCCGGTATCATTTCATCAAGTACTTTTCTGCCACTTGGGGTAAGGCTCACATGCTGAACACGACGATCTTCAACAGACGTATCACGTCTAATCAAATTTTCTTCAATTAACCGATCAACCAAGGGCGTTATATTTCCATTTGTCACCATTAAACGACGAGATAATTCGCGCATCGGCTGTTCAACGGGTGCACGATCAATTTGTGCCAAGATGTCGAATCGAGGCAATGTAGTACCAAATCTATCTCGCAAATTTTTGCGCACTCTCCGCTCTATTAAGTGCGTACACGTCAAAAGACGCAACCAAATGCGAAGGTCTAATTGTTCATCTTCGCTCAGGCCTGTCTCATGATCACTCGCTGGATTATTGCCACCATCTTTATCATTATGTTTAGAAGACGCTAAGTTAGCCATTGATCAAGCCTGCCCAATCATTATTCCTTCAAGTCTAAACTATTTGGTTTTAGATTAATTTATGGCCTTGGACAAGCAAGGTTGCAAAAACTAAATCAATAATTTCATGCGCTGCAAAATGCCTAAGTGCTCAACAAAAACGACCAAGTCACACTGAAATTGATTTGGGGAGATTTAAACCACATTCCTCAGCAATCGGAGCTAAGCGATCTAAAGTACCATTTGGAAGCGGTATCCCCTCGACTTCTCGCAACTCAAGAATGGAGTCTCCCCGCTCTCCTGGGGCAAAAATCTGATCTATTCCTTTGGCTTTCGGAAGATTTTTTATCTGCGTCGCCAGAGCATCTACTTGTTCTATATAACTTTCTTTATCTCCAAAAATTGCAACATCAACGGCTATAGCAACACCGTTAATTGGCCGCCCCATTAATGGCGATCCACTTCGCAACACCGGTTCAATTAAGGGGTTATTCACAGCTAAACTCGTTAAACATTCGATCATTAATGATAACCCGGCTCCTTTAGCCCCTCCAAGTGGTGACAAGACAGAAAGTTTGTTGGGATCACTAGTAGGCTGACCCTTATCATCCAATCCCCAGTCAGTCGGGATATCGCTTCCCCGATCCCGAGCCTGAAGAACCTTGCCCATACCCACAGTCGATGTCGACATATCCAATAACAGTGGAGAATGATTATTACCAGGGACCGCGATCGCGATTGGATTTGTCGAAACGACGTTTTTGGTCGAACCTGGATAGGCCATCATAGGCTGAGAGGCCGTCATTACGAGACCGGCTAGACCGACCTTTGCCGCTTGTAATGCAAAATAACCGACAGCGCCAGCATGAGTCATATTAGATACCGTGGACCAACCCACGTTGAATTCACGGGCCTTCTCGATAGCCTTTTCCATGGCAATTTTAAGGGCAACAGGACCCGGAGCCAAATCAGCATCAAGCCTAGCTATCGCGCCTGTCAACGGATCTATCTTGATATCTGGTTGTGCCTCGATAACTCCTGTCTTCAAATGATCTACATATATGGGTATCCGCAAAACACCATGAGAATCTACACCACGCAAGTTAGCCCAAATCAACACTTCAGCCCAAGTCAAGGCATCAGCTTCACTAACACCGTAATGTTGAAAAACTTTCTGCGCAAATTCACTCAGGTCAAGCCGATGGTATTTTTTTACGGTATCACTCAAGTTGATTTTCCAATGCAAAGATAACAAACAAATCGAAAATCAATAACACAAAATATTTCTGCACTACAACAACTTACGCGGGTTATTCCTATATTATCCGTATAGGAATTTGAATTACGAAAGAATTCAAACCGGCCAATTATCTTGCACTAAAAAATTAGATAAACTTCAAAGAAAACGTCATTTATCATCCTGTCTAGTCTGTGAGCAACCTACTCACTATGAAAAACTCCCTATATTTCAGCACAGAATTACACGCATTCAGATGCCCATATAGCTTTTCCGAACCTTAGGATCGGCTAGGATATCTCCCGCTGTTCCCTCCATGATACCTAATCCATTTTCTAGAACGTAAGCGTTATCTGCAATTTGTAGTGTTCGATTTACATCCTGCTCAACAATTAATACGGTCAATCCGGTCTCTTTGAGGTTCGCTACCATTTTAAAAATTGCATCGGAAATCAAAGGGGCTAAGCCTAGGGTCGGCTCGTCCAGCATCAAGAGTCGTGGGCAAGCCATTAGCCCTCGAGCTAGAGCAAGCATCTGCTGTTCACCGCCAGATAGCGTGCCCCCGAGCTGGTGACGTCTTTGCTTTAACTTAGGGAACATTTTATATGAATTTTCTATATTACTTTCTATTTTTCCCAGTGCACGCTTTGATATAGCCCCAACCTTAAGATTCTGTTCAACAGTAAAATCAGGAAATATCAGTCGTCCTTCGGGTACCATCGCGAGCCCTAATTCAACGCGTTTATGACTTGAAAAAAAGGTAATATCTGTACCACCAAAATTGATATCACCTTGTTTTGTTTTCAACAAACCAGATAAAGCGCGCAAAAAAGTTGTCTTTCCTGCACCGTTGCTGCCAACAAGTGCAGTAATCTTCCCTTCTTCAACGTTACAAGAAAAATTTCTTAAGGCATTGACCTGCCCATAAGCGACATTCAAATTGGAAATTTGGAGAAGATTCTGACTCAATTTTTCTCTCCCAGGTAAGCTTTTATCACGGTACTATTCTCGGCAATTTGATCCGGTACTCCTTCCGCAATCATTTCCCCATGATGTAAGACAACTATCCGCTCACACATACGCATCAAGGCCTTCATAACGTGCTCAATAACGACAACTGTCAGATCATATTTCCGTTTGCAGGTTTCAATAATTGAAATGGCTTCATTAACTTCGTTAGGAGTAAGACCTGCCATCACTTCATCCAACAATAGAACTTTAGGTCCAGTTGCAAGGGCTTTGGCCAATTCCAACCGCTTAAACCCAGCTAAGGTTAGGCTGCCGGCAAGGTCATTAGCCCTATCGTAAAGATTAACGTCCACTAATATTTCGCTTGCCAATTCAACAGCATTCTTCATTGATCTCATTTTCTGTGCTCCATATAGGGCACCAGTACTTACATTTTCCAATACAGATAATCCGCGAAAAGGACGGACTATTTGATACGTTCGAGCAATTCCCAAAGCACTTATTTGATCCGGTCTTAGCCCATCAATTTTCTGGCCTTCAAGAGTGATTGAACCGCGAGTAGGTTTCTGATGGCCCGCGATTAAACTGAACAGTGTTGTTTTACCTGCACCATTCGCGCCCATAATTCCAAGCGTTTCACCAAATCCAATTGAGAAGGTGATTTCCTGTAAAGCTACTAAACCCCCAAACGTTTTCTTGATATCAGAAATCTCAAGTAACATTATTTTTTTTCCTAAGAACATAGTCGGTAAACAAGCCATATAAACCACCAGGAATAAAAAGAACAAAACCTAGCAACAATGTACCCAAAATGATCATATAAACCTCTGGCCAATTAACCCATAATAATTCTTGAAGAAGAGCCAAAAAGACAACTCCCAAAAAAGGTCCGGGCGCGTCGTCGCTTCCACCAATAATTGCCATGGTTACTATTGTAAAAGAAACGATTGGCGTAAATGCATCGCCAGATTGGAAGATGCCAGAGCGCATTATAAAGATGGCCCCCACCATTGCTGGGATAACGCCTGAAATTGCAAACGCTAACAATTTTAGCTTCGCTACCGGCACACCGATCGTTTCTGCAGCTCCTTCATCTTCTCGTATTGACCTTAATCCAGCCCCAAAACGCGAGCGTCTGATCCAGTAGGTTAAACCGGTTGCAATTATCGCCAACAAAAGCATAGCTGTATAAAGCTGATATAAGGCAGGCGCGCCAAAGACTGGCCTCATTGACACATACATTCGGGCTTCATTAATAAGGACTAGATTTTTAACCAATTCGGCCAAGCCGAAAGACAAGATTACGAAATAAGGACCACGCACCCGTAAAACCGGATACCCAACTATAAGCGAGACCAAACCAACGACGATACCGGAAAAAACCACGCCCAGCCACACAGGCACCAAGCCCCACACGAGAATGAAAACATAAGCACCGGAGCCAAAGAATACGACGTGACCAAGGGAAATGTAGCCGGTTAAACCGGATAACACGACCCAGCTTTGCGCGAGTGCAATATACATAAATATAGTAAAACCAATACCCAATATGTATTCGTTGGCAAAACCAGCAACTCCAGCGAGAAATATGCATAATACGACAGCGAGAACGAGCTTCAAAGAATTTTTCATCTGGCTGTTTTCCCCAAACCCATTAGACCTTGGGGTCTAAAAATCAAAATTAGGACAAAAATACCATAGACCAAGACTGAGCGCCATTCGGGACCAGTTAAAGCAACGCCAAAAACTTCTAGAACCCCAAGTAATAAGCCCGCTAGAAATCCTCCCCATAAATTGCCTAGTCCCCCCAATATAATAATAACGAAAGCCGACATAGTATAGGGAAAGCCCATAACCGGTGTAATGGGTTCCATCATGCTGATGAGAGCGCCAGCTAGCCCGGTGATGCCAAAACCAAAGATCAGGCTCGACATCTGTACACGGTCAACATTTATCCCAACGATGGCGCTTGCATCCCTGTTTTGGATGAGTGCATTCATTGCCAGACCAAACAAGCTAAAACGCAGAAAAAAAACCGCAGCCACTGAAATAATTGCTCCAACTATTAGAACGGCCAATCGGGCACCTGTAAGGCGTACATCACCGATTTCAACAATTGCACTGAGATATTCATAACCTTGCCGGTCAGCGGAGAAAAATAAAATGGCTAAATTTTGGATGATAACCGAAATACCGAAAAACAATAAAAGAGAGTTCTCTTCAAGGCGTGATAGAATTTGACCGCCAGATAGCAGCCTCTGAAATACGCATTTGTAGGATAACCAACCTAGAACACCACAGATGAGGGCCGCACCAAACATGGACACCAAAGGCCCAACATTCAGCAGTGAAAAAGACAAAAAAGCGACGTAAGCCCCAATCATCACTAGATCACCATGAGCAACGTTGAGCAATCGCATCGTGCCATAAATCAAATTCAGGCCGAGCGATATTAACGCATAAAGCACCCCAGTTATGAGAGCTGCAGCTACTAGCTGCGGCGACATTAAGCTATCCAATTAAATGACTTTCTTTTAATACTAAGAAAAAAAGAGAGTTCTTCTACAAAAAGAAGAACCCTCCCTCATTAAAACAGCTTAATTAGCCCAAGCGCCTTTTTCAGCAATCGGAGCCGTCGCTCTGCTTTTCGGCCAAACGACTTCAATTTTTCCTTTTTGCACTTGGGTAAATCCCGTTGGCGTAGAAACGTTTTGTACACCATTGAATTTGACATCACCAATAATTGTTTTAAATGTCATCGT
>CAZXSC010000136.1:0-6605 GCA_964643045.1 uncultured Rhodospirillaceae bacterium
AACTAACTTGAGCCCCTGCCAAAAATTCACGCAATCCAGAAACTAATAGTTCACGACATAAGATGACAACCGCGGGTAGTATACCAACACCTGGGATACGATCAAAAGCAACTAACATCAAGATAAACGATGCCACCAAAAGTTTATCTGCAATTGGATCAAGAAATTTCCCTAACAACGATTGTTGTTGCATCAAACGAGCAATGTAACCATCAAAGAAATCAGTAGCCCCCGCAAAAACTAAAATACCCAACCCAAGCCAATTTCCTAATGGAGATTCAATATAGAAAACAGCCACCAATAAAGGTATCGACGCAATGCGAGATAGCGTTAAAAGGTTGGGGATGCTTGTCAACATTATAAACTTCTGCTTTCAGATTTCAGGATGGAACCATTCATAAATTTTAATCGCCATTGACCGACTGATGCCGTCCACTGATATCAAATCCTCTACTCCCGCCTGAGAGACTCCTCGAGATGAACCAAAACGATGCAACAATGCTTTTTTTCGAATTCCACCTATACCCCGAATTTTATCCAAGGGTGAATATTTGAGACCTTTACTTCGACGAGATCGATGAGTATCAATAGCAAAACGGTGTGCTTCGTCCCTCAGCCTTTGTAGAAAATACAAGACTGGATCTCTGCTGTCCAAAGTAAAAGGTGCTTGATTTGGTACAAAAATACTTTCTTGGCCCGCATTTCGATTAGGACCCTTAGCAATTGCCGCAACCGGAATTTGGCTAATACCTAAATCTTCAAATACCTTCAAAACGGTTGATAAATGTCCGGCTCCGCCGTCTATCAACACTAAATCTGGCCATTGTCCATTCATCCGGTCCGGATCTTCCTTGATGACACGTGAAAATCGACGAGTTAGAACCTCCTGCATCATTGCATAATCATTACCCCCACGCGAATTAGTGGATAAAGGATCCGCAGGGGTGGTGCGAATATTAAATTTTCGATACGCGTTCTTTACAAATCCATCGGGCCCAGCAACAACCATTGCGCCAACAGAATTTGTACCACTTATGTGACTATTATCATAAATTTCGATTCTATCTGGACGAGATTCAAGGCCTAAAGGTAGTATTAACGCATCTAATAATTTACGCTGAGATGTATTTTTAGCGATTCTACGACTGAGCGCTTTTCGAGCATTGTCTACGACTAAGTCAATCATATATTTCTTTTCTCCACGGCGGGGCACTTCGATCAGCACTTTGCGCTGAGCTCGATCCGATAGAGCTTGAATCAACACTTCATTTCTTGGAACTAATTGACTAAGAATAATTAGCTTGGGGGGGTTTTTGTTAGTATAAAATTGACCGATAAAAGCCGCTAAAATTTCTCCGGCATCTGTATCCGGAGGATGAATTGGATAAAATGCATGGTTCCCATAACTACAGCCAGACCTATAAAAAAAAACCTGGATACATGTTTGTCCTCCCTCCTGAAAAATCCCAATAATATCAGCATCGACGATCGTCGTAGAATTAATATATTGATGGGATTGAATACTTGTCATGGCATGGATACGATCACGTAATATTGCCGCTTTTTCGTATTCCTGCTGATCACTCGCCTTCTGCATATTGTCAGCCAATTCTTCTTGTATCTTTCGTGATTTCCCCGTTAAAAAACCCCGTGCTTGCGCAACCAAGCCCGCATACTCGCCCTTTCTAATCTTGCCAACGCAAGGTCCCGCGCAACGTTTTATTTGAAAAAGCAAACATGGGCGTTTTCGCCCAGCGAAAACTGCGTCGGTACAGGTCCGTAAAAGAAAGGCCCTCTGCAAAACAGCTAAAGATTGATTGACCGCACCGGCGGAAGCAAAAGGGCCAAAATATTGCCCCCCCTTTTTGCGAGCACCCCGATATTTTAAAACTTGCGGATAGTCGTGATCGCTAGTAATTAAAATAGATGGAAAAGATTTGTCATCTCGGAGTAAAATATTATACCGCGGTAATAATTTTTTTATCAGATTAGCTTCTAGCAACAAAGCCTCTGCCTCTGTGTGGGTTGTAATAAATTCCATGGACCGCGTCAAACTTATCATTCGTCTGATGCGGTTAGATTGGCGTTTTAAGTTAGCATAACTAGCTACACGTTTTTTTAAATTCTTTGCCTTACCAACATAAAGGACATCATTTTTCTCATTAATCATGCGATAAACACCAGGACCAAGCGGCAAGGACTTAATAAAACTGCGGACAACCTCAACACCTATCGCCAAAGGTTTTTCCTGCTTAACCAAATTCATCTCAACCTCATCATCCGCTTTAATCTTAGTACCTTAGAGTAACATAATAAGCATAGTTTACTTACAATATCCCCAACACTATCCACCATTCATGTGGATAAATTTGTTGAAAACAATATAATTTTGAAAATATTTCTATATAATTTTTTTTACTTTACAAAATTCTCTAGAAATTAAAAGCCCCACAAGTCCCGGTTATTATACAAATTTAGCATAAATTGGAGTAGTTGTTTATTTTTATACACTTTTCTAGGTAAAATAAGTGAAAATAACAAATCAAAAGCTGAGGTGTGTACAACTCAGAACGATTTCAACTACACGGATACACTAACTACCAATGAAGGTATGAAAATAAATTCTGAAAATTAATGACTTAACTGTATTTCAGAATAAAACAGGCTGAGTAAACATTATCTTTTTTGGATTAATCAGATCGCCGCCGTTCAATTTCAACACCAGCACTCGCGGCATCCTCAAAAACAGCAAGTTTCTCTACGCGAATGCGCACTGCTTGAACCCGTTCGTGTTCAAAGCACATATCTGCTATTCGTTCAGCCAGAGTCTCAACCAAATTTACATGGCCACCAGCGACTATTTGCCGTGTGCCATCTGCAATATCTTCATAACTAACAACGTCTGTCAGTCGATCTTCACTGGGAGTTATGCTTTCCTTCACTGCGAGATCAAGATTAATCCGAATAGGTTGTGGATTCTCTTTCTCATGATTGTACACACCGATTAAAGCGGTCAACATAAGATCCCGGATAAAAACATGACGGACGAACGCCTGTGCATCTGCTATTCGAAAGGCATGGACAACATTTTCACTTGTAGTCGTCATAATATCTCCATTGTAGATCACTCATCTGGTATGTCATATTGACCCGGTTGTGCCCAACCAAGATGCTGACCTGAGTCAATAGTCAACAGTTGTCCTGTTATAGATGGTGTAGCGAGAATGAAACGAATAGCCCCGCAAATCTCTTTCACATTTACCGGAACTCCAAGAGGAGTCAACCTAACTTGCTTATCAAATTGTTCTTGCGATTGACGAATGGATGGCAAAGTTGGACCCGGCCCAATAGCGTTAACCCGGATTGCTGGTGCAAGTGCAGCAGCAGTTGTTTTGGTTAACATTAATAGTGCAGTTTTACTTAGCGTATAGGATGTAAAATATGGTGTAGGATTCTCAACGCGCTGATCTAGAATATTAATAATACTGGCTTTCTCATTTTTCTTTAAATTATTAGCTAAGCTTTGAGTTAATAAAAAGGGCGCACGCAAATTAATAGACAAATGGCTATCCCAAGACTGTTTAGTTGCACTCTCAACAGTATCTTCTTCAAATATCGAAGCGTTGTTTATAACTGCTCTAACCGGAGCTAGCTTAGCGGATATGTCGGGGATTAATGACGAAACTGTTGTCTCATCCCGGAGATCTGCCTGAATTGCCAATGCAACGCTCCCTAAACTTGAAATCTCACTCACTAGTTCTTCTGCGGCGGACAATGAGCGATTAAAATGCACAGCCACATGCCAACCATCTTTTGCCAAATCCAGCGCAATAGACCGCCCGATCCGTTGCGCTGCCCCTGTCACAAGTACAGTTCTTGCCGTTTGTTTTTCCATTTATCAACAATGAAAGATCAAAATTAAATTGGCAAGTCTTCTTTACGCATGAACCAATTTATCAATACCAGTGTGAATAGAAAAAATGTAAACGAGATAGGCAGACAACATCAGAGAGGCTTGAAGGCGATTTAACTGCGTCTTTTTTCCAATCATATATGGGATTAGAATAAGTGTTGCCACCAGCATTACCCACATGTCAAAGTTTGCGAGCCGAGTGGGCACATTCAGCGGTGTCACCAGGGATATTACGCCGATAATCCCAATAATGTTGAAAATGTTACTCCCAACGATGTTGCCAAACGCTATATCTGCATGTTTTCGGATAACTGAAACTATTGTGGCAGCGAGTTCTGGTAATGACGTGCCAAAGGCCATAATGGTCAAGCCTATAACGGCTTCGCTAATACCGAATCTTCGTGCTATTCCAATTCCACCTTCTACCAATATGTCAGCGCCATAGATAATACCCGCAAAGCCGATGATTAAAAAAACAAATAATCTCAATATCTTATGTGGATGATGCTTCAAATCAGTTCCATAAATTTCCACTTGATCGGCGAAATTATCTTTTTCTCGTAAATAGGAGTTAAATAGAAACCCAAGAAAAAAAACTAGCAAGACTGACCCAGCAATAAAATCAAACTCACGCCTAAAGGCAAGAATCATAAATAAGCTAGTGCCTGCCAGTAATACCCAACCGTCTCGTTTAAATACTCCACCGTCAATGATGATTGGCATGAGTAAACCAGAAACTCCTGTCACCAATAAAATGTTTGCAATATTACTTCCAACCAAATTTCCAATAGCAAGTCCTGAGGATCCGGAAAGAGCAGCATTTAAGGATACAAGAAATTCGGGGGCGGAAGTTCCAAATGCAACGACCGTCATGCCTACTACGAGTTTTGATATGCCAAGTTTTTCAGCGATGCCAACTGCACCGCGTAACATTACTTCTGCTCCAGAAAGGAGTAAAACAAACCCTACTATCACTAAAAGATAATAATCCACGCACCTAGCCCTTAGGTTTCTGCAATTTGTTTATGCTGATTATTTACCAAAAAGAGGTTAAGCTTTGGATAACCTGCTGAATGTCACCAAAAATAATAACACCCACTTCTACGCATAACTTTTGTACCAAGCAACACTTTGCTGAAAATTATGCTGCTATCTTTAAAACCAAAACAGAATTTCCATATGGATTTCTTAGAATGGTTCTATATCACCAAGTAACTTATCATCGTGAAAACGTTTAATGAATGAACCGAGAGTTTTATCACTGATACTTCGTCTCAAACTCCTCATTAAATCCTGATAGTATTGGATATTATGCCAAGTTAACAGCATCGGGCCTAAAATTTCATTTGCCTTAATAAGGTGATGTATATAGGCGCGGCTAAAATTCGTACAAGCTGGGCATTTACAAAACTCATCAAGAGGTCTTGGATCGTCTGCATGGCGGGCATTGCGAATATTAACATCCCCTCGACGTGTAAAAGCCTTACCTGTTCGGCCCGATCGGGTTGGCATTACACAATCAAACATATCAACACCGCGAGAAACAGCCCCTACAATATCAAATGGAGTGCCCACCCCCATTAAATAGCGGGGCTTATCTTTCGGCATATAGTCTGTCAAATTATCCAAGACTAGAAACATTTCCTTCTGCGGTTCACCCACAGCTAACCCTCCAACTGCATAGCCATGAAACCCAATATCGATTAGATTTTTAACCGACTGCTCACGGAGATCACCAAAAATGCCCCCCTGTACAATCCCGAAGAGTCCGTAACCTACTCGATCATCAAAGGCCTCTTTTGATTCACGTGCCCAGCGCAGCGAAAGTTTCATGGAGTTCTCAATCAATTTTTTTTCTATACCATATGCTGGACACTCGTCTAATTGCATGGAAATGCTAGAGCCAAGCTTTTTCTGTATATTTACCGAAATTTCTGGAGTCAATTCATGTTTGCTGCCATCAAGGTGAGACTGAAAGATCACACCGTGTTCAGTAATCTCACGTAACTTTGAAAGTGACATAACTTGAAAGCCACCCGAATCGGTTAGTATAGGCCCTTCCCAATTCATAAACTTGTGCAATCCACCGAGGTTTTGAATACGATCGGCACCTGGCCTCAACATTAAATGATAAGTGTTACCAAGTACGACTTGTGAACCTGTTTGTGCAACAGCTTCCGGCATCATCGCCTTAACAGTTCCAGCCGTTCCAACAGGCATAAACGCTGGGGTATCAATCAGACCATGGGCTGTCCGAATTTGACCTAATCTCGCCAGCCCATCTGTTGAAGTCACTGTGTATGAGAATGTTGTCATTTTAACTTCTCTATTAAACTGGCATCTCCATAGGAAAAAAACCTATAACGCTCACGCACTGCATGCTCATAAGCCGCTTTGATATGCTTCAGTCCTCCGAGGGCCGCTACCAACATAAATAATGTAGACTTTGGCAAATGAAAATTCGTTAATAACTTATCAATAACCTTAAAGTTATACCCCGGTGTAATAAAAATATTGGTCTCTCCCTTAAAGGGATGAAGCACCCCAAATTTATCCGCAGATGTCTCAAGCAACCGCAAAGAAGTAGAGCCAACAGCAACAACCTGGCCGCCAGAATTACGTGCCTCGTTAACTTTCTCAGTCGCCGCGCGATTAATCTCACCCCATTCTGTATGCATTATATGATCATCGG
>CAZXSC010000137.1:0-6520 GCA_964643045.1 uncultured Rhodospirillaceae bacterium
TCACCAGAGGTTAGATAATTTAGACCTTGAATAGATAGTGTCGATATCTGTGTATCGAGAAGCGCTATATCGATTTGTTGTCCTTCGCCAGTTAGTTCTCTGTGGCGCAATGCTGCATTAATGGAAATGGCCGCCCAGAGGCCAGCCGTCAAGTCTGCAATTGGGACCCCGACACGTTGCGGTTCATGACCCTTTTCGCCCGTAATACTCATAAGACCACCTATTCCTTGCGCCATAAAATCGTAGCCAGGCTGTGCTGCCATTGGGCCGGTTTGACCAAAGCCTGTGATTGAGCAATATACTAAACCAGGGTATTCATCCTTAAGATCGTTGTAGCTAAGTTTATATTTATTTAAACTGCCTACTTTAAAGTTTTCTACAAGCACATCGGATTTGGCTATTAATTGACGCGCTAGTGATTGCCCTTCTTGGCTCTTGAGGTTCAATGTGATAGAACGCTTGTTACGGTTGGCTGATATGTAGTAACCGGACTCAGTCGTATCTCGGCCTTTAGCATCTTTTATAAAGGGTGGGCCAAATTTACGCGTGTCATCCCCAAGAATTGGTTGTTCCACTTTTATGACATCAGCTCCGAGGTCTCCCAATATTTGCACACAACTGGGTCCTGCTAAAACTCGGGTAAGATCAAAAACTCGTAAGCCGGTTAAAGGGCCTGGAATTAGTGTTGTCATGGGCAACCTTTCTTGATTATTTTAACCTATCCATTAGTTTGAAAGTTCGCTGATGTGCTGAGTTAATATCGTTGGTCGGGCACAGCACAGGACCATATGGTTTTATAAGATTATCCCCACTATTATAGGTATGAATCGAAATATTCCCTTTTCCAATTAGTGCCGCCTCAATTTTATTATTATCTTGGGTCCGTGCTAAATCACCAAGTTCATATAGATGGATTAAAAGTGGACAGATTATATTTTTGCCTTCGTTTAGAAAATTATGGAGCCGTCCACTGAAATAAGCTATTGCTGCGTCAGGGTCGAGCCGGGCGGCTGCCAAGTATGCCAAGGTGGCGCCAGAAGAGAAACCAACAATGCCAACGTTACCATTGCACTTAGGTATGGATTTCGCAACGTTAATAGCTTTTTTAATTTGCATTATAGCTGGGTCAAAATCGATTACCGGTTCGAACTTGGGAAGAGTTTGGGGTGCGTTATGATTAATTGATTTTTTTGTGGGGCCATGATCGAAATATTCGGATATATTTGGTACCAGTACTATATAGCCTCTTTCCGCAAATACGTCCGCGATTCTTTTTATCCGATTAGAGCTACTAAAATCTTCATTGATCATTAGAATCGCTGGTCCACAAATATTTGCGGCACTTGAACAGTAACCTATGAAGTTTTGGCCATCTCTATTAACAAAATCATGCAACAATCGGGACATCATTACTCCGTTTTTGGTCCGTAAATATTAAGGATGATGCAAGAGGAAACTTTAAGGGCATAGCCCGGGCCCCGTCTAAAATAAAACTCTAGAATTTTTGTATAAAATAACTAATAATCTCAATGGCTTTTTATCTAAATTATTTTGCTTCTAAATGGGAATGTGTTTATCCAATAAGCCCACATTAAACCCTGTGGATAAGGCTGTCGATAAGTTTAGCCAGTGTAAGGGCGTTTTTTTTCTCAATATAAGATAAAATAAACTATATTTTCGGACAATTATTCATAAGTACTTGAAATATAATAATTAATATTAAATTTCAAGAAGGTGGGAGTATTTTTGATAGTCATTATCTGGAAATTGTTAACAAAAATAATTTTTTTTTCGATGTGTAAAACTTTTGTTTTTTTGCGTGATTTAGCGTTTATTCCATGACTTGGTCCAAATTAAAAGGAGCAAATACAAGTACTTAATCCTATAATATCTGAAGGGACCCAATTCTAAAGTATACAATGTTTGATCACGCTTTAACTTCTAATAAGTCCAGCACCTAATCTAAATTATCTTGGTAAAACACTGCTTCCCATCAAATATTTATCCACCGCTTGGGCACATTGCCGCCCTTCGCGAATAGCCCAGACGACTAAAGATTGCCCTCGACGCATATCACCTGCGGCAAAAACCTTTTCTACTGACGTTTTATAATCTTCGGTGTTGGTTTTAATATTGCCTCGATCATCAAGGTTCACTGATAATTGTTCGAGTATTCCTTCATGAGTGGGGTGGAGAAAGCCCATTGCTAATAACACTAGATCAACCTTCAAATTATTTGCAGAGCCGTCAACTTCAATCATTTGCGTCATCCCTTGCCCATCTTTTTCCCAGTCAACTCGAACGGTTTCTAACCCGACGATGTGTTTTTTCTTACCAACGAATTGTTTTGTTGTAATCCCAAAGTCCCGCTCCGCCCCCTCATCATGAGATGTTGAGGTTCTCAGCTTCATAGGCCAATCAGGCCAGGTTAAAGCCTTGTTTTCCTTTACTGGTGGTTTTGGCATAATTTCTAGTTGGGTGACAGTTTTAGCCCCTTGACGAAAGGAAGTACCAACACAGTCTGACCCTGTATCACCACCACCAATCACAACGACGTGTTTATTTTTGGCTGAAATTTCTTCAACACCACCCAAATCTTCGCTGGATACCCGCTGGTTTTGTTGAGTCAAGAAATCCATTGCGAAGTGTATACCTTTATAATCGCGTCCAGGTACGGGCAAGTCGCGAGGTGCTTCCGATCCTCCTGATAATACAATTGCGTCAAAGTTGTCGTATAATTCTTCTTTTGTAATATCAACACCCACGTTAGTTTTAACACAGATTTCGATGCCCTCGCGCTCCATTTGATGTTGTCGACGATCTATCAAATGTTTTTCCATTTTAAAATCAGGGATACCATAGCGAAGAAGGCCACCAATTTTTGCATTCTTTTCAAATAATGTAACTTCGTGGCCAGCACGGACAAGTTGCTGGGCTGCCGCCATACCTGCAGGACCCGAGCCAACGACAGCTACTTTCTTATCAGTTTGTCGGTTTGGTCTTATGGGTTTAATCCATCCCTCTTTCCATGCTTTATCAATAATAGCACATTCAATTGTTTTGATCGTAACGGGTTGGTCTTCAATGTTGAGTGTGCAGGATTCTTGACATGGTGCTGGACAAATACGTCCGGTAAATTCCGGAAAGTTATTTGTTGAATGCAGCATTTCAGTCGCTTCTTTGTAATTATTTCGGAAAACTAAATCGTTCCAATCTGGTATAATATTGTTGACGGGGCAAGCGTCGTGACAATATGGTATTCCGCAGTCCATGCACCGTGCGCCTTGAAGTGACAACTGTTTTTCGCTTAATGGAATGACAAATTCATTAAAATGCTCAATTCGCTCGCTTGCTGGCCGATAAGTACGATCACGAAGTTCATATTCCAAAAATCCCGTTACTTTGCCCATTGTTAATCCCCTACTGCGACACCAATTTCCAACTGTTCGCCCTTGTTCGTTCGCGCCTGCATTTCTTGTAAAGCACGGCGATAGTCCACGGGCATGACTTTAACAAATTTAGGCAGATAATCGTCCCAATTACCAATAATTTCCTTTGCCCGGTCACTATCGGTGTATTGCATATGATTTTCAATTAATTTGCGTAAACGAAGGGCATCATAACCTGTCATGTCGCTCATAATATCGACCCGACCATGTGTCTCCATATCGCCACGCTGATGTCCGTGGTCTTCTAGCATCTTATCTTCGTCACTTATTGGTTCTAGATCGACCATTGCCATATTGCAAAGTCTATGAAAATCGTTGCTTTCATTCAATACATAAGCAATTCCTCCACTCATGCCGGCGGCAAAGTTACGTCCCGTTACTCCCAGTACAACGACTACTCCTCCAGTCATATATTCGCAGCAATGGTCTCCGACCCCCTCAACCACGGCAGTAGCGCCGGAGTTTCTTACTGCAAAACGTTCACCTGCAACGCCCTGGAAGTAACATTCACCATCTATCGCTCCGTAAAGCGCTACATTTCCTATGACCGTATTTTCCTCTGCTTTAAAAGTAGAGCCTTTAGGTGGAAATACAATTATGCGGCCTCCGCTTAAACCCTTCCCAAGGTAGTCGTTTGAATCGCCTTCTAGCTCTATTGTGACGCCTTTTGATAGGAAGGCCCCAAAGCTTTGCCCCCCTGATCCTTTTGCCTTTATAAAAATTGTATCATCGGCTAATCCACGTTGACCATATTTTTCAGCAATTTCTCCAGATAGCATAGCCCCAACAGTTCTATCGGTATTTCTGACAGTTGTTTCAATTGTTACACTATTTCCAACGTCTATTGCGGACTTGGCTTCGGAGATCAATTTATGGTCGAGCGCTTTTTCAAGGCCGTGATCTTGTTTTTCGCAGTGAAATGTTGCTACATCTGGTCCCATTTCAGGTTTGTAAAGAATTCGGGAAAGATCGAGACCATTGGCTTTCCAGTGGTTGATTGCTTTATTCATAATTAATAAATCTGACCTGCCAATCATTTCTTCCATAGTATGAATACCCAGTTTAGCCATTATTTCTCTGAGCTCTTCAGCAACAAAAAACATGTAGTTCACTACGTGCTCTGGCTTGCCTTTAAACTTTTTACGAAGCTCAGGATCTTGAGTAGCAATGCCAACAGGACAAGTGTTGAGGTGACATTTTCTCATCATGATACATCCAGATGCGATCAAAGCTCCCGTGGCAATACCGTATTCATCAGCTCCAAGGAGAGCTGCGACAGCGACATCCCTGCCGGTTCTAATACCTCCATCTGTTTGCACACAAATTCGGCCGCGCAATTTATTTAAAACCAACGTTTGATGGGTTTCTGCAAGACCAATTTCCCAAGCTGAACCAGCGTTCATAACAGAAGTGATAGGACTAGCACCAGTGCCACCTTCCATGCCAGAAATTAGAACGTGGTCCGCATGAGCTTTAGAAACGCCTGCGGCGATTGTACCGACTCCAACTAGGGATACCAGTTTCACGCTAATGCGAGCCTTAGGATTAACGTTTTTTAGATCATGTATGAGTTGGGCCAGGTCCTCAATTGAATATATGTCATGGTGGGGCGGGGGCGAAATAAGACCGACACTTGGCGTGGAATGGCGCACTTTGGCGATTGTTTGGTCAACTTTATGGCCCGGCAATTGCCCCCCCTCGCCAGGTTTAGCACCTTGTGCCATCTTGATTTGAATTTCATCGGCATTACGCAAATATTCGACAGTGACGCCAAATCGACCGGACGCTACCTGTTTTATAGCTGAGCGCATAGAATCGCCATTGGCTAGAGGCACATAACGTTCAGGTTCTTCACCACCCTCACCAGTATTTGATTTGCCTCCAATACGGTTCATTGCGATAGCTAAATTAGTGTGTGCTTCGAACGATATTGAGCCAAAAGACATCGCACCGGTGGCGAAGCGTTTTACTATTTCGGCGGCCGGTACGACCTTTTCAATAGGTATGCTTTTATTTTCTGTAAAATCAAATTCGAATAAGCCACGTAAATTTTTTAATTTACGAGAGTGGTCGTTCATGGTGGTCGCATACTCATTATAGAGCTCTTGTGAATTTCCACGAACCGAATGCTGTAATTTCGAAACCGTCGTTGGTGTCCACATATGTTTTTCACCACGTATTCGATAGGCTAAATCACCTCCGACATCTAAAGCATCTTCTAGAACTGGAGAATCTCCATAAGCTAACTGGTGCCGGGTAACGGTCTCTTGTGCAATTTCTTCGATGCCAATACCCTCGATTGCAGATGCGGTATTTGTAAAGTAGGCTTCAATAAATTCCTTTCGTAGACCAATAGCATCAAAAATTTGTGCTCCACAATAAGATTGGTAGGTGGATATTCCCATTTTTGACATTACTTTGAGGATGCCTTTGTCTATCGCTTTCACATAGCGTGTGTGGGCCTCAGTAATAGTTAGGTCTTCTGGAAATAAATCCCGGGAATTGGCAATTGTATCAAAGGCCAAATAGGGATTAATGGCTTCCGCTCCGTAACCAGCTAGCAAACAAAAATCATGGACTTGACGAGCCTCCCCGGTTTCAATGACCAAACCTGATTCAGTTCTAAGGCCTTCTCTAATGAGGTGGTGATGCACAGCTGCTGTCACCAATAACGATGGAATGGCAATTTGATTACTGCTCAATGCGCGGTCTGATAAGATAAGTATATTATAACCTTCAAGGACTTTTTTTTGAGCTTCTTCGCACAAGAGTTTAAGCGCTGGTTTCATCCCATTTGCACCCTCTGACGCCGGATAGCACATGGACAATGTTTCTGAAAGGAATGAGCCGTTTCGGTTATCGATGTGGCGAATTTTTTCTAAATCAGTATTTGACAGAATAGGCTGATGCACTTCCAAGCGCATGTGAGTACCGCCACTCTCCAAATCAAGAAGGTTTGGTCGCGGGCCAATTAACGATACTAAAGACATCACTAATTCTTCTCGGATAGGATCAATTGGAGGGTTGGTGACTTGAGCAAAAGCTTGTTTAAAATAATCAAATAACATTTT
>CAZXSC010000138.1:0-6510 GCA_964643045.1 uncultured Rhodospirillaceae bacterium
GGTACAGAAGAGGACATAATTTCATCTTATTCTACGGTTCGGCACGAATTAGAAGAGTATGGTGACGGGGTTAGTACAAAACCGGAAGTTGTAGCCCTTAATAAAATCGATGCGCTTCCACCAGCAGTTACTGAAGAGAAGAAGTTAGCGCTTTCTGAATTTGTGGGGAAAGATATTTTGGCCATATCAGGTGTTGCCGGTACCGGAGTTGAGCAGGCATTGCGAGGCGTTTCTGCGGTTGTTACTAATCATCGGTCGTCGGAACAGTCAGCGAGTAATCGTGAAAAGTTAAACCCAAAAGTCGATCAAGAAACTCTTGATTTGCATGGAGCTGATTATGACTAAAGGCCATATAAATCATGGATTTTTTTCCGAGTCCAAATGTATTGTTGTCAAGATAGGATCTTTACTGCTAGTTGACAATAACACGGGGCGCCTCCACCGGTCTTGGTTAGAGGCTTTAGCCAGTGATATTGAACGTTGTCGAAAAAGAGGACAGAAAGTCATAATAGTCTCTTCCGGGGCAATTGCCTTAGGGAGGCGCTATTTGGGTATGAAGCGAAGGGATCTGAGGCTCGAGGAAAAACAGGCCGCCGCGGCCGCTGGCATGGTGCGTTTAGCTCATGCGTATCAAGAATGTTTTGAGCCCCATGAACTATCGGTCGCTCAGATTCTGTTGACTCGGGACGATAGTGAAAATCGACGACGTTATCTCAACGCGCGATCAACTTTGATGACTTTACTGGAAATAGGGGCCATCCCCTTGATTAATGAAAATGATACTGTGGCTACCGAAGAAATCCGTTTTGGGGATAACGATAGACTCGCGGCTCGTGTTGCGACAATGGTCTCAGCAGATCTTCTGGTTTTGTTATCTGATATTGATGGATTCTATGATAAAGATCCCAACAGTAACAGTGATGCAGAGCTGATACCTGATGTTACAGAAATAACGCCGGAGATCGAGCAGATGGCTGGAATGGCCTCTTCTAATGAAAGTTCCGGTGGCATGGTTACAAAATTGGCGGCCGCAAAGCAGTGTTTGGGCTCGGGTTGTTCTATGGTAATCACCAGGGGTGACCAACTGGGCCCATTGCAGGCTTTGGAAGATGGGGCCAATTGCACCTGGTTTAGATCTAAGAGCAACCCGCAAAGTGCAAGGAAAAAATGGATTGCAGGGACATTACAGCCGCAGGGAACCTTTGTTGTCGACTATGGAGCCGTTGAGGCTCTTAAATCAGGTCGCAGTTTGCTTCCAGCTGGAGTTTCCAGGATAGACGGTAGTTTTGAGCGGGGTGACACAATTGTCATATCAAATACAGACGGTCAGGAAATAGGCCGCGGTTTAACAGCGTACTCGTCGGATGATGCACGCTTGATTATTGGACACAAAACCGATGATATACTCACGCTTTTGGGTTATCGTGGTCGTGATGAGATCATTCATCGTGATGATCTGGTAATGAACTAAGGTTACTGAGATGTCTATACCAATTAAACAAGTCATGGACAATATGGGTAAGGCGGCGAAAAATGCTGCCCACGTTCTGGCAAATTCATCTACCGATACCAAGAACCGTGCTATAAAATTAGCCGCTGAGGCTATACGCGATCATGTTGATAGTATAATTCAGCAGAACTGTAGGGATGTCGAAGAAGGAGAAGCTAAAGGCCTTACCTCGGCTATGTTAGATCGGTTAAAATTGGATGAAGACCGAATTAACGGTATGGCAAGTGGTTTGGATGCCATTGCGGGACTCAATGATCCAGTTGGGGACGTTTTAGATAGTTGGAATCGCCCCAATGGTCTATCGATTTCTAGGGTCCGGGTTCCTCTTGGCGTCATTGGTATAATATATGAGGCGCGGCCAAACGTAACAGCGGATGCAGGAGGTCTCTGTTTGAAGTCTGGAAACGCTTCTATTTTAAGGGGCGGTTCTGAGAGTTTCCACTCGTCAGCGTCTATTTTTGAATGCCTTAAATTAGCGCTTAAAGCTGCCGATTTACCTGAAGGGGTTATACAAATGGTGCCAACAACGGATAGGTCTGCCGTAGGCGAAATGCTTATCATGACCGATTATATCGACGTGATTGTTCCTCGTGGTGGGCGTTCCTTGGTTGAGCTTGTGCAGACGGAGGCGAAGGTTCCCATATTTGCCCATTTGGAGGGTATTTGCCATACATATGTAGATGCCGATTCAAACCCGGATATGGCACGTGATATTGTCGTGAATGCAAAGATGCGACGCACCGGTATCTGCGGTGCTACAGAAACTTTGCTAATAGATCAAAATGCTGTTGCGACACACTTACCGGTTATTCTGGATTCTTTGAATCGGGCCGGTTGTGAGATAAGGGGCGATAAAGAAACCCAAGCGCTTGATAGTCGAGTGGCAGCTGCAACTGATATTGACTGGGATACCGAATATCTTGATTCAATCATAAGTGTTCGTCAAGTTGACGGAGTAGAGGAAGCTATTGATCATATTAACCTTCATGGTACGGAACATACCGATGCCATTATAACGAACAACACAGACAAGGCGGAGTTATTCTTGAATGGAATTAATAGTGCTATTGCAGTACATAATGCATCAACACAGTTCGCGGATGGCGGAGAGTTTGGTATGGGCGCAGAGATTGGAATTTCAACGGGTAAAATCCATGCGCGTGGCCCTGTTGGCGTTGAGCAACTTACTACCTTTAAATATATTGTGCGGGGAGACGGCCAAACACGGCCTTAGAAAATTAACCTGGGTATAAACTTTTTTGCAAAAAATAAAGTTTGTTCAAATTTTTCCACGGCTTCAGTTCTACAATGGACTTCACTTATAATGTTAAAACCCAATAAATTGATTAAAAGATTTTTATTCACAACTTTGAGGCGGTGTTTTTTTATTTATGATGGTCAGTGTCTGTAGAGGAGGTATGTCTTTTGATTGTTGATGGAACATGTGTGGATAAACGGATTGGGATATTGGGCGGTTCATTCAATCCTGCGCACAGAGGCCATTTGCATGTAAGCCAAGAGGCTCTTCGTTTATTACAACTGGATGAAGTTTGGTGGATGGTCTCACCTCAGAATCCCCTAAAGCCCGTTAACGGGATGGCGGATGTCGAAATTCGAATTGAGTCCGCCAACTCTTTTGCTAAACATCGTAAGATAAAGGTTACTGATGTTGAAATTGAGCTCGGGACAACATATACAGCTGAAACGTTAACGAAACTAACGACAATTTATCCAAAGACGAGGTTTGTTTGGCTTATGGGTGCTGATAACTTGGTTCAAATTTCAGAATGGAAAGATTGGCAAGAAATTTTTAGGACAGTTCCCATTGCTGTTTTTACGCGTCCGACATACACTCAAAGAGCATTAACTGGGTTTGCAGCAAAACGGTTTGCGCGTTATCGAATAAATGAAGGGCGGGTCAACCGCTTGAGCGTTATGCGGGCGCCTGCGTGGTCTTTCCTACACATAAAACCCGATATAATTTCGGCAACTCGGGTTCGTGCAGGTATAGGTGCTGTTAACATATATTAATTGCGTAATTCGGCAAACAAAGGAGAAACTTACTATTTCCCGTAAATCAAAAACACTAAAAAAATCAAATGGAAAGTCGAAGACAAAATCTGAACTACTGTCGATGAACCTTTTGGAGTTAACAAGAACGTCCCTTGAAAACGACAAGGCCCAAGACATCGTTGTTATAAATCTCGCTGGTAAAACTAACTTTGCCGATTATATGGTAATAGCATCCGGCTCATCGCAGAGACAAATAGCTGCTATGGCTAGTCACATTAAAGAAAAGTTGAAAAGAGCAGGTTTGGCAGAAATCCCACTTGAGGGAGCAGACCTAAACGATTGGGTTTTAATTGATGGTAGAGACGTAATAGTTCATCTGTTTCGACCTGAAATTAGGAAATTTTATGCGTTAGAGAAAATGTGGACAGGCGAAGTGCCCAATCCTGGCGACGTAGTCTAATTAGAATCGTTCGCTATGATGAAATTCACTATTGTATCGGTTGGCCGAATGAAAAAAGGTCCGGAAAGAGATTTGTGCGATCTATATGCGAAACGCTTGAAATGGTCTTTTATCCTTGAAGAGGTAGAGGAAAAAAATCCCCTTCGACCTAATGAAATAAAGAAGAAAGAAGCTGAGTTGTTAATGGATAAGGTGCCGGAAGGCGCTTTGCTGATTGCTATGGATCAAAACGGCGATTCTCTTTCGAGTGCGGAATTCGCGGAAAAAATCAATGATTGGCAAAATCAAGGTATCCGTAATTTAGCAGTCGTTATTGGCGGATCAAATGGCCTTGATTCCACAATACTCAATAAAGCCAATAAAAAGATTGCTTTGGGAAAAATGACATGGCCTCACATGTTGGCGCGGGTTATGTTGCTGGAGCAGCTCTATAGAGCCCAATCAATCTTAGGTAACCACCCCTACCATAAATAATTCTTCTAATTTTAATGCCTTGAAACTATTGGCATTATTTCAGTTTTGAAAAGTTCGACAGAGCGCATGGCATCTTCGTGTTTCATGTCACCGAAGTAAAATTGGCATAGCATATAATTAACGCCAAGTGTTTTGACCTGTTTTAATATTTCATTACAAACTTCTTCTGGAGTACCGACTATGTCTGTGCCGGCATCTATCGCAGTTTGAATATCCGAAATTGTCCCGCGAGTAAAAGCTGGCCCTTCGACTTTATTTTCAACCCAAAGTTTGACAAGACTTTGATGCCATCGAGAATAGGCTGGGCTCGCAATTCTCATTGCGTCTTGCTTGGTTTCACCCACGACGACATGACGACTAATTCCAATGACAGTTCCTCCATCAAAATCTAAGGGTGGACCCAATGGGTGGCCGCGTTTTGCGCAGCCTTTTTTGTAATTTTCAATGGTCTTTTTGGCCGGTTCCATAGCTCCCAAAGTTACGAAATTGTAGCCAGCTTCACCGATAATTGTTGCGACGTCCGGATTAGACGAAGGGTACCAGATAGGAGGGTGGGGGGTTTGTAATGGACGTAATTCCATTGGCACATCTTTATATTGATAATGTTTGCCATCGTGGTTCAACACTTCATGTGTTAGCCCGTATTTAATGATTTCGAGAGCCTCAAGAAATATTTCGACGGAAGATTCTGGGTCTACTTTATGATAATTAAGTTCGAAGGGTGAAACGCCGCGACCGACCCCCACATCCAGTCGACCATGAGACAGGTGATCGAGTATTGAAATTTCCTCAATTAGTCTGAGCGGCGAATATAGAGGCAACAAGTAACAGAGAGGACCAATCCTTATGTTAGAAGTCGCATTTGCGACTGCGCCTAAATATACACCAGGTACCGGAACCAAATTTAAAGGTGTCGCATGGTGTTCAGCAACGTGGTAGCTATAAAAACCCGCCTCTTCGATAGCTTTAACATATGCAAGTCGGTCATCTAATTGATTACAAAGAACTAGATCAGATCTATCAATATGGTCAAAAACGCCGAATTTCACCTGACTTATCCTCCACGGGTGTTCTTAATTGTATACTAATCCAGGCTGTAAGGAGTTGCATCAATAAGAACAAAAGCAATACGGCAAGGCTCTTTGCCTCTATTGACCCAAGCGTGATTGTTTCCACGTTGTACTACAACATCTCCAGCCTTAAGGTGGACTTCATCTTCATCGACGAGCATATCAATTTCGCCGTTCATAATAATAGCATAATCGATAGAATGTGTTTTATGCATTCCTGGATGGCGGGCATTTTGATCTTGGTTAGCTCCTTCAGATGAAAGATGAATGGCTTCCTCTGTTCGACTATTGTCATCCTCCGGACCAAATTCCACTACCCGAAAGATTGAGCCATTTGGTGGTGGTGGAATTCCAATTTCCTGGTCAGTGGCATCTTTATCCCCGTCATTACTTGCGGGGGCAGTATCTGTAACCCACAAAAGCGTTGATTGAATGGTACTCGTCGGTTTTTGGACATTTGATGCGTTGTCATCAAATTGAATGACAGCTTTTCCAGTATTGTCATGTCCTGTAACTACTCTCCGTATTCCCATTCTAACCGTCTCCCGTGTTTAGTGTAATTTGGTCTCATTGGTGTTTTTGCCTTTCAAATACCAGCTCATTCCCTATTTGAATCTTTAGTCTTATTATGCAGCAATATTGACTCTTATTTATAACAATCCTAACGTCAGAGTATATAAATTTAGGCTCAACGCAAAATTGGTCTTTTTATAATAACAATAATATTTAATTGAGGAGGAAAAAAATGAGAAATTTTCGTGCTTTGACGAAATCGTCCGTGATAGTGGCAACTGTATGTGCATCAATAGCGCTATCATCTGGAGCAGCTTTGTCGCAGAAGTCTAAGGATACCATTCGTTTTGGCCTTTATCAGCCGATTAAAATTTTGGATCGTATTTATAATCCGCATCCAGAAACCAATCTGACGGCCCCTGCAGTTTTTGATATGCTTTTGTTTTATGATGCTGAGAAGCGTGTATATA
>CAZXSC010000139.1:0-6364 GCA_964643045.1 uncultured Rhodospirillaceae bacterium
AATTATTAAATGGCAACTTGGCGGATTATTTGGTGCCCATGTCCGCAGAATTACCGGATATTGTGGTAGGGCATGTAGAATCCAAGACCTTTGAATCTGACTTAGGAGCCAAGGGAGCCGGTGAAGCTGGAACGGCTGGCGCACCGGCCGCAATCATGAATGCACTAAATGACGCCCTAATGCCATTTGATGTGAGGCTAACCCGGCAGCCATTTACACCACAAAAGGTTCTAGAGGCTATAGGGAAAATATAAATTAATTTTCTTATTTTATTGGCTTAAAAAAAATTTCTAAACTATTTGATCATAATAGTTTATTTCAACGGTTATATCGTTTGGGTCTTCGGCAAATATTTGTAAAAGCCCTAGGTTTGGTACTTCGTTCTCTCTGTATTTGACCTTTCGGTCGTTCAGGGCTTTTTTTAGATCCCCTGGGTTAGTTGCCCTAAACGCTAAATGATCGATCGATCCGCTACCATCCAAGAAATGCACATCTTTTACCCCGAGATAATCGTACAAACCTTGAGGGTTCTCAGGGTCTATCCCTACTAAGTGCACGACCGGTGTGTCTCCAGCGTACAACCAATGGCCCGGGAATGGAAATTCAGGGCGCGGCCCAGATGTGAGACCAAGCACTTCGTAAAACTCTTTTGTTTCTTCCATCTTAAGCGTTCGGATCGCGTAGTGGTCAATTTTCTCTAATGGCATATCGTTGTTACCTTTAAGTCGGCGGTATTTCGGTGATTGTGCCGTCTTTATTTAAGCGCAGCCCCGTTTTTTCTGCTCCTTCGATTACATCCTTGGCCCAAGAAACATTACCTGAGTCTGAGCCACCTAAAATAGCCATGATGAAACCATGACTATCTCCTTCATTTGTAAAGCCACGCATCACTCCAGGGGGCACAGAAACCACATCAAACTGATCAATATTGATTTTGTTTTCACCTTTCTCACCCCATATGATGGACCATTTGCCGGTCATTGCAATAAAAACTTCAACAGTCGGGTGATCATGAAGTGCAGCGCCACAGCCAGGTTCAGCACCAATATATGTAATGTTGAAACCTTCTGCTTCTAAAATAGCTGGCTTTAGTTTTCTGTCCTCTGTAACCCCTCGTCCGATTACATTGTACGTGTCGCGTTTGTGAGCTGGCATGCGTGTATCCAAATAGCCCTGTGAGCTATAGGACAATTCTTTAAAACGTGCAGTGCGCTTTGCCATATCATTAGGTGTAATTGTCATTAGAGCCTGCCTGACAGTAGTTGCATGTAACAAATCAATTGATCAATATTCATAGTTTACAAAGTTGAACAAAAAATGCACCAAAAAAATGGGAGGGCAATTGCCCTCCCATCAATAACCTTATAAAAAAAATTATTTAATGACGTAGTTAACGGGGAATTTATGGCCACCGGCTTCTACCATCTGAATATAGTCGCGCATGTATTGACCCATATTAACCTTCTTTTTCTTCTTGACGGTTTGAGCACGCTCATTAGGCCAATTTGCAAGTTTTTTTGCCCAATCAATTTTAGCTTGGGGGTTCATCTTACGAACTTTAATTCCAGCTCCGGAAAGTTTGTCGAGGCCCCATTGATGGTCGCCGTGCGACATGGCCGCTGATTTAGTTCCATATTTGATGGCTTCTTCATCGATGATTTTAACGACTTCAGGAGGAAGTTTCTTGCGTGTCCGCAAATTCATCGTGAGTGAAATTTGCACAACTGCACCCAAATCCATAACGGTGTAGAAACCACCTTTTGTTGCTTCATGCAACTTTAATTTAAAATCCGTATCTGGAAAAAGGATAATAGCTTCTCCAACACCCGTTTGCAATTGCTGGGCTGCCTTTGGAATAGTCGTTCTGACAGGGATACCACCCTTTACCCATGGAAGGTTTGGACCCGCTGCAAGAATTTTCTTTCCTTTGATATCTTCAAAAGTTTTCCAGTCGAATTTAGAAAGCATCCCATAATTGTTAAAACCAGTAATGGCTATTAATTTTTGCTTATATCGTTTTTCATAATCTTGGTAGAGGCCAGGATGCTTTTTTGCTAACGCCGCAAAAATCTTCTGGTTTTTAATTGCATTTGGCTCATGAAATGGCACGTAATAAGTCAGGTTCATCGCCATGGCTTTATCGTCGTCAAAGCAAACACACCACGCGCCGATATCTAGGCGGCCATCTTGCGTGCCCTCTAGGGTGTCAAACACGTTTACAACCGTCCCCGCATAGTGTTCCTTGAATTTCATCTTGTATTTAGTTTCGGCGGCAACACGTTTTACAACGTTTGGCACGAAAAATTTAGAAACCGCTTTAACGTAAGTGATAAAAGGCGGATGGCCCGAGCCAACACGCAAAGTAATTTCATTACCTTTAATTTTAACTGCTTCTGCAGTTCCGCTAAAAGCGAAAATAGCGGCCGTTGCGGCAACAATGATGCCGAATGTTTTAGAAAACGTAGACATGGTATAAACTCCCTGTACCTATATTAATGTAGAGTAGTTATTAACGACGTATAGTATATTAGATTTTTTACTTATTGCAAAATAAAGTATTATATATCTTTTATCCCAACATTTTATTCGGTAACCAAGTTGCGATTTCTGGAAATCGCCAGATTAACAACATAACGACGAGCATCAGCATCCAATAGGGGACAGAACCTTTAAATATCTCTGCTAATGTCGCCTGAGCATCATCGATCGAGCCTTTGACGGTATAAACTAATAATCCAAACGGCGGCGTTAGCAGACCAGCCTCAATACATAAAATGCCGAACAAAGCAAAGGCGATAGGATCAAAAAAACCTTCGGTGAGAGGTGCAAAAATTGGAACCGTAATAAGGATGATTGAGATTGAATCAAGGATCATCCCTAATGCGAGCCAAATCAAAATAATAATAACTACCATACCGGTGGGACCTAAGCTATAATGCTCAAAGGTATTACGGATCAGCTCTGACATGCCGGCAGCTTCCATGAATTTTGCATACATGTTTGCCGTCAGGAGTAAAAACATCACGGGCGCTGCCGTCTTACCCGAATCGACCACGGCAACAGCTAATTGTTTGACGCGCATGCCCTTTAAAACACCTAAAACCATTGCCCCGGCGGCACCAACGCCAGCCGCTTCAGAAGGGGTGAACAAGCCACCCCAAATACCACCCATGATTAACACGATTAACAATCCAATGCCGATGCCACTTGCAAATTCTGCTTTGGTTAAAGTACTTTGTTCGGCGGTGTCTTCAAATTTTGGAGCAAGGCTCGGATCAATTATAGTGCGAAGAGCGATATAGCACATGAAAAATGACGCAAGTATCAATCCGGGGATGGCGCCCGCCATGAATAACTGTGAAATAGATTTTTCAGCGATAATACCCCAAACGATCAGCAATACACTTGGTGGAATAATCATGCCCAGACATGCGCTTCCTGCGACTGAACCAAGTGCGAATTGACGGTTATATTCGTGGTAGCGCATTTGTGGATACGCAATCCGGCTGAAGGCAGCCGCAGCAGCTATACTTACACCTGTAACAGCGGCAAAAACAGCATTTCCCGCAACCGTTGCCACGGCTAAGCGTCCAGGGATAAATTTCATTGTATGATTAATTAATTTATAAAGATCGCGTGCGGATCCGGATTTATTCACGAAATCGCCTAATAACATAAAAAGTGGTATAGCTGCAAAAACTTCACTTCGGAGATATTCGTAGGCGACACTGCCCAATCCACTCATAGCAATATTAAAACCTTCTTGTAAGTCCCCGTCACCGAAAATCAAGATGTTGCCAATTAGAGCCGTTACGGCAAAAGCAAAAGCAATATGAACCCCCACTAATATGCCGGCTAGCATAAGAGCGAACATACCGAGCAGGATTGTTGTTTGTTCTAGTTCCATTTATTTAATTGACTTGGCCGATTATTTTATTTCAAATTTCGGCTTTATCTCCTCCCTCAAAGGTAGTTATTTTCATTCACACCGTTTTGCATTTCTGACTTTTATTCAAATAATTCCGGCTTTTTAAATGAGTTGTACACCATCAGCGAACATACGAAAGCACCAACAAATCCTATAAAGACAACAAGTGTTCGAATAGGGTATACAGGAATTTCCACAATACCAGATCCTTCAAGTTCAAGGATATCCCATGATTCAATCATATTTTCCCAACTGCCATAGGCGATACCAAGAAATACGAGACCAGCTAACAAATAGGAAATTGCCTCTGTTCTAGCTTTACCCCGGGGGCTTAATTTACCGTAGAGTATTGTTGTTCTAAGGGAACTGCGATTAATGACAGTCAATGGTAGTTGGAGCATTAGGATGGAAAGCACAGAATTTGAGACAATTTCATTTGTGCCATGAAACGGTGCTGAAAAGACTTCTCTGCCGATGACGTCATAAAGAATTAGGGCTGTTATTGAAAAAAGCCAAATACCTGAAATCACATTCAACGTATTGGAAAAAGATTCACAGATACTCTCGATTTTGCTAGTTTGCGTTGATAGTTCCCCTGCCATTATGTCTTTAAGGCCCCTCTGTTCGAATTATTCTAATTGCTGAACCTATAGCATTTTTAATTTTGATGATCAAATAAACACTTTAAACAGTAAAATTTCTCAAAATGTGCTGATTAGCCTTTGTTAATTTATTAACCCGTAAATCAATTAGCCCCCATTCCTTCGGTTGCGTCTAAAATGACCGTTTCTACTTCACCGGATCCATCGCGCCGGTGGACTGCTGCTTCTTGGTATGCTTTGGATTCAAAACATGCGACGGCATCGTCAAAGGTTGGAAATTCTATGACAACAAACCTCTCAAAGTAATCAGGGCCCTCCATTATTTGGAATTTGCCGCCGCGCGACAATGGTTTTCCACCATACTCTTCCAAAATATCGCCAACGAGAGCAGTATATTTTACATAGTTTTCAGGCGTATTAATTTTGGATCGTGCTACCCAATATGCAGGCATGATAAACAACTCCGATTGTTAAGATTTGGGTGAACTAACTTGGTATTGGCATAGGCTGGTCATTCTCCGGCACATTCCAACCCCGTATCACGGCAGGACGTTCTTTGATATTGAGGTACCACCGTTTAACATTCTCATATTCATTTAAATCAATTGTCTGCCAATCGCAGCGGCCTACCCATGGAAAAATTGCAATATCAACGATCGAATAACCCCAATCCAGAAAATAGTTGCGGTTTACTAGGTGTTTGTCCATTACGCCGTAAATACGCTTTGTTTCTGTTAAATACCTTTTCGAGGCTTCTACGTTTTTTCCTTCTTGGTAATGAACAAACGTGTGCACTTGTCCCATCATTGGGCCAACGCTCGCCATTTGAAACATCAACCATTCCTGCATTTTCCAATAATCGTCGCCCTCCGAAGGCATGAATTTTCCGGATTTCTGGCCTAAATATTGGAGAATAGCACCCGATTCCATAATTGAGAAACCCGAACCTCTATCGACAATGACCGGGATTTTGTTGTTCGGTCCTATTTTTAGAAACTCCGGATCGTTTTGTTCCCCTTTATTAAGCGCAATTGGGTGCACTTCGTATTCCATGTCGGTTTCTTCAAGCATAATCGAAACCTTGCGGCCATTGGGGGTAAACCACGTGTATAAATCTATCATTGTTTCTTTTGATCCTTTTGTGGGCCAGTTTAAATAGAAAGATGAAGACTAATCAATCTAATGGGGTAGCGCAATGCGTCTAAATTATTAGAAGGTCAGGTAGTTAATTTTTTACCATGATGAGTTAGCGTTGAATGTCATTTGATTTGAGTTTGGTACCATTTCAAAATTTGTTCGCCGGTCCAGATCAATACATCGGGCTTGCTTGTGATGTGTTTAAAAACCTGCTCAACATATTTAGAACGGTGAGGTACGCCTGAAATATAGGTATGCATGCTGATACCCATAATACGCGTAATATTGGCGCTTTCCTCATAAAGTCGATCGAAGTGGTCTATGCAACGTGTTGCAAATTCCTCGGAAGAATGTTGTTGCAGTGCCATTATAGTAATGTCATTTGTCTCGACAGGATATGGAACAGAAAACATCGGTTTGCCAGAGGTCGTTTTGAGTGCAACGGGTTGATCATCGAGGGGCCAGTCCGCAACATACTCAATCCCACAGTCAGATAGGATATCGAGTGTTTCCATGGTTTCTGTAAGGCCAGGGCTTTCCCATCCGACGGGAGCCTTGCCGGTAAAGTTTTTAATTGTATTAATTGTACTTTGGATGTGCTCACGCTGGTTTTCAAGTTTATGCATGGGACCTTGTATATAGCCATGGCCCATAAACTCCCAGCCGCCTTCGAGAGCCACTTCAGCAATTCGGGGAT
>CAZXSC010000140.1:0-6252 GCA_964643045.1 uncultured Rhodospirillaceae bacterium
ATGGATGAATGGAGCTTGATTAATCATGGCTAAGAAAAGTGTCGTTGAACGAAATAAAAAACGTATTCGTCTATCAGGCAAGTTTTCGGGTAAACGTACAATTCTCAAAGCTATAACAAAGGATAACGCCTTGTCGGCAGAAGAGCGTTTTGAAGCTCAATTGAAGCTCGCTCGATTGCCTCGTAACTCATCTAAGGTACGTGTCAGATTGCGCTGCGAAATTTCAGGTCGAGGCCGAAGTAATTATCGTAAATTCCGTATGTCCCGCATTGCTTTACGCGAATTTGCGTCGAATGGGATGATTCCCGGCATGGTAAAATCAAGTTGGTAAGGGAGGAACACATATAATGTCAATGAGTGATCCTGTAGCGGATCTTTTAACACGTATTCGGAATGGTCAAATGGCTAAAAAAAGTTCGGTGAATACGCCCTCTTCAAAACTTCGAGCAAATGTTCTCGCCGTTTTGAAGCGTGAAGGCTATATTCGTGATTATTCTAGTGCAAGTATTAGGAAAGGCATTGATGAAATTACAATCGAGCTAAAGTACTATGACGGCGAGCCTGTGATTAAAGAGATAAGCCGTGTTTCTAGCCCTGGTTGTCGTGTTTATTCAAAAATTAAAGACTTGCCCCGCATCTATAATGGATTGGGAATCGCGATTTTGTCCACCCCTCAAGGAGTATTGTCTGATTCTGAAGCGCGGGCTGCCAATGTTGGAGGTGAAATTTTGTGTCATGTGTTTTAGGTTTGAAAGGGCGTAGTAAGTGTCACGTATAGGATTAGTACCAGTCAATATTCCAGAAGGAGTTACTGTTGACCTTGCAAATAAGGTCATGACTGCCAAAGGAAAAGTAGGTGAGTTGAACCTGACATTTGCTGACGAAGTAGACGTGTCATTGGATGATGGGAATTTATGGGTTAAGCCAGCTAATGATTCGATACAAGCTAAGAAATTATGGGGTACATTTCGATCCTTAGCAAGTAATGTGGTTACTGGCGTTAGTGAAGGATTTACTAAAGAATTACAAATCAATGGCGTTGGTTACCGCGCTCAGATTCAAGGTAAAGACCTTGTTCTTCAGTTGGGATATAGCCATGAAATCCGCTATCCCATTCCAGAGGGTATTACGATTAAATGTGAAACGCCAAACGATATAGAAATTTTTGGAATTGATAAACAAGTTGTAGGTAGTGTTGCAGCTAAAATTCGTTCTTATCGAACGCCAGAACCTTATAAGGGTAAAGGGGTAAAATATAAAGATGAGATTATACTACGAAAAGAAGGAAAGAAGAAGTAGGCAATGAAAACTTCTAATGCACTTTATAATCGTCGTCGTCAACGTACAAGCGGCAAAGTAAAAAACAACAACAACGGTCGTCCCCGTTTAGCCGTTTATCGTTCTGAAAAGCACATTTATGCTCAAGTTATTGACGACACGAATCGTGTTACCTTGGCATCTGCTTCCTCAATAGATCGTGACGTGCGCAGTAAATTGAAGACAGGGGCAAACGTTGAAGCTGCATCACATGTAGGTCAAATTGTTGCCGAACGGGCAATTAAGGCTGGTGTGGATAAGGTTGTTTTTGACCGAGGAGGATATTTATACCATGGCCGAGTTAAAGCTTTGGCGGAGGCTGCCCGTCAGGGCGGCTTATTATTTTAGGAGTCTTAGGTATGGTTCAAGAGTTCAATGCGCGAGGACAAAAAGAGCGTAATCAGTCTCGTCAAGGGCAGTCAGGGAATCCGGGCCGCGGAGGACGTGATGAAAAAGATGTTGACGAGTTAATAGATAAATTAGTCGGTATTAATCGTGTTGCCAAAGTGGTTAAGGGTGGCCGTCGATTTGGTTTTGCAGCATTAGTTGTAGTTGGTGATGGTCGGGGACGCGTTGGTTTTGGCAGTGGTAAGGCTCGTGAAGTTCCCGAAGCCATCCGCAAGGCTACTGATTCCGCAAAGCGTAAGTTAATTAGGGTGCCCCTTCGCGAAGGACGTACATTACATCACGATGCAGAAGGCCGTTTCGGTGCTGGTAGAGTTGTTGTAAGGGCAGCCCCGGCTGGTACGGGCATTATAGCTGGTGGACCGATGCGCGCAGTATTCGAGTCATTGGGAGTTCAAGACGTTGTAGCTAAGTCTAATGGCTCTCAAAATCCTTATAATATGATCAAAGCAACTTTCGATGCGCTGCAAAATCTTGTCTCGCCCCGAGCGGTTGCAGCGAAACGTGGCAAAAAAGTTGGTGACATTGTTGGGCGACGGGGTGGAGCTCAAGCTAGTTTAAATAATGGGACAAATTCAAACGGGTAGGGTTAGATGTTATGGCAGATAAAGAAAATATAAGGATTACGCAAATTGGCAGCCCCATCGGACGCGGGAAAAATCAGCGCAAGACGTTGATTGGCCTAGGACTGAATAAGATGAATCGGACACGTACTGTAGAAGATAGCGCTTCCGTTCGTGGTATGATCAATAAAGTCCAGCATCTAGTTCGTGTCGAAGCTGGTTCATAAGGAGCGTTGGAATGAGACTAAACAACATTCGTGATAATGACGGGGCTAGGAAATCACGCGTTAGAGTTGGCCGCGGTGAAGGATCCGGCAAAGGCAAGACTGGGGGGCGTGGTGTAAAAGGTCAAAAGTCAAGGTCCGGTGTATCGGTCTTAGGTTTTGAAGGTGGGCAAATGCCAATTTATCGTCGAACACCAAAACGCGGATTTAATAATGTATTTTCCAAGGAATTTGAAATAGTCAATTTAGGCCGGCTGCAAAAAGCTATTGATGAAAAAAAGTTGGATGTGAAGAAGAAGGTCAACCCGGAAACATTGGCAGCTGCAGGCCTAATTCGCGGTAATAAAGATGGCGTTCGAATTCTAGGAAAAGGTGTAATTGAGGCAAATATTTCTTGTGAAGTATCGGGAGCTAGTAAATCTGCAATAGTTGCAATTGAAAAAGCAGGAGGCAAAGTTGTATTGCCGAATCCGACGAACGTGGAAAAACTTGCACGGGAAAAATCCGAAAAAACGGTTGCCAAGAAATTAGCAGCTGGGCCAGTAACAAAGGCAGTTGTATCTGAAGATGAAAATTTGGATCCTGCCCTTGAAGAGAATGAAGATGCTGAACTGCAAAAATAGCTTGGTATTATACAAAAATTGATTATCTGAAGGTTTATCAAGGGTTACTATGGCGTCGGCTGCTGAACAACTTGCTGCTAATATGAATTTTGGTGCCTTTAACAAGGCGACCGAGCTTAAGCGACGACTGTGGTTTACTTTAGGCGCTTTGATTGTTTATAGGCTTGGTACTTATATTCCTTTACCAGGAATTGATCCTGTAATTTTACAAGATATTTTTCGCCAACAAGCTGGTGGGATTCTAGGCATGTTTAATATGTTTGCTGGGGGCGCTTTGGGTCGGATGACTATATTTGCTCTAAACATCATGCCTTATATTTCGGCCGCTATCATTATGCAGTTGATGACAGCAATCTCGCCATCTATGGCGCAACTCAAAAAAGAAGGTGCGCAAGGTCAAAAAAAGATAAATCAATATACCCGCTATTTGACGGTATTGATTGCGGCAATGCAGGCCTATGGTATTTCCGTTGGTATAGAGGGTATGAGGGGCTCTGGAGGTTCAGCCGTAATGGATCCAGGAGCATTTTTTCGATTCACAGCAATTGTAACGTTGGTCGGAGGCACAATGTTTTTGATGTGGCTAGGAGAGCAAATTACTGCGCGAGGCGTTGGTAATGGTATTTCTTTAATAATCTTTGCGGGTATAGTTGCTGAACTGCCTAGTGCTCTAGCTGGTACTCTAGAATTAGGGCGTACAGGAGCAATTTCTTCTGGCATAATAATGGGCATATTGATTATGGCTGTGTTGGTGATATATGGTATCGTTTTCGTGGAACGCGCTCAGCGCCGCCTTGTCGTGCAATACCCAAAACGCCAGCAAGGCAACAAAATGTACGGTGGCGAGAGTTCACATTTGCCACTCAAGTTAAACACGTCAGGCGTGATCCCGCTTATTTTTGCAAGTTCACTTTTATTGATGCCCACCACTGTGATTAGTTTTATGGCTAACTCTGGACCTGAATGGTTGACAAGTGTTTCATCATTGCTTGGCCGTGGTCAACCTACCTACCTAATTATATACAGTACTCTGATCGCATTTTTTGCTTTCTTCTATACAGCGGTTGTATTTAATCCAGAAGAAACAGCAGACAACCTTAAAAAGCATGGAGGGTTTATTCCGGGTATTCGGCCAGGACAGAATACGGCAGCATATTTAGAATACGTTACGACGCGTTTGACCGTGATCGGTTCTATATATTTAGTTGCTGTAGCGCTTTTGCCTGAGATCCTTATTTCAAATTGGTCAGTCCCGTTCTTCTTTGGAGGCACAAGTCTTTTGATAGTTGTTACGGTGACTTTGGATACCGTTGCCCAAGTGCAATCACACATGTTAGCGCACCAATATGAAGGCCTGATAAATAAGTCACGTTTGAAAGGGCGCCGCTAGTATGAACCTAATTATTTTAGGTCCTCCGGGAGCTGGAAAAGGTACTCAATGTGAAAAAATAGCAGAATTATTTAATCTTGTTCAGCTGTCTACAGGTGAAATGCTTCGTTCTGAAGTTAACTCAGGTAGCGAGTTTGGTAGGGCAGCAAAAGAAAAGTTGGATTTGGGAGATTTGGTTCCTGATGACATGATGATCGAAATGATGTCGGATCAAATTGACAGGTATATAGGTACAGACGGATTTATTCTAGACGGTTTCCCGCGTACCAAGGCACAAGCAAAAGCTCTTGATATGATGTTGTCGGAAAAGCTACTAAGAATGGATTATGTTATCCAGTTAAAGGTTGATGAAGATGTCATCGTTGAGCGTCTTTCTGGTCGCTTCTCTTGTGCAGAATGTGGTATTGGCTATCACAATAAATTTAGAAAACCCATTGAAGAAAACAAGTGTGATAAATGTGGATCTACGAAGTTCTCAAGGCGGTCTGACGATAATCCAGAGACTGTTCGTTCTAGACTTATTTCTTATTGGAAACAAACAGCCCCGATATTACCGTTTTATGCTGATAAAGGTGTTTTACAATACGTTGATGGGATGCGTGATATGGGTGAAGTTTTCGATCAAATTAAGGAGATTGTTACGCGGGGATAACCGATATTTTAAGATATGCAAAAATTAGATCTAACGCATTGACTTTGGATGCTTTGTGCCTATAATCGCGCGACTTTGGGAACCCCCAGTAATAGTAATTGAAACTGATTTTATGCTAAGGAGCATCGACTTTGGCCCGCATTTCTGGCGTTAATATTCCAACTCAAAAAAGGGTTGAAGTTGCGCTTACTTATATATTTGGAATTGGTCGTGCTAATGCCAAGAGAATCTGCACTAGAAATGGGATCTCGTTAGATCGTCGCGTACATGAACTAACGGACAGTGAGGTCGCAAGAATCCGCGATTTAATTGATTCAGAGTTTAAGGTTGAGGGTGATTTACGTCGTGAAACATCTATGAATATCAAGCGATTAGTGGACTTGGGTTGCTATCGTGGTATCCGCCATCGGCGCGGGTTGCCGGTGCGTGGCCAACGAACCCATACTAATGCTCGGACGCGTAAAGGCCCAGCAAAGACAATAGCCGGTAAGAAGAAGTAATGGGTTTGTTTCCAGGATTTTATTTAGGGAATTAGATCAAGAATGGCAAAGGTTGCAACAGTACGCCCACGTCGGCGCGAGCGGAAGAATATCACGTCTGGCGTTGCTCATGTGAATGCAACATTCAATAATACGGTTATTACTATAGCGGACGCTCAAGGGAATGCTATTTCTTGGTCATCGGCAGGAAGTCAGGGATTCCGAGGTTCTCGCAAATCCACGCCTTATGCAGCACAAATTGCTGCTGAAGATGCAGGTAGGAAAGCGCAGGAACATGGGGTGAAAACCCTGGAAATTGAAGTTAAAGGACCGGGTTCCGGTCGTGAGTCGGCACTGCGTGCATTACAGACAGTTGGATTTATAATCACAGCGATACGTGACGTGACACCAATCCCACATAATGGCTGTCGGCCGCGCAAAAGACGTCGTGTCTAACTATTCGGTTGTTGGTTAGTTGATTTTAAATAGAAGCTGGCCAATGTGGATTTTATTCTATTGCTTTATTGAGGCGCTCTCGTGATTCAGAAAAATTGGCAAGAATTAATTAAACCAAACTCATTAGAAGTCGTTCAAGGACC
>CAZXSC010000141.1:0-6237 GCA_964643045.1 uncultured Rhodospirillaceae bacterium
TTGATGCGGATGCCATTAACGGTATGGGGTATTTTTGTCGCCACCATATTGGCGTTATTGGCTTTTCCAGCGTTATTCGTTGCGGCCATTATGACACTTTTTGATAAACTTCTCGGGACAAGTTTTTTCATGCCCGAAATGATCGTGCAAGGCGAACTGATGTCACATGAGAACGGCAGTCCCCTTTTATTTCAGCATTTATTTTGGTTCTTTGGCCACCCTGAAGTATATATAGTTGCCTTGCCGGCCTTCGGCGTTGTCTCTGACATTATCAGCACTCACGCGCGAAAAAATATCTTTGGATATCGCATGATGGTTTGGGCAATCGTTGCCATTGGCGGTTTAAGCTTTATTGTGTGGGCGCATCATATGTATGTCAGTGGCATGAACCCTTATTTTGGCTTTTTCTTTGCTACCACTACTTTAATTATCGCTGTGCCGACGGCTCTCAAGTTATATAACTGGGTCTTAACCCTATATAAAGGCAATATTCACCTAACCATACCGATGTTGTTTTGTATTGCTTTTATTCTTACCTTCCTAAATGGCGGTATTACGGGGCTGTTTCTTGGTAACGTGATCGTTGATATTCCCTTGTCAGATACCATGTTTGTTGTTGCCCATTTCCACATGGTAATGGGAATTGCTCCTGTCTTGGTCATTTTTGCAGCCATCTATCACTGGTTTCCAAAGATGTCGGGGCGGATGCTCCACGAAGGCTGGGGCCAATTCCACTTCTGGGTAACTTTTTTAGGCAGTTATCTAGTATATTTCCCGATGCATTATCTCGGTTTTGTCGGGGTGCCAAGAAGATATTTTGAAATTGGAGAAACATCTTTTGTACCTGAGTCCGCGGTCACGCTAAACGAATTTATTACCATTGCAGTTCTGATAGTTGGTTTCGCACAGGTCGTATTTATTATCAATATAATTTGGAGTGTGTTTAAAGGAAAACCCGCGGGTGATAATCCATGGAATGGCACCACGCTTGAATGGCAAACAGCAACCACTCCTCCTGGTCACGGCAACTTTGGCAAGGAACTTCCACTGTGTTATCGCTGGGCCTACGAGTATAGTGTTCCAGGTGTTAAAGCGGATTTTGTGCCACAAAACTTGCCACCGGACAAAGTAAAATAGGGCCTTAGTCACTTGGGTATTTTCGACGAACTCACTAAAAAGCCTTGGTTGGCGGACCCTGCACAAATTGATAGTGCTACGGCCAATAGTGCGTTCTTTTTGCCGGCAGGCAAAGTTGGACTTCGTGTGTTTCTGGTAGTTGTTACGGTCGTCTTTTTATTGACAACAATAGCCTACGGTGACCGAATGCTGTTTGCAAATTGGACATCCATGCCGGAGCCTTGGGTGCTCTGGCTCAATACATGTGTATTGATTGCAAGTAGCGTAGCCATGCAGTGGGCCCAAAATAATACGAAACGAGATAATCTAGCAGGCGTCCGCGATGGATTGATTTTCGCTGGCGTCCTGACAATCGCCTTCCTTGTGGGTCAGTTATATGGTTGGCAACAAATGGTAGAAATAGGATATTACGCTAGCAGCAATACGGCTAATGCTTTTTTTTACTTGGTGACGGCCCTCCACGGGGCTCATATGGCCGGCGGACTAATTGCTTGGGGACGAAGTATGTTAAAAGTAAGAAATATTTCGCGGTCAGGGGGTTCTGTTTCAGACGTAAAATTAAGCGTGGAGTTGTGCACTACCTATTGGCATTATTTATTGATGATTTGGTTAATTTTATTCGTGTTATTATTGGTAAGTTAAAAAAGGATTCGACGTTATGGCGCCTCAAAATTCCAGTACAGCAGTTGCAGAACCAGGTGATTTAAAACCAGGACTAACAGGTCTCGCCGACGATTGGTCCTCTGACCAGCGCACGTTTAAGAAGGTGCCCTGGGGCAAGGCCATGATGTGGATATTCCTTCTCAGTGATACCTTTATTTTCACCTGCTTCTTGATTTCTTATATGACCGTCCGGATGTCAACCGCAGTTGAATGGCCTCCTGTAAGTGAAATTTTTGCTTTATCTTTGGGTGGAGAACCAATCCCCCTCATCCTCATTGCGATTATGACTTTCATTCTGATCACCAGCAGTGGAACCATGGTCCTGGCTGTCAATTATGGCTACCGCAAGGACAGAAAGAAAACAGTGTTTTATCTACTCATTACAGCCCTTTTTGGAGCTTCGTTCGTTGGCATGCAAGCCTTTGAGTGGACAAAATTAATCATGGATGGCGTTCGACCTTGGGCAAATCCATTTGGGGCGTCTCAATTTGGGTCAAGTTTTTTTATGATCACCGGATTTCATGGTTTCCATGTTTCTTGTGGAGTTTTATTTCTTATTCTTATTGCCCGTAAAGTTTGGCGGGGGGATTACGATGTTGAAAAGAAAGGTTTCTTCACGAGCCGAAAAGGTAACTACGAAATTGTAGAGACGATGGGACTTTATTGGCATTTTGTCGATTTGGTTTGGGTTTTTATTTTTGCATTCTTTTATCTTTGGTAGGAGGACCATATGGCACACGCAGAAGGTCAACAGCATCCACTCGGAATTTATATAAAAGTATGGGTTTTGTTATTCATATTAAGTGCTTTCTCCTACATGGTCGATTACCTTGATTTCCAAGGGTATCTTCGATGGACATTAATTTTAATATTTATGATGCTAAAAGCCGGATATATTGTTGCTGTATTCATGCATATAAAGTGGGAGAGATGGGCATTAAGCTTTGCTATTCTGTTGCCGCCGACATTATTGCTCGTTTTTGTGGCAATTATGGTAATTGAGTCAGATTATACGTTCCTTACGCGGATTAGTTCTTTTGGGGCGGGATCTTAGCCAATCAAGCTCAAATAAAGTTATGCGCTATAACTTATTAATTGGGACTTTATTAGTTGGTTGTTTGTTACCATTGTCCGGGTCATTAGCTCATTTTGGCTTTGCCGATGGAGAGGATCCAGGTCATGGAATATTTTGGGCATATGGGATAGTTTTTACAGCCCTCCTAGGTTTCGTAGCCTATCGACGCTGGTCACGCAGTCAGGGAACACCCGAACAACGTTCCCTTAAGCAACAGCTAAAAGAACTTGATCGTGCGCTCGATGCTTGTATAAAAAAAATTCAAATTGCTGATGAATACCCGAATGAATGTGGAATCTCAGACGAGGAACGCCGGCAAAATTTAGAACATGCACAATCTATTCGAATCAAAATAAATAAAACTAAGGAAATGCTTTCAGCTTGTTAGGTAAAAAAAATTATGCGCCCAAATATTAAAGTTATAATGCTTGCCGTACCCACCATAGCACTGATCATATTTTATATTTTATATTTTACCCAGCCGCATTGGTTCCCTCGTTAATAAAAGACAATTAGCTAAAAACCCCTGACAAAAAATTCTAATATAATTTTAGCTACAATTACAGAAATTATTGTTTCCTTGATTATAGTCCTGTACTTAATAAATGATGACCAAATTTTCTGGCACGGACCTGACTTGTATCCGCGGTGAGCGCTTGGTTTTTACCGAGCTTAGCTTCTCTATCAAGAAGGGTCAGATACTGCATCTCAAAGGACCTAACGGCAGTGGCAAATCAACTTTACTCCGACTAATGGCCGGCCTCATCCGTCCAGCCAAGGGCGTAGTGCTATGGAAAAAGGAGAATATTCTAAGTGAACCAGAACTTTTTCACCAAATACTCCATTACGTAGGCCATCAAGATGCGGTCAAAGCAGCATTAACTGTTGAGGAAAATCTTTCTTTCTGGGCAAGAATGGCGAACGTTGATAAAGAGGAACGTTTTGTTCACGAGGCTTTGACTAAATTTTCACTTAGCCATCTAGCCTCTTTGCCAGCGCGGTTTCTATCGGCCGGGCAACGCAAACGTCTCAACCTTTCTAGAATCTACGCAACGAAGGCACCGCTTTGGCTTCTGGATGAACCCTCAAATTCTCTTGATACGGAGTCACTTCGCATACTCAACGAAGCTATATCGGGGCATCAAAGGGCCGGCGGTTTAACTGCCATAGCAACGCATGACGACTTGGGTTTAAACTGTAATAATCTCGATGTTTCAATGTTTCACAAATCCCAAAGCGTCGGGTAAGGGTTATGATCATGAATAATAACTTACAGGTTTTTTTCAGTTTGGTCCGACGCGAACTTCAACTCACCATTCGCCATGGTAAGGACAGCTCGATGATTATAATATTTTTCGTTCTGGTCGTTGTATTGTTCCCTCTAAGCGTGGGCCCCGAATCTGGTATTTTAAACCGGATCAGTGCAGGCATAATTTGGGTTTCAGCTTTATTGTCAACCATGCTTTCTATGGACCGTATGTTCCAATCAGATTTTGAAGACGGTAGCCTGGATTTATTAATCCTCACTGCACAACCGTTAGAGGTCATCGTCCTAGCTAAAACCCTCGCTCATTGGTTAACGACGGGTTTCCCCTTGATTATTGTTTCTCCTTTGTTAGCAACACTTCTCAATATGGATAGCTCTGGATATGGTATCTTACTAGCTGCACTAGCTCTGGGGACCCCCACATTGAGTTTAATTGGTTCCATTGGTGCTGCACTTATTTTAGGGGCGCGTCGAAGTGGTGTTTTACTATCACTTTTGATCCTGCCATTATTTACACCTATACTGATTTTTGGTGTAAGCGCAGTTGATTCAGCACTTATTCACCTTTCCAGTAGGCCACAATTGCTAATTTTGGGTGGTATATTTCTTGCCGGAATTACACTTTGTCCTTGGGCAAGCGCGGCAGCACTCCGGCAAGCCGTCGAATAAAAGTACAGGGACATGTTTAACTATTTAGCTAACCCTACCCGATATCTAAGATTAATATTAAAGTTACAACCAATTGTAATGTTGGTGACCTTGGCCGCGATTGGAATTGGCCTATATTACGCCCTATTCCATTCTCCACCAGATTATCAACAGGGCCAAACCGTGCGTATAATGTATGTTCATGTTCCTGCTGCTTGGATGGCTATGTTCTGCTATGTAACTCTCGCCTTGGCGAGTGCTGTAGCGCTAATTTGGAAACACTTGATAGCAAACATCATCGCAAAATCAACGGCCCCCATAGGGGCATCATTCACATTCCTGGCACTCACAACCGGTTCATTATGGGGCAAACCAATGTGGGGAACCTGGTGGGTATGGGATGCTCGGCTGACTTCGGTGTTAATTTTATTTTTTCTGTATCTTGGGTACATGGTCTTATACAACGCCTTTGATGATAATAGTCGGGGGGCCCGAGCCGCTGCAATATTATCTATAGTCGGCGTCATTAACGTGCCTATCATTAAGTTTAGTGTTGACTGGTGGAATACGCTTCATCAACCCGCTAGTGTAATTAAATTGGATGGCCCTTCAATTCATCCAACGATGTTAACGCCGCTAATTTTACTAGCAATCGGCTATACGACACTTTATTTTTGGATACTATTTATTCGAACTCGCGCTGAAATAAACAACAGTAAAATCCGTACACTCCTGATTAATAAGGCCGAGGCTTAGAATATGACAGAGGCAATACTTAATTTTTTTAGTATGGGAGGATACGGTTACTTTGTTTGGGGTTCGTACGGCTTATCCGCTATCGTACTAATTGGCCTATTAATTCAAAGCCGAAAATTCTTAAAATCCTCTCAATCTGAACTGGATTTATTACAAGAAAAAGCCAGTGATAATGAAACGTAAACACAAGCGCCTGTCTTTCGTCACCCTTGGTATAGTCATGCTCGCTTTAGCCTCAACTCTTGTGTTGTTAGCTTTTGAGGACAATATAGTATTTTTTCTAAGTCCAACCGAAGTAATTCAGAAATTTTCGAAGGGTAAAATAAATCCTGAACAACGTCTTCGTATTGGAGGCCTTGTCGAAAAGGGCACAGTCACTAAAGGTACAGTTAATCGATTTAAGGTGACAGATCTTAATACTTCGGTCGTGGTAGAGTATAAGGGAATTCTTCCCGACTTATTTAGAGAAGGGCAGGGTATAATTGCGGAGGGTATATATAAAAATTCCATATTTGTCGCGAGTGAAATCCTTGCAAAACACGATGAAACATATATGCCACCCGAAGTTTCAGAGGCATTAAAAAAATCTGGTAAATGGAAACCAAGTAGAAAAGAATAATCTTATGATAGTTGAGATTGGACATTTTTGTCTTGTCGTTGCACTTTTTATAGCAATCCTTCAGGGTACCGT